>JAXJUI010000055.1:0-17220 GCA_036309165.1 Agathobacter sp. | reverse complement strand
GTTTGAACGTTGGCAAAAAGGTGAAAGTCTGACTCCTTTTACTTGCGGATTTCATTCAAAGAAAAATTCGTCATCGCTTGGAGACATTTTTGCTTGAGGGGGTTTCTCTATACAGAAAAAACCTTTCGTAAGGTAAAAAATTGCTGTCAGCGTTTCTCTATACAGAAAAAGTCTTTCGTAAGAAAAAAACTGCTGTTCTCGTTTCTCTATACAAGAAAAGTATATCTCAGGAAAGAAAAATAATAGAAAAAGGAGTGAAAAGCGTACGAACTGATGCTGCTTTCTCTCTATATGGAAAAAATGATTCCTCAGGTACAAAAAATCAAAGATTTTTGTACCTGAGGAGTACGTTTGAGCGTATGGAGAAAAATCAAATTAAAAAGCAAGAAAAATAGGCCAAAATCTGAAAAAAGGGGATGAAATTTTCTTCTGCAAGATAGATTTTATGCATAGAGAAACTACACATAAAAGAATCTTTCTACAAGAAGAAAAATCATGCATAGAGATAATTCCTTCAGCAATTCTAGGTTTCCTTCTAAAATTCTAAATTCCTTCCCAGAATTTTAATTCCTTCTCCCCAAAAAATGTAGATTCCCTCCTCCTAAAAATTTCTAAATACCTTCTCAAAAATTATATATATCGAAAGACAGATGATTGTGTTATAATGACATGAAATAGTTACCTGTTGTTGTGGTGGCGATAAATAGATATTTTCATTGACTTCGATTATAAATGATACTCACAATAGAATAGGACTTGGTTTAGTTGAAAAGGAGACTTACATGAACAAATTTTGGGATTGGATAGATAACGTCTTGAAATTTATTTTTATTAAACTTTTACACCTTAAATTCCTTGAACCTAAATGGGATGCTTTTATGCAATTTGTTAAGTTTGGTTTAGTAGGTGTAAGTAATACAGTAATCTCATATTTGCTCTATACATTTTCTCTTTTGGGAATGCGTGCAGTGCATATTTTCCCAACATGGGACTATTTTATCGCTCAGATTATTGCGTTTATACTTAGTGTATTATGGTCTTTCTTTTGGAATAATAAATTTGTGTTTATGCTTGAGGATGGAGAGGAACGTTCTTTATGGAAAGCACTTTTAAAGACGTACGTATCATATTCGTTTACGGGACTTTTCCTAAATAGTGTTTTGATTGTTCTTTGGGTGCAGGTGTTACACATTTCTGAATTTATTGCACCGATTATTAATTTGCTCATTAGTGTGCCAGTGAACTTCTTAATAAATAAGTTTTGGGCATTTAAGAATGAGTAAATGTAGTAGGATTTGATATGACGAAATGTAAATAGATGAGGTAGAAAAACATGATTAGAAATATAGTTTTTGACGTTGGTAAAGTGTTGGTGTCTTACGAACCAGACCAGATGATGGATTGTCTTGGATTTGATCAAAAAACGAAGGATGCTGTAAATGAGGCAATGTATGCAACCGAGCTTTGGAACGAATGTGACAAAGGAACTTATTCTACAGAAGAATTTATTGATTTGTTCGTTGCAAATGCACCGGAATATGAAAAACAAATTCGTGAAGCTTTTGTACATACGCCAGATGCGATAGAACTGTTGCCACATGCGGTGGATTGGATTTTGGATATGAAAGCGCAAGGCTATCATGTATATATTTTGTCAAATTACGGAGAATATAATTTTGAAAAGACCAAAGAGAAGATGAAGTTTTTGCCACTTATGGATGGCGCGGTTTTCTCTTATCAGTGCAAAATGATTAAGCCAAATGAAGATATTTATCTCCATATTTTGGATGAATATTGGCTTGAACCAGAGGAAACCATTTTCATTGATGATCGCATAGAAAATGTTGAAACAGCAAGAAAGCTTGGAATTCATGGTGTGGTGTTTGAAAACTATGAGCAGGCATCGGCTGAGCTGAAAAAGATTTGTGAAGAATAAGAATAATCCATCACTTATAATTAGGTGATGGATTAATTTTTGCAAAAACTTCTGTCACATTTTTGTACAAATAATATATTGAAAAATGTGACAAATGGGGTTATAGTAATTATGTAAAGAAATTACGGAGGAAATTGATATGGATGCTCGTGTATCAATGGGAGAAAATTTTAGAAATGTACGTAAGGAAGTTGGATTTACACAGGAACAGATTGCAAAGAACATTGGAGTAGATAGGTCGTTAATTGCGAAGTTTGAAAAAGGAGAACGAAATATTGGAATTGCTGCATTAGAAAGAGCATGTGAGCTATTTGGTTGCAGTATGAATGTTTTGAGAGGAAAAGAAGAGTTTGTTCCTATGAAAATCGCCTTTCGTGCATCGGATTTAGAAGCTGATGATATTGACGCAATACGAAATATTCAAAAGTTACTTCTTAATATGAGAAAAATGAAAGAATTAGGCAGGGATTAGTATGAAATCTGATTTGGAAATAAACTCATTGGCAATGCAAATTCGAGACAAAATGGGATATGGAGCGTTTGAAACAATAGATATAGAAGATATTATTCTCAAATTAGAAAGATATTCTCTTGTAAGGGTAGTTTTGTCTGGTAGCATAAGTGGAATTTGTATCAGTGATAGAGAATCAAAAGTGATTGCCGTGAATTCTAAGATGTCAATTGGTAGACAGAGATTTACAATGGGGCATGAGCTATATCATTTGGAAGTTGAAAAGTGCAACGAGGGAAAGATTTGTTTATCGGCACTTCATACAGGTAGGGATGATAGTGAGAAAGAAGCTGATATGTTTGCCTCTTTTTTATTAATGCCATATGAAGCGCTTAATTGGTTTGAGAGCAGAAATCAAATAGATGAATGGACCATGAAAGAAATCATTGATTTGAGTCAGTTTTATAAAATGAGTTATCAGGCTGTGCTTTTTAGATTGCGATATCAGGGGAAAATATCGCAAGAGAAGTATGAGGATCTGAAAAAGGAACAGGTGCTTCCAAATGCCAGACTTCTTGGTTATGATGTTGTCTTGTATTGTGAGTCGGATGAGAAAGAACAATGGAGTGTTTTGGGTGAGTATAAGAGACTTTTAGGAAAAAATGCGAAGATACTTCCAGAGAGTTTATACCGACAGTTTTGTCGTGATGCTTTTATTGAGGGGATGGAAGCATATGAAGGAGAAGAAATTTTGAATGATTAATAAAACGGGTAAGGAAAAGACTAGAATCGTATATGGTGATTCAGACACGTTATCAAGCTTCTTGAACAGAAACAGTTTTGAAATATTTCTAAAACCTTTTGAAATAGAGGGTTTTGAAATTGTAATTCCACAAGTGGTTTATGATGAAGTGTGTAGAGGACCGCATAAAGTAGAGCGGAAGAATCAAATTGATGCTGTAAAAAGAATGAATAGAGTTGTTGTCGAGGACATTGAATCAGGTACAGAAGCAGCAGATATCTATTTCAGTTTATGTGAAAAGATGGGAAAAGGTGAAGCCGCTGCGCTGGCAATGGCGGAGAGTTCTGAGGGTAAGGCAGTTGTGGCGAGCAACAACATGAGTGATGTAAAGACATATGCAGCATCACATGGAATTCAATTATGGCCGACTGCAAAAATACTTCAAAAAGCCATAAGACATAATGTAATTACAGAAAATAGAGCAGATGTGCTTTGGGAAAAGATGAAAGAAGATGGAATGAAATTACCAGATGAATGGAGAAAGGAATAATTAGAAATAATATTAGATAGAAAAATATTAAAGGAAATTTTTGAAAAAAGTACTTGAAGGTGACCTAAGGTCACCTTTTATAATACAAATAACTCGCAGATCATATTTGAAAATTTAAAAGGAGATTCAATATGAAAGGTATTATTTTAGCAGGTGGTTCAGGCACACGTCTTTATCCACTTACAATGGTAACATCAAAACAGTTACTTCCAATTTATGACAAACCAATGATTTATTATCCATTATCAGTCCTTATGAGTGCTGGTATTCGTGAGATTTTAATCATTTCTACACCACAGGATACACCACGTTTCCAGGAATTATTAGGAGATGGTCATCAGTTTGGTATCAATCTTACTTATGCAGTACAGCCAAGCCCAGACGGACTTGCTCAGGCATTTACGATTGGCGCAGATTTTATCGGTGATGATACAGTGGCAATGGTTCTTGGTGATAATATTTTTGCAGGACATGGCTTAAAGAAACGTTTGAAAGCGGCGGTTGAAAATGCAGAATCAGGAAAAGGTGCAACCGTATTTGGTTACTACGTTGATGACCCAGAACGTTTTGGTATCGTTGAATTTGATGCAAACGGAAAAGCTATTTCTATTGAAGAAAAACCACAGAAGCCAAAGAGCAATTACTGTGTAACAGGTTTATATTTCTACGATAACAAAGTTGTAGAATATGCAAAGAACTTAAAACCTTCTGCTCGTGGAGAATTAGAAATCACAGATTTGAACCGAATCTACTTAGAAGAAGGACAGTTAAATGTAGAACTTCTTGGACAGGGCTTCACATGGCTTGATACAGGTACACACGAAAGCTTGGTAGATGCAACAAACTTTGTAAAGACTGTTGAAACACATCAGCATCGCAAAATTGCTTGCTTAGAAGAAATCGCATACTTAAATGGATGGATTTCAAAGGAAGATGTGCTTGAAGTTTATGAAGTGCTTAAGAAAAATCAGTATGGACAGTATTTAAAAGATGTCCTTGATGGAAAATATCAGGAAAACTTATATTAGTATTAAAAAATTTTCAAAAAAGGAGAAAACTAAAATGACAATTATCGTAACAGGTGGAGCTGGTTTCATCGGCTCAAATTTCGTATTTCATATGTTAAACAAATATCCAGATTACCGTATCGTTTGTATCGATGCTTTAACTTATGCTGGAAACTTATCTACATTAAAAGATGTTATGGACAACCCTAACTTCCGTTTCTGCAAAATGGACATCTGCGATCGTAAAGCTGTTTATCAGTTATTTGAAGAAGAACATCCAGATATCGTTGTAAACTTTGCAGCAGAATCACATGTAGACCGTTCAATCGAGAATCCAGAAATTTTCTTACAGACAAACATCATCGGAACAGCAACTCTTATGGATGCATGTCGTGAATATGGTATTACACGTTACCATCAGGTATCAACAGATGAAGTATATGGAGATCTTCCACTTGATCGCCCAGACCTTTTCTTTACAGAAGAAACTCCAATCCATACATCAAGCCCATACAGCTCATCAAAAGCTGGTGCTGATTTACTTGTTCTTGCTTACCACAGAACATTTGGATTACCTGTAACAATCAGCCGTTGTTCAAACAACTATGGACCATATCACTTCCCAGAGAAGTTAATTCCACTTATGATCGCAAATGCGTTAAATGATAAACCACTTCCAGTATATGGAAAAGGTGAAAACGTACGTGACTGGTTATACGTAGAAGATCATTGTAAAGCAATCGACTTAATTATCCATAAAGGTCGTGTTGGTGAAGTTTACAATGTAGGTGGACACAACGAAAAGACAAACCTTGAAATCGTTAAAATTATCTGTAAAGAACTTGGCAAACCAGAAAGCCTTATCACATATGTAGCAGACCGTAAAGGTCATGATATGCGTTACGCTATCGACCCTACAAAGATTCATAACGAACTTGGTTGGTTACCAGAAACAAAATTCGAAGATGGTATCAAGAAGACAATCAAATGGTATCTTGAAAACAAAGAATGGTGGGAAGAAATCATCTCAGGTGAATATCAGAACTACTATGCAAAGATGTACGGAAATAAATAGTAGTGCCAAGGAAAATGAATTGTGCAAATCGAATTTATTCGATATTTGCACAAGACATTTTGCTTAATTCGACGATTAGTCGAGCCCCGAGAAGAAAGGAAAATTGTATGAAAGTTCTCGTAACAGGCGTGGGTGGTCAGCTTGGCCACGACGTAATGAATGAATTAGCAAAAAGAGGCTACGAAGGTGTCGGTTCTGATATTGCACCAGAATATAGTGGAGTGCAAGACAACAGTCCTGTAACCACCATGCCTTACGTGGCACTTGATATTACAAATGAAGATGATGTAAATCGCGTAGTAAAAGAAGTAAATCCAGATGTTGTCGTTCACTGCGCAGCTTGGACTGCGGTAGATTTGGCTGAAGATGAAGACAAAAAGGACAAAGTTTTTGCTATCAACGTAAAAGGAACAGAAACAATTGCAAAAGTTTGTAAAGAACTTGATTGTAAGATGGTTTATATCAGCACAGACTATGTATTCGACGGACAGGGAGAAAATCCTTGGGATGCAGATTGTAAAGAATTTGCACCACTTAATTACTATGGTCAGACCAAATATGAAGGGGAAAAAGCGGTTTCTTCTTTATTAGAAAAATTCTTTATCGTTCGTATTGCTTGGGTATTTGGTACAAACGGAAAGAATTTTATCAAGACAATGTTAAGTGTTGGAAAGAACCATGACAAACTTACTGTTGTTTGTGACCAGATTGGTACACCAACTTATACATTAGATTTATCTCGTCTTTTAGTAGATATGATTGAAACTGAAAAATATGGTTTCTATCATGCAACAAACGAAGGTGGATACATCAGCTGGTATGATTTTACAAAAGAAATTTTCCGTCAGGCTATCGAGATGGGACACACGGAATATGAAAAAGTAGAGGTGGCTCCTGTTACAACTGCTGAGTATGGTGTGTCAAAAGCGGCTCGTCCATTTAATAGCCGTTTGGATAAGTCAAAGTTGGTAGAAGCTGGATTTACTCCACTTCCTACATGGCAGGATGCGGTGAAACGCTACTTAGCGGAAATTGAATTCTAAGAAGAAATATATCTTAAATCAAAATTTTTATTTAGAGTAAATAGGAAGATTCATAATGTGAATTGTCGTATTTTGATTAAGAAGGAGTAAAAAATGGGACAGATTAAAGTAGAAAAAAACGTTGGTGGAATAAACGGACTTTGCGTTATTGAACCAGCTGTTCATGGTGACGCACGTGGATATTTCATGGAAACATATAATCAGAAAGATATGCATGAAGAAGGACTTGATATGGTTTTTGTACAAGACAATCAGTCTTGCTCTGTAAAAGGTGTTCTTCGTGGACTTCACTTCCAGAAAGAATTTCCACAGGGCAAACTTGTACGTGTTGTAAAAGGATCTGTATTTGATGTTGCTGTTGATTTGCGTAAAGACAGCGAAACATATGGAAAGTGGTTCGGTGTAGAATTAACAGAAGAAAACAAAAAACAGTTCTATATTCCAGAGGGATTCGCACACGGATTCTTAGTTCTTTCAGATATTGCAGAATTCTGCTACAAATGTACAGATTTCTATCATCCAGGTGATGAAGGTGGTCTTGCATGGAATGATCCGGAAATCGGAATTGATTGGCCACAACTTTGCGGTTCATATAATGGAACAGCATCTGCTGAAGGTTATACATTAGAAGATGGAACAGCTCTTAATATGAGTGATAAAGATCAGCTTTGGGTTGGTCTTAGCAATACGTTTGCATTTTAATTTCTTAAGAAAGCAGAATCATAAAAGGCAAGAAAACAATTGGTTGTTTTCTTGCCTTTTTTCGCCGAGAAGCCAGGGTGCGGGTATATGCAAAGTTTTTATCAGGCATATACCCACTTGTACCTCATCATATTCACTGGGAAACCAAGGTGTGGGTATATACATTTTTTTTTTAACAAAATACCCATGTTCATATTTGATTACTCCGGAAAACCATTGGTTTTCCGCGATTTTCTTTCTATTTTGTTTTGTTCTTGGGTATATATGTATTAATTCCCGAGAAATACCCAAGCTACATAGCTAGCTTGGGTATTTTACAACTATTTTTCAGCATATACCCACTTGTACCACATATTCTTCGCTAGGAAGCCAAGGTATGGGTATATGCAAAGTTTTTATCAGACATATACCCACTTGTACCACATATTCTTCGCTAGGAAGCCAAGGTATGGGTATATGTAAAGTTTTTATCAGGCATATACCCACTTGTAGCACATATTCTTCGCCGAGAAGCCAAGGTATGGGTATATGTAAAGTTTTTATCAGGCATATACCCACTTGTACCACATATTCTTCGCCAGGAAACCTGGATTTGGGTATATGCAAAGTTTTTTATTATTCGTGCATATATCAGTTTCTACATACAAACATCCCTGCATCTTTCGTGATATGCATATCTTTATACAATTTTTTTTCTACATATCCTTTGAAATCGTGATAACGATTAAGCAAATACTGGTTTTGATTGCCGTGGCAGGACAAGATATACTCAATAATTGGCTCTGCCTGGCGGATGACGATTTCATCTTCATAGTTTTCTAATGTAACATCAGAAAAGTGTTTTGATAAAATTTCTTTCCCATTTTCTAAACCAAACCGATCATATAAATTTTCAGAAGCAAGCACAATTCGTTCATCAAACCCTTGTACCAGTTCAGTAATTTCTTTCATATGTTTCGTTCCGTAGGTACTACAAATGAAAATACCATTTGGTTTTAGAACACGTTTGATTTCTTTGCAAACCTGGTCAATTTTTTCACAGTAGAAAAGTACATGATTTGCAATTACGCAGTCAAAGCTATCATTCTCGAAAGGAATTTTATGACAATCAAAAGTTTTGTATGAAAAACGTTTATCTTTTCGTCCAATACTTCTTCGAACTTCACGAATCATTCCTTCTGAAATGTCAGAAAGTGTAATCGAAATATTCGCTGGGATTTTTTCGATGTTTTCTCGCCAAAGAGCCCCATTCCCACAACCTAGTTCGAGGATGTTATTATCTAAATTATTCGTAGAGGTCGAAATATGAAGAGTTTCCTCAACTTTCTCATACACCCAAGGAAACCAACCCTGCTCATTTGTTGAATAATCTCTATGGAGTCGGATTCGGGCTGAAATATTGTTAGCATTCTGATACTGTGATTTCAAACTCTTTTCCATATTCGTTAAATGAATCAGGTCAAGCATTTGACTCCAATCCAATTCGTTCCCAGAATTGATTTCACTAATAGTACTATTAATTGCTTTTTCTACGAGTTGCATTTGTTCAATGCGGTCCTGAATCAGCTTTTTCTGCAAAGAAAGGGATGATTTTAGCATATGAAGGTTGCCATCGCCGATGGTCATTTCGCGGATGTCATCAAGTGAGAAGCCTAAGTATTTCAAAAGTAGAATTTGCTGAAGCTTTGCTAAATCGGTATCCGTATAGAATCTGGCACCATTTTCATTTACAAATGATGGCTTTAGAATATTTTGTTTATCATAATAGCGAATGGTTCGAAGTGAAACCTGTGCCATTTTTGCAAATTGTCCCGATGAGTAGTAACCATCTAAATGCATGAGTTTTTCCTTTCTTATTGCTTTATATATATTTTTAGAGATAGTACCATTTTGTATGATACTATTTATAAATTTATTAAGGAATCATATTCTTTGTGTGATTTTGCATTGAGATTCAATGACTATTTTAAAGAATATTTACAGTTGATATTTTATCATTAAAAAGGAGATTGTCAAAGTACACAAACAAGAGTATGATGGGAATATATTAATTTATGTAACATAAAGGATTAAAAGATTTTGTTACAGGAGAAATGAGAAGCGTACTTCTACTTTGGGAGAGCAGAAGGAGGGAATTACGTTTTTTCTCAAATTAAAAAAAGAACAAAAACATTTGAAAGAAGAACAGAAGATTCTTGAAAGGCAACTAAAAAATTTGCCAGAAGGAAAGTTGATTTGTGCGAAGAATGGTACAAATTCAAAGTGGTATGTTTCGGATGGACATACGTCAAAATATTTGCCGAAGAAGGAACGTACGCTAGCTGAAAAGCTTGCATTAAGGAGATATTTGCAAGCAAAACTTATAGACAATAAAGAACAGCAGAATGCAATTCAAATCTGTCTTAATCACTATCCGAGTCCGGATACATTAAAATCAAATGAAGTGATAAATAAATCTGATTTTAATGATTTGATTTCCCAATATTACAAAACAATTGAATCTTGTACAGTAAATTGGATGAGTGAACCTTATTCTTCTCTTACAGAATTTCCTGAAAAGCTGATTTATAGCACATTATCGGGCTATAAAGTACGATCAAAATCAGAAGCATTAATTGCAAATGAGTTGGCATTTTATCATATTCCAACTAGATATGAATGTGAATTAGCATTGGGCGATTTGAAGGTTTATCCAGATTTTACATGTATGCGACCAAGTGATGGGAAGATAGTGTATTGGGAGCATCTTGGGTTAATGGATGATCCAGGATATGTGCAAAGGAACATGAAGAAGATAAAGGAATATATTGCAAATGATATTATACCTACGGTTGATTTGATTTTGACGTATGAAACGAAAGAACATCCGCTTGATTTGGAATATGTTCATCATATGATTAAGTTTTATTTCTTGGAAGAAGAGTGATATGGGTATATGTGTATAAATGGTTCAGCATATACCCACATCGAGTCAGCCAGGCGCAGCGAAAAGGGCGAAAGTGGGTATATGCGCAGAAAAGAAGAAGCATATACCCACACCACGCCACTCAGGAGAAGTGAAAAGAGTGAAAGTGGGTATATGCAGAGAAAAGAAGAAGTATATACCCACACCACACCACTCAGGAGAAGTGAAAAGGGCGAAAGTGGGTATATGCAGAAAAATAGAAGAGAAATACCCAGGCGAGAAGCTCGCCGGGGGTATTTCTCAGGAATTAAAGGGAATATACCCAAGCAAGAGCCAAGAGAGTAAAAAAATCGCGGAAAACCGGCGGTTTTCCAGGGTAATAAAGTATGTGCTTGGGTATTAATAAAAAGAGAAAATGCATATACCCACGCCACCATCTCCTAGCGCAGTAAAAAAGAGTGAAAGTGGGTATATGCAGAAAAATCTATCCATTATATAAAAATATATGATATTCTGATAAAAATGGTAAGAGGTGACGATATGGTTACGTGTAGAGATGTATATAATTTAAGATTAGATGGAGTGGAATTATTAACAGGTGAAACAGGGCTCGACCGTATGGTTTCGTGGACTTATATGGTACAGACACGGCCGTTTGATGCTCACATGAATCCAGGGAATTTTGCGCTGATTGTTATTGATAATGTTCGTTTTACGCTTGCATCTGTTATGGAGGTTATGGAAGAATTAAATGCCTTGGGAATATCAGGATTGGCGGTTTCTATTGAAGAAGATAGAGAGTCTATTTCAGAGGAAATGATAAATAAGGCAATTGAATTGGAGTTGCCTTTGTTTTATGTGAGATGGGAAGGCGCATCATTTGTTGATATTGCGCAGAGTGTCGGAAAATTAATTTTAGAAACTGAGGTAAGAAATAAAAGAACGGGAGATTATTTGTATAATCTTTTGTTTGGATATGAAGTAAACGAAAAGTACGTGGAAAAGATTTCAAGACAGTTTGGTTTAGATTTTACAAAACCATATCGTGTTGGGATTATCGTAATTGATCGAAAATATGGAATTAATTTGGAACAGGATGAACATACCTATGAATACTATACGGATTGTTTGAATCGTGAAGTAATACATATGAAAAAGAGACCGATGTATATGCGATTCTTAAATAAATTTGTTTTGCTTTTCGAAGCGACAGAGGACAAGGAAACGGAGCATGAATTAGAAAAAATCTTGTCAGAATTAGATAATCGACCTCCTTTTAAGAACTTGATAAAAGGTACTTGCATTTTAGGAAGTACCTATACAAATCCAAGTGAATTTGGTAAGAGTTATCAAGAAGCAAAAAGCCTGATTCCTAAAAAGGATATTCTTCCAAATCCAAAGAACAAAAAAGTATTAAGTGCTAGTTCAATGGGAATCTATAAGTTTATGTTTCGAAGTGGAAACCAGGCAGAAATCCTAGATTACTGTAATGAAAAATTAAAAAGAATTGAGGAATACGATCATGCGAATGGTACATTTCTTCAGGATACTTTGATTGAATATTATATGAATGGGTTTAATATTGGAAAAACAGCAGAAGCTTTATTTATTCACAGAAATTCCCTGCAGTACCGTATGAGAAAAATCGAAGAAATTATGGGAATGCCACTGGATGATTCTATGGAATACTTGGATTTAGTGAATTGTATTTTAATTAAAAAATTGATGTTTCAATAATGATTGTGCAAAATAAACACAATGTTTGTGTATTATGAACATTGTTAGCCTGAAATATGTGGTATATTATACGACTATCAGCAAAGGCGCTAGAGAGAAATCTTTAGCGCCTTATTTTTTTAATATGGAGGATAAACATATGAGAATGAAAAAACTTTTATCAATGGCACTTGTTTCAGTAATGGCAATTACAATGATTGCAGGATGTGGAAAATCAGATGTTTCAAAAGATTCAGAAACTGGATCAGAAAGCAAGTCTGATAACGTGTTAAGAGTTGGAATGGAATGTGCGTATGCACCTTTCAACTGGACTCAGGATTCAGATACAACACCTAATGGAAGTAAAGCAGTTCCAATTTATGATTCAAACTATTATGCATATGGATATGATGTTGCGGTAGCGCAGAAACTTGCGGATGAATTAGGAATGGAACTTGAAGTTCATAAAGTTGAGTGGTCATCGATTGGTATTTCACTTGATGCAAACGATTATGATGTAATTATCGCTGGTATGGGTAGAACAGCTGAAAGAGAAGCTTCTTATTCATTTACAGAACCATATTATTACAGAGATAACTGCATTGTTGTTAAAAAAGGTGGCGCTTATGAAGATGTGAAAGGTCTTTCAGATTTGGCAGGTACAGGATGTAGAGTAACAACACAGCTTGGTACTGGTTGGGTTCCACTTCTTGATCAGATTGAAGGAGCTGAGCAGTCAGGAAACTTTGAAACAACGTCAGAATGCTTCATGGCAATTATGAATGACGCAGCAGATGTTTGTATCGTAGATTTACCAACAGCACAGTCTGCAGCACTTACAAATGAAGATCTTGTAATTATCTCATTAGATGAAAATGATTCTTTTGAGGGTGATGATGAAATGGTAAACGTTTGTATCGCAACAAGAAAAGATGATACAGCACTTAGAGATAAGATTCAGTCAGCAATGGATGCAATTGGATGGAACGATAAAGAAAAAATGGATGAACTTATGGAAGAAGTGATTTCTCAGCAGCCAGCTGCAAACTAAGATAAACCAGTGTAAGCTGGGGAAAAGTGAGGTAGTAGTATGAATTTTCAAGATCCTAGTAATTCTCTAGAATGGATGGTATTTTTAGCAAAAAAATATTCAAGTATGTTTATTGAAGGGACCTGGCTTACGCTATATATCGCAGTGATTGGTACGTTGATTGGTTTTGTACTAGGATATGTAGTGGGGATTATCGAAGATATCAAAATCAATCAGGGTGATGGCATAATAAGAAGATTTTTTGTAAGGCTCATAAAAATCGTCTTTGGTGTATATGTTGAAGTTTTTCGAGATACTCCGATGATTGTACAGGCAATGATTATTTACTTTGGAATCAAAATGATTGGTGTCGAGGTGACTCCGGTTTTTGCAGGTATCCTTGTTACAGTTTTAAACACTGGGGCATATATGGCAGAAACAGTTCGAGGAGGAATTGGTTCGATTGAGCTTGGGCAAAGAGAAGGCGCGTGGGCAATGGGAATGTCTCCTTTTAAAACAATGCTTTATGTGGTTTTGCCACAGGCGTTTCGTAATATTATTCCAGAAATGGCAAACACATTTTTGACAAACCTTAAGATGACATCAGTGTTAAATGTTATTGCTGTTCAGGAATTATTCATGGCAGCAAAAACTGTTGGTGGAAACTATTATAAATACTTCGAGTCGTATCTTGTAATTGCAGTTATCTACTTTGTACTCTGCTTTGTATTTAACAAATTATTTAATTTAATTGAGAAGAAAATGCAGGGAAAAACAGATTATGCACTTGCTGTAGAATATATGGACAACCAATAGGAGGCGACGAACAATATGAGTGAAGCAGTAATTTCAATCAAAGATTTAAGCAAATCATTTGGAGATCATGAAGTTTTAAGGAAAATAGATATTGATGTACATTCAGGAGAAATCATTTGTATTGTAGGTTCTTCCGGTTCGGGAAAATCGACTCTTCTTCGATGTATCAACAAGTTGGAAAGACAAACGACTGGAAAAATTTTATATCATGATAAAGAAGTTCGTGATGTACAAAAGGATATTAATAAATATCGTTCGAAAGTGGGAATGGTATTCCAGTCCTTTAATCTTTTCAATAATATGACAGTTCTTGAAAATTGCATGCTTTGTACAAGAAAAGTTCTTCATATTTCAAAAGAAGAAGCTTTTGATAGAGCAATTACGCAATTGAAAAAAGTAGGAATGGCGCCATACATTAATGCAAAACCTGCACAGCTTTCTGGTGGACAAAAGCAGCGTGTTGCGATAGCAAGATCTCTTTGTATGAATCCGGAGGTTCTTCTTTTTGATGAGCCAACTTCAGCACTTGACCCGGAAATGGTTGGAGAAGTTCTAAACGTTATGAAAGAGTTGGCAAAGACAGGTCTTACGATGATTATCGTGACACATGAAATGGCATTTGCTAGAGATGTTTCTACGAGAACAATTTTTATGGATAGTGGTTATGTGGCGGAAGATGCAGCTCCATCAGAGTTATTTACAAATCCAAAAAATCCAAGAACGAAAGAGTTCTTAAAAAGATATCTTGCAGGTTAAAGGAGGCCTTAATTATGGAAAATTTTGTTGTAACATTTGCAAGAGGTTTTGGTACCGGAGGAAAACTGATTGCATCACAGCTTGCAAAAGAGTTGGGAATTCATTGCTATGAAAATCGAATTTTGACATTAGCTAGTCAGATGAGTGGATTAGATGAGAATGTTTTTCAGGAAGTAAATGAGAAAATACGCCAGACGAATGGTATTTCAAGTTTTTTAAAGGGGTTACCTCGTTCGAGAAGTTATATTGCAAGAAATGAAAAGTTTGTTTCAGATGATAAATTATTCGAATATCAGAGTGAAATTATTCGAAGTTTGGCGGAGAAAGAATCCTGCGTAATCGTTGGGAAATGTGCGGATTATGTGTTGCGTGATAAACCAAATGTTGTAAGTGTATATATTGAGGCTCCAAGAGATTTTTGCGTACAGCGTACGATGGAAAATATGGGTGTAACGGAAGAGGTTGCACATGCAACGATTGAGAGAACGGATAAGTTCCGTGCAGATTACTATGAATATTATACACACGGAAATTATTGGACCAATCCCGTAAACTACGATATGACTTTAAATAGCCAAAAAGTTGGTGTCGAAAATTGCGTAAAAATGATTGAAGAATATTTGATTCTTAAAGGATTAATTACACGGGATATGATTCAGTCCGCAGGAGAGATTGAGTAAGCAAATTATTACGAAATTGAATGAGTAATAGGATGTAAATGAATTAAAAATGAGTATGGAAAATGGATGTGGACACAGAGTGGCGAAATATTGAAAAACACCCATGTGGAAACAAGAAAGAAGGCAAATATGAAATTAGCAGACACAGGATGTACAGCGCAGGAAATTAAGGACAAAGTAAATAAATATATGATTGAAACATATGAAAGAATGGACTTTTTGTGTGAGACAGCAAAAGACCAGTATTTGTATGATGAAAAGGGAGAAAAGTATTTAGATTTTTATGCTGGTATTGCAGTAAACTCAGCCGGAAGCTGTAATGAAAAGGTAGTAGAAGCTGTGATTGATCAGGTGAAAGACGTAATGCATACTTTTAACTATCCATATACTATTCCACAAGCATTACTCGCTGAAAAAATTTGTACAACTATTGGAATGGACAAAATTTTTTATCAGAACTCAGGTACGGAAGCAAACGAAGCCATGATTAAAATGGCAAGAAAATACGGAATTGAAAAGTATGGTCCAAACCATTATCACATTGTTACTGCAAAAATGGGATTTCATGGTCGTACATTTGGTGCGATGTCTGCAACAGGACAGCCGGGAAATGGATGTCAGATTGGATTTGGTCCTATGGCGTATGGATTTTCATATGCACCTTATAATGATTTACAGGCTTTTAAAGATGCATGTACAGAAAACACAATCGCAATTATGATTGAGCCTGTACAGGGGGAAGGTGGCGTTCATCCAGCTACACAGGAATTCATGAAAGGGCTTAGAGAATTTTGTGATGAAAAAGGAATGCTTCTTTTAATTGATGAGGTTCAGACTGGATGGTGCAGAACTGGTGAAGTAATGAGTTTCATGCATTACGGTATTAAGCCGGATATTGTATCGATGGCAAAAGCACTTGGTGGCGGAATGCCAATTGGTGCGATCTGTGCAACCGAAGAAGTTGCAAAAGCATTTACGCCTGGTTCACATGGAACGACTTTTGGTGGACATCCGGTAAGTTGTGCAGCTGCTTTAGCAGAGGTAAATGAACTTTTGGATAGAGATCTCGCAAAAAATGCGAAGGAAATGGGTGAATATTTTAAAAGTAAGCTTGAGACGATTCCACATGTAAAAGAAGTAAGAGGACAAGGGCTTCTTGTTGGTGTTGAATTTGATGATAGCATCAGTGGATTAGATGTAAAACATGCGTGCCTTGATAGACATTTACTCATTACAGCAATTGGGGCACATACGATTCGTATGGTTCCACCTCTTATTATTGATAAAGAAGATTGTGATAAAGCATATGAAATTATCAAGGAATCGGTAGAGGCACTTAGCTAAATCTTATAGGAATTTATTGGAAAGAGAATCATTACGAAAAGATTTGTTACGAAAAAGATTTGTTACGAAAAGATTCGTTATGAAAGAAAAGGAAGGTGAGGAAAATGGAAGAGTTTGCATTTTCTATACCACAAAATATAAAAGTAGGGGCTGGTAGTTTATCCAAATTGCCAGAACTTGCAAAAGAATTAGGAAAGAAAAAGGCATTTATCATTTCTGGTCCACATCTAAATAAGATTGGAATGGTAAAAAAATGTCAGGATGCGTTAGAAAGCGCAGGAATATTAAGTGATTGTTTCACAGAAACAGAAGCAAATCCAAGTACAGAAACCGTGGAGAAAGCAACGGAACAATATAAATCTTGTGGAGCAGATTTTATCGTTGCTTTTGGTGGAGGATCTCCACTTGATGTGGCAAAAGCGGTTGCTGTGTTGGCAACATTTGGCGGTAAAATCACAGATTATGAG
>JAXJUI010000054.1:0-2028 GCA_036309165.1 Agathobacter sp. | reverse complement strand
TTTTTATATGAAGTATTATGGGGGCAGATGAAGAGGTAGGAAATTCCTGAAAACCTTGAAATAAAGCGAGATAAGGGGATATGAAGATGTACTAGCAAGTATTCCCTACAATGAAGAGTTTTGATAAGTAAAAACCCAGTAAAATCAAGGGTTTCCGAGCTTCACTATACCCCTTAGTGCAACGCTAGGTGCAACAAATTTCTAACGAACTGTGAAGAAATATGGTCTAAAGTGACGAATTAGCAGTTTATAGCAAACAGAATATAACCTTAAAATTAAGGACTTTTTCTAAGAAATTCTTAGGAAAAGTCCTTTTTTCGTATAGTCAAAAAAGATACGAATTTTGAGGCTTGGGCTACGAATGAGATACGAATTGCGAATGGTTGACTAAGGAAATTGAAAGGAGGAAGCAAAGTCAATGAGAAACACAGCGTTAAGTGCAGCTCATATGGTCAGAAATCCGGTTAGTCCGGGAGGTGAAGACATGGTTAAAGTGAGATTGCAAGGAACAAAAGAGGATATGGAGTGGTTAGAGGAACAGTTATTGCAGATTCCTAATGTAAAAATCACAGAGTCCTCAGAGATATTTAGTAACAAAGGTACAAACAAGTATTTCCGCAAATATTTAGAGGTGGAAATGACATTAACAACAAACAAGTAGAAAAGGAGATTAAACCATATGAGTAAAGTAATAATTTGTGCAAATCAGAAAGGTGGAGTTGCAAAGACTACCACAACAGTAAATTTAGGAATTGGACTTGCTAGATTAGGCAAGAAAGTATTGTTGATAGACAACGATCCTCAGGGGTCACTCACTGAGGCGTTGGGGTATCAAGAGCCAGACAGTTTAGAGATTACAATGGCTCAAATCATGGAATGGGTGTTGAACGAGGAAGATTTTGATTTAGAAGCAGGTATTCTTCATCATGAAGAGGGCGTAGACCTTATGCCAGCTAATATTGAATTATCCGGTGTAGAAACATCCCTTATTGGAATTATGAGTAGTGAGACAACATTAAGAGACTACATTGAGCTTGTTGGAGATAAGTATGATTATATCATAGTAGATTGTTCTCCAAACTTGGGACAGCTCACATTGAATGCACTTGTAGCAGCTGATGAAGTTATTATACCCGTACAAGCCGCTTATTTGCCTTTAAAGGGCTTAGAACAGCTTTTAAAGACAATTAGTAGGGTTAAGCGTAAAATGAACCCTAAACTCAATATAATGGGTATTCTGCTTACTATGGTGGATTATAGAACTAATTATGCAGCAGAGATTACAGAAGTTCTGTATAACACATACGGAGCAAAGGTTCATATCTTTGATACAGTGATTCCAATGTCGGTAAGAGCAGCGGAAACGCCTGCAATGGGTATCAGTATCTATGAGCATGATGGCAAAGGAAAGGTTGCAGTGGCATATGAGGAATTAACAAAGGAGGTTGCTAACAATGGCTAAAAGAAATCTTGGAGAAAAAATTAAATTAACAAGTTATGATGATATGTTTGGTTTGGACACTTCTAGTCCCGGGGACCAGAAGTTGGATGGACAGATAATAAATATTCCATTGTCAGAACTTCATACATTCAAAGACCATCCGTTTAGAGTATTGGATGATGAAAAAATGGAAGAGACCGTGGAAAGTGTCAAAGCATACGGAGTGTTAGTTCCAGGTCTTGCGAGACCTAGAACGGAAGGTGGATATGAGATTATATCCGGTCATAGAAGAAGACGTGCTTCTGAACTTGCAGGTAAGAAAGATATGCCTTTTATCGTGAAGGATTATTCAGATGATGAAGCTATTATCATCATGGTAGATTCCAATATTCAGAGAGAGGATATTCTTATTAGTGAAAAAGCAAAAGCATATAGCATGAAGTATGAAGCAATGAAACATCAGGGAGCCGGAGGCGGTCTTAGTTTAGAAACTATGAGCGAGCAAACCGGAGAAAGTCAGAAGACAGTCCAGAGATATATTTGCTTGGCAAGACTTACGGAAGAATTACTTGGACTTGTAGATGCTA
>JAXJUI010000053.1:0-73891 GCA_036309165.1 Agathobacter sp. | reverse complement strand
GGTGGAGATGCTGTAACAGGGGCTGCAACAGTTATCCTTGCAATGGGTGCTGGAAAAGCTGCAGCAAAAGGAATTCATGAATTTCTTTCAAACAAATAAATATTTGTAAATAAATTAAGCGCACATATCGGTTTGATATGTGCGCTGTTTTTGTTGCCATACAAATTAGTCATTAAGAAGTGCAGCTACTAATCGGTCATTATCTTCTGGATTCATAAAACACATACGAATGAATCTGTCACCAAGTGTTGGGAAGGAAGAACAATCACGAATCATCAGTCCTTTTTTGATACATTTTTCAAATAAATCAGAAGAAGAAATGTTTTCATCAAGGATTTTTAAAAGGATAAAGTTACCGTTTGATGGATAAACTTTAAATCTGTTCGATTTTTCAAAAATTTCTGTTAGGCGGATTCGCTCGTTTTTACTTAATTCACGAGATGCTTTTATATATTCTTTGTCTGAAAACATGGTGATTCCAGCTACGACTGCCAGTGAATTAATCATCCATGGATTTTTGTTCGTATTGATTTCTGTGATTAACATCTGGTTGTTTGTAATTCCGTATCCCAAACGTAAACCAGGAGCTGCAAAAAATTTTGAGGTTCCACGAAGCAGGATGAGATTATCAAATTCTTCTACAAGTGGAACAGAAGTGATGTTTTCAATCTCTGGCGAAAATTCAACGTAAGTTTCGTCAACCATTACATACGTATTTGTTTTTTTACAATGAGAAAGAATGCTTCTCATTTCGCTTTGGTTTAAACAACTTGATGTAGGATTGTTTGGATTACAGATGATTACTAAATTAGTGGAAGAGTCAATGTGTTTTAAAAAGTCATTCACATCTAATTTGAAATCTTCTTCTTCTTTTAGCATATAGTAATCAAGTGTTCCACCGTTTAGTGCCAATTCACGTTCGTATTCTGAGTAAGTTGGTCCAAGAAGAAGAGCTTTCTTGGGAGCAGTAATTTGAATGAACAAAGAAATAAGCTCTGTACATCCATTTCCGACAATTACATTTTTGTAATCGCAATCACAGTAAGAGGCAATTGCCTTTCGTAAATCAGTGTATTCTCTGTCTGGATAACTTGTAATGACGTCAATTTGATTTGCAAGCTCTTTTCGCAATTTATTTGATACTCCAAGCGGATTTACATTAGCGGAAAAGCTAATAATGTCATCTTTTGAAATGTGAAATGTTTTTTCGATTTTTTCTAAGTCACTTCCATGAAAATGTTCTTTATGTTCTATCATTTTTCGTGCCTTTCTTGTTGTAAATATTACTAAAATCAATTATAATTTATTATAGTTTATGTTTTAGAAAAAGCAACAAAAGAATGAAAGACGCAGGTGGAATTTGTGCGTAAACGAATTAAACAATTGGCCATAGGTAAGTTCGAGTACGCGAAACCTATTCTTTCGTTTTCAGAGGAGTCGTTAGATTTTCAAGTAATTGAGGGAAAAGACTATTCCGGAAGTATTGTGATTACATGTACGAATCATATGAAGATTCGAGGAGTTGTATATTCTACGAATCCACGTATGGAATGTTTGACACCACAGTTTGAAGGCGAAGAAGTAAGGATTCGTTATCAATTTCA
Source organism: Agathobacter sp. (assembly GCA_036309165.1). GTDB lineage: Bacteria > Bacillota > Clostridia > Lachnospirales > Lachnospiraceae > Roseburia. Next base: position 72,287 of record JAXJUI010000053.1, on the reverse strand, counting down.
TAGCAAAGGTCTTGTTGAGGGTGAAACAGACAAGGGAGAATTAGTGATTGTATGCAACCAATGCGAGTACAGTCTTTCTTTTTGTGCAAACATTACGAAATTGTATGCGGATTCTTCCATTGGACAGATTAAAAATCTATATGACTTTGCGTGTCTTGCAAAAGAAAATTGGGATGAAGCATATCAGTTATTCTACCATCAGAATTTTTCCAATATCATAAAACAAAAAGAAATAAAAGAAGCTATGGTTTATCGTGGAATCGTGTCCGCAAAACCATCGCCGCAAAACGTAGAAGAGTTTTTAATCGGGATTCGAAAGAAAAATAAAGTAGAATTCAAGATTAATAAAAAGCAGGCTGATTTTTGGGGGATTGAAGGCTCTGTATCGGATAAGATTGAGATAAAAAAAGATGGTTGGGGTTATCTTTGCGTTAATGTCTCTACAGATGCTGATTTTATTCGTTTACCAAAGACAAAGATTACTTTGGAAGATTTCTTAGGTAGTGTTTGTACTTTTGAATATTATATAGAGCAGGATAAATTGCATGCAGGTCGAAATTTCGGAAAGATTTCATTTTCTTCACCTTATCAGACATTGGAAGTTTTGATTATGGCGACAACCATAAAGGAAGAAGAAAAAAAGGCAAAGAAAATTGAGCTTCCTGCACTGCAGGTAAAAGAATGCCTTGTGGGAATTATGGAACTCTATCAGGCATATCGACTTAAGAGAATTGTAACGGGTGTTTGGGCAAATGAGACAATTGAAATACTAGATCATTTACATGCGCTTGTACCAGATGATCCGATGTATGTGCTGATGAAAGCACAGGCACTTATTATTAATCGCCAACGTCAGGAAGCAGAATGGATTCTGTCTGATTTTAAACGTGAGTGGATTGACCATAAATCACCAATTTGGGGATATTATTTATATTTGATGACCCTTATGGAGAGAGAACCAACTTATGTGGACCGTATGACTCATGAAATTGAAATGATTTTTCACGAGAATCCGGATTCGGTTCTTTTATTCTGGGTATTATCATTCTTAAAAGAAGAGTACTTTAATAACAATGCTAGAAAATTAAAAGCAATTGAGTATTGGGTGATGAAAGGTTGTACTTCTCCATATCTGTACTTAGAAGCGTATTATTTGATTTGGCAGGATCCATACCTTTTATCAAAACTTGATGCATTTGAGATTCGAATCATTCGTTGGGCAATTAAAAACCATGCGTTAACAAGAGATATTTCTGTTCAGATTTTCCAAGTGCTTGATATGAGTAGAGAATTTGATCCGATTATATATGATATTTTGTGTGCAGCTTATGAGGTAAATCCGAAACCTGAAAATATTGGTTCAATTTGTAGTTATTTAATTAAAAATCAAAAATATGACTATAAATATCATAAGTGGTATGAGATGGGAATCGAATTAGAGCTTCGTATCACAAATTTATACGAGGCATACGTGTTGTCCATGGATGAGAGAAAAATTGATCCGGTTCCAAAGATTATTCAGATGTATTTTCAGTATGATAGTGTTCTTCCTTACAAACGTATGGCTGTTTTATACAACAATATTATTGCTGCAAAAGAAACAGAAAAGGAGACATATCAAAAATACAGAAGAGCTATGGGTAAGTTTGCGATGGAACAGGCGGAACTTGGCCATATGGATGATAATCTTGCAGTTTTATATGAAGACATGCTTGATCTGGGGCTGGTAAATGAGGATTTGGCACGTTCGCTTGCAAATATTGTGTTTACGCATAAGATGATTGTCTTTGATCCAAAGATTGTGCGTGCGTTTGTATATCAAAGGCAGGTGAAAGAACCACAGATTATTACAATTATGGAACAGTCTGCATATTTCCAGCTGTTTTCGAATGAATACGTTATTATCTTTGAGGATGCAAAAGGTGCACGCTATGTCAGCAGTGTTCCATATCGTTTGCAAAAGCTCATGGAGCCTGAGAAATATTTGCAAAAATGTATGGAATTTGCGCCAGAAGAAATTCCATATATTGTTTCGTCTTTTGCAACAAAACAAAATTACCTGATGTTCCAGGAAGAAGATAAGAAATTCTTCCCTCGTATGTTATTCGGTGATGAATTAAGTCCTGAATATAAAGCAGAACTTGCGCCAGAGATTATTCGATACTATCAGACATTAGAGTATGATGGAATGATAGAAGAGTATTTGGCAAAAACGGATTTTGCAGAACTTACAGATTCAGCTAGAAAATATATGATGGATTTGTTAGTTGAAAATCGTATGTATGAGCATGCATATGACAAGGTAAACGAATATGGTATGGATCAGATTGGTTCGGCTGCAAAAGTTGCACTTGCAAGTTATTTGATTCAGAGAAATCAAAATGAAGAAGATGAATTTATCTTAAAATTATCGGAACAGGCATTCCTTGCTGGAAAATACAATAATGATATCCTGTTATATTTATCGTTGTATTATAACGGACCAACCGATGTGATGAGAAATATCTGGAAAGCAACAAAAGAGTTTGATATTGATAATTTCGAGTTGAGTGAGCGCATTTTGGTACAGAGCATGTATGTTGACGGATTTCTTCCGGATATTGAAGAAATGTTTGAAAGCTATTATATGTCTGGTGGACGGGAACTTATTGTGTTAGCATTTTTAAGTTATTCTGCTCATGGATATTTTGTAAAAGGACAAAAAGTAGCTGATATTGTTTTTGATATTATTGAGGCAAGATATCTAAATTATATGGAACTAAACGATGCATGCAAACTTGGACTGTTAAAACATTTATCAGAACTTTCCTCAAGAACGGATGCACAGTTTAGAATTCAGGATGAGTTATTAGCCGAGTATACCTGTAGAAATATGAATTTTGCATTTTACAAAAAACTCGATAAGGTTTTGGTGCAGAAATATCATCTGTACGATAAGGTGTTCTTAGAATATCGTACAAATCCACAAAATTATGTTGTTTTACATTATAGTCGTGATGAGGATGGACAAAACTTTATTACAGAAGATATGAATGATGTATATGGTGGTATTTTTGTTAAATCGTTTGTTATGTTCTTTGGAGAAATGATTCAGTATTATATTGCAGAAGAATACTCAAATCAGGTTGAGGTAACCGAAAGTAATCGTATTTCCAATAGTGATGTATATGGAGATAAAGATGAAAGCAGGTATAATCTGATTAATCAGATGCTTATTTCAACGACGCTTCAGGATGAAAGCGGTTTATATCGAAATATGAAGAACTATAAAGGTTTTGATGAAGTAACCAAAGAAGTATTTAAGATTATTTAGGACAAAAAGAGGAACTATGAAACTTCAAAAGGATTCATTTTATCTTGGTATAGATTTAAATGATAAATATGCCATGATTAGTTATTTTCAATTGAATATGGAAGAACCAGAGACTGTAAGTATGGTTGCCGGCAGTGAAATGTATCAGGTTCCTCTCGTTTTGGCAAAACGAAAAGGTGTTGGACAATGGTATTACGGTGACGATGCAAACAAAATGGCCAAAACCAGCGAAATGATTTGTGTGGACAACCTCTTGAAAAGAGCAGTAAGTGGAGAAAGCATTCGAATCGATGATAAACTTTATGATGCGGTTGATTTGTTAGCACTTTATCTTCGGAAATTGATTACACTTCCACAGATGCTTGGAAATGGGCATGAAGTAAGTCGTGTTGCGATTACAGTTGACCGTCTTACAAGAGAAAATATGGAAATGTTCTGGAAAATAGCAGGAAAGCTTGGGCTTAAACCGGAACAGTTTTTGGTGATTGATCATAAAGAAAGCTTTTATTATTTCGCGCTGAATCAACAAGAAGATTTATGGCTTCATGATGTATTTCTTTTTGAATATGACAATCAGTCCATGCATTATTATGCATTAATGAGAAATGTAAGAACAACACCACAGGTGATTTCAATAACGGAGAGTCAAAAGATTTCTTTGCTTGGAGATAAAGATACCGAGTTTTATCGTTTGTTAACAGATGCTTTTCTAAATCGAATTATCTCAACGGTATATCTCGTTGGAGAAGGATTTGAAGGCGGCTGGATGAAAAATTCTCTCAATTTTCTTTGTCGTGGAAAACGTGCGTTTATGGGAAAAAACCTATTTACAAAAGGTGCATGCTTTGCAGCTGTAATCCGTGACGAAGAAGATGAGTGGCCATTTGTTTATATGGGCGAAAACGAGATGAAGTTTAATCTAAGCCTCAAGGTGTCGGATAAAGGAGAATTGTCATTTTATCATTTGATTTCAGCTGGAAAGAACTGGTTTGAGTCAAAGGGAGAGTGTGAAGTGATTCTATCCGGTACACCTGAAATTGATTTTTGGAAACAGCTTCCAAATAGCAGAGAAGCAAAGATTGAAACACTTGAGTTATCTGATTTACCAGACAGACCAGATCGTACGACAAGACTTCGTATTACTGCACAACCGATTTCGGATAATCAGATTGAAGTGACGATTAAAGATCTTGGTTTTGGTGAGATGATACATAGTACCGATAAGGTATGGAAATATACAATGGCAATGTAGCAAAGGAGACGATATGGGAGAATTATTGTTATGTAAAGAGTCAATTGCTGCAATGCCTTATTACATTGAAGGAATTTCCTTGAATGTGTATTCAATGGAAGAGTTATGCTACTTTATCCAGAATAATACATATCTGATTGAACGAGATTTTATGAATGAAGATCTTTGTACATGGGTGGGAAAAGAAGTAAAACTTCCAATTCTTGCAGAAAAGATGCGTGAACTTGTTCAAAGGAAAGGAAGACTTTCTGATTTTGTTCTACTTATTTTGGAATCTTGTTATTATTGTACAAGAGAAGAAATGAGAACAATAATAACTATCATCCGAGAGATGGAAGGAAAATCAGATTTTGAATGTAATAAAATAAGAGCAGACCGATTGATGGAAAAAGAAAAATACTTAAGTAGTATTTACGAGTATAAACGATTACTTAATTCCGAGGATGCCCAAAAGGAAAATCCAATGTTAATTGGAAATATTTGGCACAATCTAGGGGTGGCATATGCACGTTTATTCCTGTTTGAAGAAGCTGCGAATTGCTTTAAAAAGGCATATCAAAAGAACAATAAATTTGAAAGTTTAAAAGAGTGCCTATTTGCATATCGTTGCTTGCATGATGAGGGAAGATTTATGAGTCTTGCAATCGAACAAGGGTTGACGGATGAGGATATGCAAAAGCTTAGAGAAGAATTGTCAAATGCTAGCAGAGGAGAAAATACAACAGCATTTGAAGAGCATATTGAAGCATTAGCATTAATCAATGAAAGAGGCGATAAGCAACAATTCCAAAGAGAAGTAGATCAGATTGTACAAGGCTGGAAAGAGGAATATCGCCGTATGAGTAGAGTATAAAAATGAAGTTTTTTTCAAGATGGTTTAAGAAAAAAGAGAAGATAATTGAAGAACCAAATACAGAGGTAATTAATCCCAAAGCGTATGTTGTTGATTTGTGCGAACAGATGATACATATGTGTAAGGAACTTGAAGATGCAAAAGACGAATATAATTTGCTGTCTTCTTATTTGGGAGATATTCAGATTCTAGAAGAACTTCCAAAGGAACAAAGGGCACAAATTAATGAAGCTGCATCAAATGTTTCGAAACTAAATCTTGCACGGGAAGCATTTATGAATGCTGAGAAAAAAATCTCAGATGCGCAGTATATGCAGATGCAGGAAGAAGATGATGAGATGCCTCGTATTATCAAACGTTTTCAAGAAAATGAGGCGGATTTGGACCGAATTAATCGAGATTTAAAACGTTTGGATGGACAAAAAATCACATGTCAGGTTGAGCGTATAGAGTACTTGAACGAACAAAAAACCTTGCGTAAATTTGGTATTGCAGTTTGTTTCCTTTTTGCAATTGCAATGGTTATATTTTTGTTTGCTGCGCTTGTAGCAAAAATGAATACATTATTTCCTCTTACTGTAGCTGCCTTTCTGGCTACTTTAGGAGGGGTATATATTCTACTTCGTTATCAGGATTGCAGTAAAGAAATTCGCAAATGTGAATTGGCTAGGAATCGCGCAATTACACTTGAAAACAAAGTCAAAATCAAATATGTAAATGTGAAAAATGCTGTTGATTATTCGTGTACTAAGTATCATGTAAAAAATGCGTATGAACTGATTTATGTATACGAGCAATATCAGGAGCGTGTACGTGAACGTGAAAAGTTCCGTCAAAACAGTGACGACTTAGAATTCTATCAGGGACAGTTAATTCGTTTTCTTAATAAGAGTTCTTTGTACGATACAAAGGTATGGATTCATCATGCAAATGCACTTGTTGATGCAAATGAAATGGAAGAACTAAAAAATGATTTAGTTGCGAGAAGACAAAAGCTGCGTGGCCGAATGGAATATAGTCAAAACGTAGTTTTAGATATGAAAAAAGAAGTAGAAGGGTATCTGAATCGATTGGAAACAGAAGATAAACAACAGATTCAATTAATTCTTCATAAACTAGACAAAACCTGTTTGGTTGGAGTATAATAGCCCTTGCGAAAATGAGAAAAATAGAATGCATAGGAGTAAAATAATGAGTAAAGTTAGAACAAGATTTGCGCCAAGCCCAACAGGAAGAATGCATGTTGGAAATCTTAGAACCGCTTTATATGCGTACCTTATCACAAAACATGAAAATGGGGATTTTCTTTTAAGAATAGAAGATACTGATCAGGAAAGACTTGTAGAAGGAGCTGTTGATATTATTTATCGTACACTTGAAAAGACAGGTTTGATTCATGATGAAGGTCCTGATAAAGATGGTGGATGTGGTCCATACGTACAGAGTGAACGTCAGGCAAGTGGTATTTATCTCGAATATGCAAAGAAACTTGTAGAAAAAGGTGAAGCATATTACTGTTTCTGTGATAAAGAAAGATTAGAAAGTTTAAAAACAACAGTAGCAGGAAAAGAAATTTCTATTTATGATAAACATTGTTTATCACTTTCAAAAGAAGAAGTAGAAGAGAAACTTGCTGCTGGAATTCCATATGTTATTCGTCAGAATAACCCAACAGAAGGAACGACAACTTTTGCGGATGAAATCTATGGTGATATCACAGTAGATAATGCAGAGCTTGATGATATGATTTTAATTAAATCAGATGGATATCCAACATACAACTTTGCGAACGTTGTAGATGATCATTTGATGGGAATTACACATGTTGTACGTGGTAATGAATACTTATCATCATCACCAAAATACAATCGTTTATACGAGGCGTTTGGATGGGAAGTTCCAGTTTATGTTCATTGTCCACTTATTACAGATGAAGAACATCATAAGCTTTCAAAGCGTTGTGGACATTCTTCGTTTGAAGATTTGTTAGAGCAGGGATTTTTAACAGAAGCAATTATTAACTTTGTTGCTTTATTAGGATGGAGCCCATCGGACAATACAGAGATTATGTCATTAGATGAATTGATTGAAAAATTTGATTATCATCATATGAGCAAATCACCAGCTGTATTTGATTACACAAAACTTAAATGGATGAATGGTGAATATATCAAAGCAATGGATTTTGATGCATTCTATGAAATGGCTCTTCCATATATCAAAGAAGTAATTACAAAAGATTATGATTTGAAAAAAATTGCAAAAATGGTTCATACTCGTATAGAAGTATTTACAGATATCAAAGATCATATTGATTTCTTTGAAGAATTACCTGAGTATGATATCGAAATGTATACACATAAAAAGATGAAAACAAATGCAGAAACATCTTTGGAAGTGTTACAGGAAATTCTTCCAATTTTAGAAGCACAGGATGATTATTCAAACGATGCTTTATATGCAACTCTTTGCAAATATGTGGAAGAAAAGGGTTGTAAGAATGGTTATGTAATGTGGCCAATTCGTACAGCTGTTTCAGGAAAACAGATGACTCCAGGTGGTGCAACAGAACTTATGGAAGTTCTTGGAAAAGAAGAGTCTATTGCACGTATCAAAAAAGGAATCGAATTACTTTCTAAATAAGAGGTATTCATGGTTTATAACAAATCTCAAAGCACGGCCATCTTTCATAAAGATGGCCCGATGCTTGTTCTTGCAGGTCCAGGTTCTGGTAAGACTGCAGTAATTACCCAACGTACACAAAATTTAATAGAAGAACATAATGTAAATCCAGGAAATATTTTGGTTATTACATTTACAAAGGCTGCAGCAAATGAAATGAAGTATCGTTTTGAAAAGAAATGCAAAGCTAAGGTGTCATTTGGAACATTTCATAGTGTCTTTTTTATGATGCTTAAGCATGCGTATCATTTTACTGCGGATAATATTATTCCGGAAGAACGAAGGTTCCAATTTATGAGAAATCTGGTATACAAATATCAAGTAGACTTTCAGGATGAAAGCGAGTGTATTTCCAGTCTTTTGGCAGAAATTAGCCAAATCAAGAATTCTGGAATTGAGCTTTCTAATTTCTTTTCAACGACTTGTAGTGCAAAAGTTTTTCATCATATATATACCGATTATGTGAATTATCTAAAGAGCGAACGCTTTATCGATTTTGATGATATGCTTTTGTACACGCATGAGCTTTTAAAAGCAAGAAAAGATATTTTAGCAGCATGGCAGAATAAATATCAATATATTATGATTGACGAGTTTCAGGATATTAATTGGATTCAGTATGAAATTGTCAAAATGCTTGCAGCTCCAAGGAATAATTTGTTTATTGTAGGAGATGATGATCAGTCTATCTATCATTTCAGAGGTTCGAAACCAGAGATAATGCTTGGATTTACCAAAGATTATCCAAATGCAAAACAGGTGGTTTTGGATAAGAATTATCGATGCTCAAGTGCGATTGTTACGGCTGCAAACCAGCTTATTATGAGAAATCAAATGCGCTATCCGAAAGAAACTTATGCTACGTCTTTGATAAATGAACCTGTCGAATTTCATAAATTCAAAAATCAGGTAGAAGAACACAACTATGTTTTAGGAGATATTGCTACAAAAGTAAAAAAAGGAGCGGTATATCAGGATTTTGCAATTTTGGTACGAACCAATCATCAGCCAAGCTCTCTAATGGAACGAATGGTTTCGCTTGGTGTACCATTTCAAACAAAAGAGAGGATTCCAAGTATATATAGTCATTGGATAGCAAAGGATTTGTTTACGTATTTTCGTATCGTTAAGGGAGGACGAAATCCAAGGGATTTTATGCAAATAATGAATAAACCGCTTCGTTATTTGTCAAAAGAATCATTAAGTTCAGTACAAAAAGTGGACTTTGCAGCATGGATGAATTTTTATTCTTTACAGCCATGGATGGAAGAACGTATCGAAAAATTAGAATATGACATCAAAATGATGGAAAAGATGAATCCTTATGCTGCCATCAATTACCTGCGACATGGTGTAGGATATGAAGAATATTTAATGGAATATGCCAGCGAAAAGGGTATGAATAAAGAAGATTTATTAGAAGTCCTTGATCAGATTATGGAAGGTGCAAGAGGCTTTGAAAATGTTGAGAAGTGGCAGGAACATATAAAAGCCTACGAAGAAGAATTGAACATTCAAGCAAAACAAGGTGGAAAAAATCACGAAGCAGTAACGATAGCCACTTTGCATGGCGCAAAAGGACTTGAATTTAAAGAAGTCTATATTATTGATGCAATCGAAGGCGTTATGCCATACAAAAAATCTGTATTGCCAGCAGAAATAGAAGAAGAAAGACGACTATTTTATGTAGGAATGACAAGAGCAAAAGAAAAACTGCATTTATGTACGGTCGAATACTATCAAAAAAAAGCTGTAGATATCTCACGATTTATCATCGAAGCGTCTACAGCCTTAAAGGAAAAATCAAAAAAGTAGATTAATCCATGTCATTATATAAAATTTCATCTAACCATTCATCGAAACGATCAGAAATAGCTTCGTATTCCTCATCATCGATGATTGGTTCAATAGATGGAAGACCTTTTTCATCTTCAAAATACCTATAAAGATAAACATCCCCATCAGCATTGTCATTACCATTTTCATCTAAAGGTAATAAAGCAATGTAGTTCGTTTCATTTAACTCTAAAATAGTTAAAATCTTACATTCAACGGTTCCATCATCTAAATCTAAAGTAACACGAATATCATCAGCCTCATCTTCAGTAACAGGAACAATTTTTTCATCGTTTGCCATCTTAAAATCCTCCAAATAAGTAATTAATCAAATTGGCATTTTTCTGTGTAACAATCTTAATTATAATTTCTGGGAAATAGATTGTCAAATGTTGAAGAAAAAGAGTATAATAGCAACCATGAAGACGATGAATTTAAAGATAAAAGAAGGAAACTACAACGGTCTTGGAACGACCTGCAAAAAGAATGAAGTAATCTTCACATTTGAAGCTGAAAAAGAAGATACATGTCAAATTGTGCTTGTTTCTCGAGAAACAAAGGAAAGACATGTGATTGAAGTACCAAATGAGTACTGTATGGGAGCACTACGTTCTGTTCATGTGACAGGACTGTCTTGGAATGCGTATGATTACTATTATGTAATAAATGGAGAAAAGGTTGTTGATCCTTACGCAAAAGGAATCTGTGGACGTGAGATTTGGAATGATTCTTCGCGAAAAGAAAATGACTATGAAATATTTGCAAAGTTTGTAGATGATAAATTTGCCTGGGGCGAAGATAAAAAGCCTGAAATTACAAAAGATAAGATGATTTTGTATAAACTTCATGTAAGAGGATTTACAAAAGAATTAGAAAATCAAAAACAACAGGGTGGAACGTTTGCAGGATTAATTAAGAAGATTCCATATTTAAAGAAGCTTGGAGTTACATCTATTGAATGCATGCCCGTGTATGAATTTGAAGAAATGTATATTCCAAAAACAACAAATCTGCCAGAGTATATTTCATGGGAAGTAGAACAGGATGATATGATTCTTCCAGAGGAGATTGAAGAAGAAATAAAAAAAGTTAATTACTGGGGATATGGAGAGGGCAATTACTTTGCAGTGAAGAGTTCTTATGCTTCTTGTACAGAACATGCAAATAAGGAATTTAAGAGTCTGGTAAGGGCATTGCATAAAAATCAGATGGAATGCATTTTAGAAATGTGTTTTCCAAAGAGTATAAACCATAATCTAATGATAGATGCTCTTCGATTCTGGGTGAAAGAATATCACGTGGACGGATTTCATTTGCTTGGGGAATCATTGCCACTTACAAGCATTGTGCAGGATGTCTATTTAAGCAGAACAAAAATAATGTGTGAGAAGATGGAACAGTATGCATATCTTTGTCATAGAACCTATAAGAATTTATATTCATATAAAGATGAATATCTTTATCCAGCACGCAAAATATTAAACCATTTTAATGGAAATCTGGGTGAATTTTTAAATCAACAAAGAAAGCAAAGTGATGAGCTTGGATTTGTAAATTATATTACGAATAATAATGGTTTTACTCTTGCTGACCTCTTTATGTATAACGATAGACATAATGAAGCAAACGGAGAAGATAATACAGATGGAATAACTTGGAATTTTAGCAATAATTATGGAGTAGAGGGTCCTACGAAGAAGAAGTATATAAAAAATTTGCGAAGCTTAAAATGGAGAAATGCAATTCTTATGATGCTTCTTGCACAAGGGGTTCCGATGATTCTTTCCGGAGATGAGTTTTTGAATTCACAGGAAGGGAATAATAATGCATATTGTCAGGACAATGAAATTGGATGGATTAATTGGAAAAATGCTAAGAGACATAGAAAAGAAATAGCTTTTGTACAGAATATAATTTCATTAAGAAAAGAGTATCCAATTATTGCAAAGAGTAGTCCGTTTACATTTACAGACGAAACAGGGGTTGGATATCCTGATTTGTCCTATCATGGGGAGAATGCATGGATATCACAAATTGATTCTGGAAGAATGAGCACTGGTGTAATGTACTGTGACAAGAAAACAAAGTTGTATGTTGCATATAATTTCTTTTCGGGAGAAGCAAAGCTTGCACTTCCAAAACTAAAGGGAAAGAATAAGTGGCATCTTCTTGTAGATAGCGCAAATGAGGAGAAACCATGTGTTTCATTTGATGAGGCAAATATATGTACAAGAGTATTAGAAATGAAACCTCAATCTATATGCATACTAGTTGGAGGTGAGTAGAAAATGAAGTTTTGGAAACATTTGTCTACCATTAATAGACATAAATGGTTAGTATTAAAAGGGTGCTTTCAGATTGGACTATATAAGCAAGGTTTATTGCATGATTTATCTAAGTATAACCCAATTGAATTTATGGTTGGGGCGAAATATTTTCAAGGAAACATGAGTCCAAACAATATTGAACGTAAAGAAAAAGGCTATTCAGCTGCATGGTTACACCATAAGGGACGTAATAAACATCATCTGGAATATTGGATTGATTATTCTTCGGGTGAAGGCGAGCAAAACAACGGAAAAAAGGGCATGTGCGGTATGAAAATGCCAATTCGTTATGTGGCAGAAATGTTTATTGATCGTGTGAGTGCTTCGAAGAATTATCAGAAAGAAAAGTATAAAGATGATAGCGCATGGCTCTATTATCTTCGTGGAAAAGATATTTATATGATGCATCCTGATACAACGGCATTACTTGAATATATGCTTTTTATGCTTGCCGTAAAAGGAGAAAAAGAAACCTTCACCTATGTTAAGAATGAAATCTTAAAAGGGAAGGTTCCTTATGAAAAATCAGAGCTCGATCGATTGAAAGATGGACTTCATATCCGGGAATAACTCGGATGTGAAGTCCATCTTTTCTTTTGTAATGGGATGCAAAAAATCCAAAGAATAAGAATGTAAAGCCTGCCTGTTCATATAGGTATAATCTTCGTTGTATAAAAAATCACCAATAAGAGGATGACCAATATATTTCATATGCACTCGAATTTGGTGAGTGCGTCCGGTTAAAAGATTAATTTTTACAAGTGATAGATTTTTTTCCTTGTCGTATTGTAGCCTTTTATAGTGTGTAATTGCATCTTCGCCGTTTTCAAAATCTACCTGTCGCAAAATGGTAGAGTCGCAAACACGTCCAATTGGTGCGTGAATGGTTCCTTCCGATTCAACCTTTCCACTACAAATAGCAATGTAAGTGCGTTTGATTTCCCTTTTTGATACCATTTGACTTAAGATGCCTGCAGAAAGAGAGTGCTTTGCAATAATGGTGAGCCCTGTTGTATCCCGGTCAAGGCGGTTGACACAACGAAATACAAAAGGAATTCCCTGTTTGTTGTAGTAGTAGCCAATTGCATTTGCAAGGGTGTTTTCGTAGTTGTTAATGGAAGGATGAATTGGCATATTTGCAGGTTTGTTTACAACAAGAATATCTTCATCTTCGTATTGGATATCAAGATCTAATTCTACAGGTACCACATGTTCACTTTGTTCGTTTTCTCGCAAAAGAATCACTAGTTCATCATTTAGATGAAGTCTTTGGTTTATGTATTCCCAGGTTCCATTTCGTAAAATTCCATGATCGGTTCTTTTGATGGTAACGAGTGCGTGATGGGTAAAACCTTGTTCTTTCAAAAACTGTTCAATTATTTTATTATCATTTTCTTTATCAATATAATATACAAATTTTCGTTCCATGTTTGTAATTATAGCACAAAAGACAAGAAGTAGGCATACACTATAAAAAGAATAAATTGAGTAAAAAAAGTGAAAACTTTTTTGGAACCCTTATCGTCACAAGAAGAAAATGCGTGCTTGAAAAAGATCGCTTGTGGGGATAAAAATGCACGGGATGAGCTGATTCTACATAATATGCGTTTGGTTGCTCATGTAGCAAAAAAGTATCAAGGGTCCGAAGAAAATGTTGAAGATTTGATTTCTATTGGAACGATTGGATTAATAAAAGCGGTACAGACATTTAAACCTGAAGTGGGATGTAAATTTGCGACCTATGGAATACGATGTATTGAAAATGAAATGCTTATGTATTTTCGGGCAAAGAAAAAGACAAGAGGGGATGTGTCTTTGTATGAACCAATTGGAATGGATAAAGAAGGAAATCAAATAAAACTTATGGATGTGATTGAAAACGATGAACCAGATGTGTTGACAGAAGTAGAAGCAAAAAACCAGATTCGAAAAATTAAAAGTAAGATACAGTCTGTATTAACAAAACGGGAGTTTTATGTTGTTTCAAAAAGATATGGAATTTATGGAGAAAGAGAAGAAACACAAAAGGAAATTGCAAAAAAATTGAAAATATCCAGATCCTATGTTTCTAGAATTGAAAAAAGGGCATTGGAAAAACTTAGACAAATTCTTGAAGAATAGATTTGAAAAAGGTGGGTTTTGTGCTAAAATAAACTCATCTTTTTTTCATGCATAGTTCATGCGAATATCCCTATAGTTGGAATAGGAGAAAAATGTATAGTGTTGTAAATACGGCCACAGTGGTTGGAATTCATACAATTCCAATTCAGGTTGAGGTAGATATAAGCACAGGTATGCCTGTGTTTGATTTGGTTGGATATTTATCATCTGAAGTAAAGGAGGCAAAAGAGCGCGTAAAGACTGCTTTACATAACTGTGATGTGGTTTTACCAGCAAAAAGAATCACCATGAATCTTGCACCGGCAAATATTCGCAAGACGGGTACTGGATTTGATTTGCCAATGGCAGTGGCTCTTCTTATTGCTCTTGGAATCGCACCAGGAGAGCTTTGTGAGGATACCATTTTTGTTGGAGAATTAAATCTAAAGGGACAGATTTTGCCAGTAAAAGGTGTACTGCCGATGGTCTCAGATGGTATGAAAAGTGGAATAAAAAATTATGTGGTACCTTTTGCGAATGAAAAAGAGGCAAAACTAGTAAAGGGTGCAAATGTATATGCTTTTTCGGATTTAAAAGTATTGATGTCATCTTTGATAAATGGGAAATTAGTGCAGTCCGATTTTGTTAACGATTTAACATCTAATATAGAAGAAACATGCACAAAGGAAATGGAATACGATTTTGCAGATGTAAATGGGCAGGCGTATATAAAAAAGGCGTGTGAAATTGCAGCGGCAGGAATGCATAATATTCTTTTAATTGGACCTCCGGGAGCTGGTAAGACGATGCTATGCGAAAGAATGGCATCGATTTTACCACCATTAACAGAAGAAGAAAAATTAGAGCTCTCCAAAATTTATAGTGTATGTGGTTTGCTAACTAACTATAATGCACTTCTTTCCAAAAGACCATTTAGAAGTCCGCATCATACGATTACTACATCTGGTTTGGCAGGAGGAGGAATGAATCCAAGGCCGGGAGAAATATCTCTTGCACATCATGGTGTTTTGTTTTTGGATGAATTACCCGAATTTCATAAAACCACGTTAGAAGTGCTAAGACAACCATTAGAAGAAAGGGTGGTTCATATTGCAAGAAATGGCGGTAGTGTCACTTATCCATCGAATTTTCTGTTGATGGCTGCAATGAATCCTTGTAAGTGTGGGTATTATCCGGATCGGCAAAAGTGTAGATGTACACCCGCAATGTTAAAAAATTACATGAATCGAGTTTCGCAGCCACTAATAGATCGTATTGACATTTGTGTGGAAGCACAAGCTCTGTCGTATCAGGATTTGATACAGAAAAATAGAAACGAATCTTCAGAAGAAATTCAAAAACGAGTAATTGCATGCCATCAAATTCAAAGAGAGAGATTTAATAAGGAAAAATATCATTACAATAGTGAAATTCCTTCGTCTGATTTAAAAAAGTATTGTCATTTGAATGAAGAGCAAGAAAAATATATGGAAAATATGTTTGATAAGTGGAACCTTACAGCGAGGACTTATCATAGAATCCTTCGTGTTTCTAGAACAATAGCCGATTTGGATGGTTCACCGATTATTCGAATGACAGACTTACAACAAGCGGTATCATTACGTGGTGGATTGGAAGAAAAATACATGGGGGATTTGCGATGAAATATGCTTATTGGTTACATAATATAAAAGGAATGACTAACAGTAAGATTCGCATTCTCATGCAGGTATGTGAGAATGCAAAAGAAATATATTCATTATCCTATGAAAGTCTGAAAAAGATAGAAGGATTGCAAGCAAAAGATGCGTTTTCGATTTATGAAAGTAAACATAACGAAGATATTGATAAGAAGTGGATGGAGTTTGTTGAAACTGGATGTTCTTTTGTTTCGATAGAACAATCAGATTATCCTGTCAGACTAAGAGAAATCATGGATGCACCATATGGGATTTATTATCGAGGAAAACTTCCACCGAAAGATATGAAGGTGGTGTCCGTTATTGGTGCAAGAGAGTGTAGTTCGTATGGAAAAGAAACAGCAATTCGACTAGGAAGGTTACTTGCAAAGCATCAAATTCCTGTTATAAGTGGAATGGCAAGGGGGATTGATTCTCTTGCACAGGAAAGTTGTGCAAGAGAAGGTGGAGAAACATACTCAGTACTTGGATGTGGTGTTGATGTCTGCTATCCGGAAAGTAGTAGATATTTGTATGAAATGTCGATGCGTCAGGGGGGTGTTATTTCAGAATATCCACTTGGTACACCGGCAATGCGAAGAAATTTTCCGATGCGAAACAGGATTATCTCTGCATTAAGTGATTGTGTTATTGTTGTTGAAGCAAGAAAGAAAAGCGGAACGCTTATTACAGTAGAGTATGCACTTGAGCAGGGAAAAGATATTTATGCGGTTCCTGGGAGTATTTATGATGAACTAAGTTGTGGATGTAATCACTTGATAAAACAGGGCGCGCATATATTGGAAAGTCCAGAAGATTTCTTAGAAGAGTGGCACATTTTACAAGAAAAAAGCTATTCTCAGATAGACTTTCGTAAAATTTTACTTGAAAAAGATGAAGCATTGGTGTATAGTTTACTCGATTTTCGTCCCTTGGGTATAGGGACGATAGTAGATAAGACACCATTTCGATTACCTGATATTCTTAGAATTTTGGAGAGTTTGGAGAATAAAGGGTTTGTTCGGGAGGAAATACCAAATTACTTTGTTCGGATAGTCTAAATACGTATAAAGGAGCAAGAAAATGGCAAAGTATCTTGTGATTGTGGAATCACCTGCAAAAGTGAAGACAATTAAAAAGTTCTTGGGGAAAAACTACGAAGTAATGGCATCAAATGGTCATGTTCGAGATCTTCCAAAAAGCTCTTTGGGAATTGATGTTGAAAATGATTTTGAACCAAAATATATTACAATTCGTGGAAAGGGTGAAGTGCTTGCGAAACTTCGTAAAGAAGTAAAAAAAGCAGAAAAAATTTATCTCGCAACTGACCCGGACCGTGAAGGAGAAGCTATTTCGTGGCATTTATATTATGCACTTAAGTTAGAAAATAAAAAGGTTTATAGAATTAGCTTTAATGAAATTACTCAGACTGCGGTAAAAGCATCTCTTAAAAATCCAAGAGAAATCGATATGGATTTGGTAGACGCTCAGCAGGCACGTAGAGCCTTAGATCGTATGGTTGGTTACAAGATTAGTCCGCTCCTTTGGGCAAAAGTAAAAAGAGGTCTTAGCGCAGGACGCGTACAATCTGTAGCGCTTCGTATTGTTTGTGACCGTGAAGAAGAGATTAATGATTTTATTCCAGAAGAATATTGGAGTTTAGAAGCTGATATTCAGGTTGATGGAGAAAAGAAACCACTTACAGCAAAACTTCATGGAAAAGGAAAAGAAAAAATTGCTATTTCTTCCAAAGAAGAAATGGATAAAGTTTTAGAAGAATTAAAAGGTGAAGAATTTAAAGTTTGTGATATTAAAAAGAGTGAAAGAACAAGAAAAGCTCCTTTACCATTTACAACGAGTACACTTCAGCAGGAAGCTTCTAAAGCGCTTAATTTCCCAATTTCAAAAACAATGCGTATTGCGCAACAGCTTTATGAAGGTGTGGATGTAAAAGGACAGGGAACTGTCGGTCTTATCACATATCTTCGTACAGACTCTGTTCGTATTTCAGAAGAGGCTGATGCTTCTGCACGTGAATTTATTTCAGAGCATTATGGAGAAAATTATTTATCTGCTGGAGAAAATAGAAAGAAGGATGAGAAAAAAATTCAGGACGCTCATGAAGCGATTCGTCCATCTGATATTAATCGTATTCCAAGTGAGATTAAAGATTCGTTATCAAGAGATCAGTTCCGTTTATACCAGTTAATCTGGAAACGCTTCGCAGCGAGCCGTATGTCGAATGCAATACAGGAGACAACGACAGTTACAATCGGTGCTGGAGATTATAGATTTACTGTTTCAGCATCAAAAATCGTATTTGACGGATTTATGCTTGCTTATACAGAAGCGGATGATGAAAAACTCGAAAAAGTAACTGCGATGAAATCGATTGATATGGATACAAAGCTTTCGTTGGTTGAGTTTATGCCTAAACAGCATTTTACACAGCCACCGGCACATTATACAGAAGCAACTTTGGTAAAAGCATTAGAGGAGTTGGGAATTGGTCGTCCAAGTACGTATTCACCAACTATTACAACTATCATTGCGCGTAGATATGTTACAAAAGAGAACAAAAACCTTTATGTAACAGAAATAGGGGAAGTTGTAAATAATATTATGAAAGAGTCTTTCCCAACCATCGTAGATGAGAATTTTACTGCAAATATGGAATCCTTACTTGATGGAGTTGCAGAAGGAAAAGTAAATTGGAAGATGGTTATTTCTAACTTCTATCCGGATTTAGAAAAGGCTGTAGAAGTAGCGCAGGAAGAACTTGATAAAATCGAAATTATGGATGAAGTAACGGAAGAATTATGTGACGAATGTGGTAGAAATATGGTGATTAAGTACGGACCGCATGGTAAATTCTTAGCCTGTCCAGGTTTTCCTGATTGTCGATTTACAAAACCATATTATGAGAAAATTGGTGTGGCTTGTCCAAAATGTGGTAAAGACCTTGTGATTAAGATGACAAGAAAAGGCCGCAAATATTATGGATGTATTAATAATCCGGAATGTGATTTTATGAGTTGGGCAAGACCAGTTGATAAAAAATGTCCTCGTTGTAACAACTTTATGGTTGCAAAGGGAAATAAATTTGTATGTTCTGATGAGCAATGTGGTTTTGTAGAAGAAAAAGTAGAAGATTCAAGGGATAAATAATTCGAATATAGTGAAAATTATGTATATTTACGCTGCTGACCTTGAATTGTCTGAAAAATTATGTTATGATTACTGTCAGTAGATGAGTTCGGAGCAGGAGGAGAATAAAATGAGTGTTCAGCTTTTGGATAAGACAAGAAAAATTAACAAATTGTTGCATAATAACAGTTCATCCAAAGTTGTATTTAATGATATCTGTGAGGTATTAACAGAAATTCTTAATTCAAATGTTTTGGTGATTAGTAAAAAGGGTAAGGTTTTAGGTTCAAGTATCTGCAAAGGGGTAGAAGAACTTAAAGAACTTATCGTTGATGAAGTTGGTGGATTTATTGATCCAATGTTAAATGAGCGTTTGCTTGGTATTTTATCTACGAAAGAA
Source organism: Agathobacter sp. (assembly GCA_036309165.1). Classification (GTDB taxonomy): domain Bacteria; phylum Bacillota; class Clostridia; order Lachnospirales; family Lachnospiraceae; genus Roseburia. The sequence goes on along the minus strand of JAXJUI010000053.1, from coordinate 52,698 downwards.
AATGTAAATTTGCAGACACTTGGATTTGAGGAAGTAAAACAGGCTAGAGCTATTATTACACCAATTGATATTGCGGGAGAACGTCTTGGAACATTGTTTGAATACCGAACGGACGCAGAATATGATATCGATGATATTATTCTTACAGAATACGGAACTACAGTTGTAAGCTTAGAAATGATGCGTTCTGTAAATGAGGAAACAGCAGAAGAAACAAGAAAAGTTCAGATTGTTAAATCTGCAATTAGTACATTATCATTTTCAGAATTAGAAGCAATTACTCATATTTTTGAAGAGTTAGACGGTAAAGAAGGTATTCTTGTTGCTAGTCGAATTGCTGATCGTGTAGGAATTACTCGTTCAGTTATTGTAAATGCTTTAAGAAAATTTGAGAGTGCCGGGGTAATTGAATCTCGTTCTTCCGGTATGAAGGGTACATATATTAAAGTTGTGAATGATGTTATCTTTGATGAATTAGAAGATTTAAAAAAGAAAAAACTTTAATGGATTAGTGGTTTTAAAAGGACTTATGGTTTCATAGGTCCTTTTTTGTTATGATGACCGCTCAACAGAGTTTCACAAAATGTGGTGCACATATTGTGTTATTTTTACCAAAAAACACTACATCATGTAAAAAAACCAAAAAATTGCTTGCTTTTTTGAGGATATAATCTATAATAAATATGATAGTATACATGGGTGATACTTTCGAAACTTTAAGGAGGATACAATATGATTAATTCTACAGCTTTTAATTATATTAATGTGTTAGATAAAGCGGCTGATGCCAGCTGGACAAGAGAAACGTTAATTGCGAATAATATTGCAAATGTTGATACACCTGGATATAAGCGTCAGGATATTGATTTTCAAAGTGTTCTTCAAGATGAACTTGGAAGATGCAAACATGTTTCGCTTGATCACAAAATTAATAATGCGGATTTAACACAATTAAATCCTCAGGTATATACCGATCATTCGGGATTTTCTTATCGTTTGGATGGAAATAACGTAGATATTGATACGGAAAACGTTGAACTTGCATCTGAACAACTTAAATATCAGGCACTAACTTCAAGTATTGATTCTAATTTTTCGAGAATGAAGATGGTAATGAAATAGTAAATAACATGGAAAATATCTGAAAGGAGAACTACTATGGGATTATTTCAATCATTTAATATAAGCGCAACTGGTATGACTGCAGAACGCTTTCGTACAGATATTATTTCAGAAAATATCGCAAATATTAATACAACAAAAACAGAAAACGGAGATCCATACAGACGCAAAATCGTGACGTTTGCAGAAAAGAACGTGACTCCGTTTAGTACATATTATTCTACTTCACGTAATCGTGCAGTTGGGAATGGAGTAAAAGTAAATCGAGTTACAGAGGATTATTCGACAGATTTTGTTATGGAGTATGATCCTTCGCATCCTGATGCAGATGAAAATGGATATGTTTCTTATCCAAACGTGAATACGGTAACAGAAATGACAAACTTAATCGATGCTACACGAGCTTATGAAGCAAATGTAACAGCGTTTAATGCAAGTAAGTCAATGGCGCAGGCCGGTCTTACAATTGGAAAAAGCTAATGGGTAATTTTTTGAGAGGTTAATCTATGGATGTATCAACACTTTCGTCATTGTCATCTGTTTCTTCAACATATTTAGATGACTATGCAAAAACAAAATCAATGGTACAAGGCGAGGATGATTCGTTTAGTGCTGTTTTGGATTCTATGCTTAAGGCTGTAAATGAAACAAATGACTTACAAAATCAGGCAGAAGAAGAACAGATTCGATTCGCGCTTGGATTGTCAGATAATACACATGATTTGTTAATTGCTGAAAGTAAAGCGGCAGTAGCTCTTCAATATACGGTTGCTGTACGTGATAAAATTGTTGAGTCATATAAAGAAATAATGAACATGCAGATTTAGTGAGTAAGGGGACTTTGTTATGCCAGAACAAATTCAAAAGATTCTTGATCGAATTGTGGAATGGTGGAAAAAATTTAATACGAAGCAGCGTGCACTTCTTATCAGTATTACAGCTGTAGTAGTTCTTGCTCTTGTGATTTTAGGTGTCGTTATTTCGCAACCGGAGTATACCACATTAATCACCTGTGAAGGCGAAAAGGAAGCTGCAAACGTAAAAGAATTATTAGATTCAGATTCAAGTATCCAATACAGAATCAAGGATGTATACACCTTTGAGGTGGCGAAAGAAGATGAGGCGACAGCCACCTTTTTATTAGGTGAAAATGATATCTATTCTTCTGTTTGGGATATTACAAATGTTACTTCAGGTGGCTTTTCGCATACAGAAGCTGATAAAACAAAACTCTACCAAAAGTATTTGGAAGAAAAGATGAGTTATGATTTGGAGAATCTTGATTACGTGGATTCGGCTTCGGTGGAACTTACTTTGCCGAAGGATGATGGGACCATATTGGCCCGTGATGAAGAAGCTCATGTTGCGGTTACATTAGAGTTTAATAAGAGTATTGATGCGGAACAGGCGGCAGGTATTGCCCGATTTTGTGCAACTGCTGTAGGAAATGAAAGTACAGAATTTGTTACAATTATTGATAAAGAAACATGTAATGTTATTTATTGTGGTACTGATTCAAACTCAGTTATGGGGATGATGTCTTCACAGTATAGTGATACACAGAGACGTTCAAGTTTGATTAGTGACTCGCTTGTACAGGCGTTAAAGGAAACAAAGATTTTCTCGGAAGTACAGCCTGTAATCAATCTTGTTGTGGACTATGATCAAACAGAAAGTACTTCCCATGAATTCTCGTATCCGGATGGAATGAGTAGTGGTGTGCTAGATTCAAGCTCAGAATATGAATCAGAATCTTATGGTGGAAGTGGCAATGTTCCTGGAACAGATGCTAATGGGGATGATACAACCTATACAACACCAGATGATGATTATTCATACAATACGATTTCTGATGTTGATAGAGAGTATAGCAATAATGAATATATTACTCAGATTATTTCACAGGGTGGAAAAATTAAATATGATGAATCTTCAATTTCTGTAGTAGCAAATCGCTATGTTATTTATGACGAAGTGAAGATGCGAGAGGCTGGTCTGTTAGACGAAATGACTTTTGAAGAGTTTGAAGAACAAAATAATGAGCCTGTAAAAGTAGAGGTTGACCCTGAGTATATTACATTGATTGCAAAAGCAACGGGGTTCCCTGAGTCAAATATTTCATTTATGTGCTTTGAACAACCACAGTTTGTTTATGAGGATACAACAACAAGATCATGGACAGATATTTTCCAAATTGCTCTAGTAGTGCTTATTTTTGCACTTCTTGGCTATGTTGTTTTCCGTAGTACAAGAACACAAAAACAAGTGGAAGAAGAACCAGAACTTTCTGTTGAGTCATTGCTTGAATCTACATCAGAACTTTCAGAACAACTAGAAGATATTGGTTATTCAGAGAAATCTGAGATTAGAATTCTCATTGAGAAATTTGTGGATGAAAATCCGGATGCCGTTGCGTTATTGCTTCGCAACTGGTTAAACGAAGATTGGGAGTAAGACTATGAGTGAATCATATAATGGTGTGCAGAAAGCCGCAATTTTATTAATTGCACTTGGACCAGAAAAAGCTGCCACTATTTTTAAACATTTAAAAGAAGATGAAATTGAAGAGTTGACATTAGAGATTGCAAATACTCGTAGTGTATCTCCACAGACAAAAGAGGACATCTTAAACGAGTTTTATCAAGTATGTCTTGCACAGCAGTATATTGCTGAAGGTGGTATCAGCTATGCGAAAAAGCTCCTTGAAAAAGCTCTTGGTAATGATAAAGCACAAGGGGTTATTGCAAAACTTACGGCATCGTTACAGGTTCGTCCATTTGAATTTGTTCGAAAAACTGACCCTAGTCAGCTTTTGAACTTTATTCAGGATGAACATCCACAGACGATTGCGATGATTTTATCATATTTGTCTCCGGCACAGGCATCTCTTGTTTTAGGTGCGCTACCGCCAGAAAAGCAGGCAGATGTTGCAAAACGTATTGCTATGATGGATAGAACTTCGCCAGATGTAATCAAAGAAGTAGAACGTGTATTAGAACGAAAACTTGCTTCTCTTGTAAATCAGGATTACACAATTGTTGGTGGTATCGATTCTATCGTAAATATCTTAAACTCTGTCGATCGAGGAACAGAAAAACATATTATGGAATCTCTTGAAATTGAAGAGCCAGAACTGGCAGATGAAATCCGTAAGAAAATGTTCGTATTTGAAGACATTCTTCTTCTTGATGACCGTGCAATTCAGAGAGTTCTTCGTGATGTTGATAATGCAGACCTTGAACTTGCACTTAAGAGTTCAACAGAGGAAGTTCAGAATGTTATCTTTAAGAACCTTTCAAAACGTCTTGCTGCTATGATTAAGGAAGATATGGAATTCATGGGTCCGGTACGTATGAAAGATGTCGAAGAAGCACAGCAGAAGATTGTTGGTGTTATTCGTAAGTTAGAAGATTCGGCAGAAATTGTTATTTCTCGAGGTGGAGGTGACGATATCGTTGTCTAATCTTTTGAAACAGCATTATGTGATTGGGTCTAATTCAGAAAAACGAATCATTAATGCAAATGCAATTTTAGAAGAAAGAATGAAGCTTCAAGTAGAAAATGAAGCAAATGATAAAGGTGGAAATGGACTCCGTTTTCGAAATTTTGATCAGGAAGAATCTGAAGAAGCGGATGATTTCCAAGGATTAGAAGTTCCTGTGATTGAAGTTGAACCAGAAATTTCTACAGAAGAAATTCTAGAGCAGGCAAGAACTGAAGCAGAAGAAATTCTTACAAATGCAAGGGAAGAAGCCAGACAGATTCTTGAACAGGCACAGGTTGAAGCTAGAAATTTGTTTGAGGAACAAAAACAGTTAGGTTTTATGGAGGGTCAAAAAGAAGGCGTTTCTGAAACAGAACAGTTAAGAATACAAATGGAACAAGAACTTCAAGACAGGCATGTGCAATTAAAAAAAGAATATGAAACTCGTATGGAAGAAATGGAAAGTGATATTGTAGATGCAATTATTAAAGTTTTTACGAAAGTGTTTCATATTCAATATGACGAAAAGAGAGATATTTTATTACATCTTGTCAAAAATACATTAATGAATATCGAACCAGGAAAAGAAATACGAATTCGTGTTTCGGAGGCGAATCATAGATTTTTAGATTCACGTCTTGGTGAGATTAAAGATCGAATTGGTAGTGAGATTTCTATTGAAATTATTAATGATGCAAATTTAGATGCTTCTGATTGTCTGATTGAGACAGACCATGGAGTGTTTAATTGTGGAATTGACATGGAGCTTACAAATTTGACAAAAGATATTAAGTCTCTTTGCAGCTAATACAGGTTGGGGTTTACGAGTGATTAAAGAAGCAGAAAAGTATTTAGATTTATGTGATAAGACTTATTACAAGAGTTATGGAAAAGTATCCAAGATTGTTGGACTTACAATTGAATCAATTGGGCCAGAAGCAAAGTTAAATGATTTGTGCAAGATTTTTCTTGATAAAGATCACGAAGAGTTTTTTATGGCAGAGGTGGTAGGCTTTCGTGATGCCCGCCTTATTTTGATGCCGTATGATCATGCCGAAGGCGTTGGAGTTGGATGTGTCGTAGAAAATACGGGACATCCATTATCTGTTTCTGTTGGTGAAGAACTGCTCGGTCATACTTTAGATGGAATTGGCCGTGTGACAGATGGAGCAAATCTTAATTTGACGGCGCAATACCCGGTTGAAGCGATGCCACCGGATCCTATGGATAGAGAAATTATTTCAGAAGTTCTTCCACTTGGTGTAAAAGCGGTGGATGGATTAATTACTTTGGGAAAAGGTCAAAGAATTGGCGTTTTTGCTGGTTCAGGAGTTGGAAAGAGTACACTTCTTGGTATGTTTGCGAGAAATACAAAAGCAGATATCAATGTTGTTGCGCTTATTGGAGAACGTGGCCGTGAAGTAAGAGAATTTATTGAAAGAGACCTTGGTCCTGAAGGTATGGCTCGTTCGGTTCTTGTCATTGCAACATCAGATCAGCCAGCGTTAATTCGTAATAAAGCGGCAAAAACAGCAACCGCGATTGCGGAATATTTCCGTGATCAAGGAAAAGATGTTTTACTTATGATGGACTCAATGACGCGTTTTTCGATGGCACAAAGAGAAATTGGTCTTGCGTCAGGAGAACCACCGGTAACACGTGGTTATCCACCAAGTGTTTATTCGGAGATGCCAAAACTTTTGGAACGTGCCGGAAATAATGAAATTGGTTCGATTACTGGTTTGTATACGGTTCTTGTAGATGGTGATGATTTCAATGAACCTATTACGGATACGGCGCGAGGTATTCTGGATGGGCATATAATGCTAGATAGAAAACTTGGACATAAGAATCATTATCCCGCAATTGATATTTTACAGAGTATTTCACGTTGTATGAGTGCAATTACAACGAAGGAACATAAAGATTTAGCAGGAAAACTAAAAACTGTATTAGCTACATACAGTGAAGCAGAAGACTTGATTAACATTGGCGCATATAAAAGTGGTTCTAACCCGGATATCGATTATGCAATTCGAAAAATAAAAGAAGTAAATGGTTTTTTGTGTCAGGGAACAGATGAAAAATTTTCTTTCGAGGAAGAAATTGCATTATTAGATCAGGTATTTGCTGACTAGGAGGAATTATGGCAAAATTTCGTTTTGCTATGCAAAATATCTTAGATATTAAGCAGAAATTAGAAGAACAAGCGAAGGCAAATTATGGTATCGCGAATCGAAAGTATCAAGAAGAACAAATGAAATTGCAACAACTTTTGATTCGAAGAGTAGGGTATGAAAAACAGCTAAAAGAGTCTATGCTTGGAAATCTGGAAGTGAAAAAGATTACAAATTGCAGGTCTGATTTATCTGCAATAAAGACAATGATACATAGGCAAATGCTACAAGTTCATAAAGCTGAAGCAGAGTTAGAGGATGCACGAAGGAAACTTAATGAGATTATGCAGGAAAGAAAAACTTATGAAAAATTAAGGGAAAAGGCTTTTATTGATTTTCTAAATGAGATGAGAGCTGCAGAATCTAAGGAAATTGATGAACTTGTGAGTTATTCATACAACAATAAAGAGGAGGAATAAGACACTATGGCAGAAGAAGATGAAATCTTAGAAGATAAAAAGGAAAAAAAGAAAAAGGAAAAGAAAGAGAAAAAAGAAAAGAAGAAAAAGAAGAAGGATGAAGACCAGCTATTAGACGAAATTGAAGAAAATGAATCTGTTGGAAGTAAAATCGTACTTGGGTTTGTAACACTACTTATGATTGTAATTTGGCTTGCAATTATCGCGGTGTTTATTAAGTATGACGTGGGTGGATTTGGTTCTACAGTTATGTATCCACTTTTGAAGGATGTTCCTTACTTAAAAGAGATTCTTCCAGATAATATCGAAGGGCTTGAAATTCCTGAAAGTACAGAGTATCAGTTTGATTCAATTGATGATGCGATAGATAGAATTAAAGAGTTAGAAGGTCAGATTGCTGAAATGGATGGAACGAATTCATCATCAGCAGATACGATTGCTGAGCTTAATGCACAAATTGCTGAGCTTTCTGTCTATAAAGAGGAACAAGCTGAGTTTGAAGAAATTAAAGAAAAGTTCTATGAAGAGGTTGTTTTTGGAGAAGGTTCACCCGATATAGAAGAATATAAGATATATTACGAAAGCATTGATCCGGAGAATGCTGAAGTCTTATATAAACAAGTAGTTGAACAAGTCGTTTATGATGAAGCGGTTTTGGAATATGCAAACACCTATGCGCAGATGAAACCAAAAGAGGCTGCAAAAATCTTTGATACTATGGAAGATGATTTGGAATTGGTTGCGCAAATTCTTTTGAATATGGACACACAGGCAAGGGCGAATATTCTTGGAAAAATGGATGCAGAAATCGCTGCTAAGGTGACAGAAATTATGGAACCGGAAGAGTAAACGAGTTGTCGGAAGGAGGAAAAATTGACAACTGCAAATGTATTTAATTTTGGGCAGACACAGACTCCCCCAAATTTAAATGCAGCAACATCGACCAAGAAAATGGATAAGAGCGTTGAAGAAGCGCAAGCTGTTTTTAGTTCGATGATGAATCAGGTGGCTGGTCAAAACCTAAACATGGACGAGACGGTTTTGACAAAGAAAAGTGCAATTGATGATTCTTTTGACAGATATCAGTACAAAGATAATTCTGTTGAAGAAGCAAAACAGCCTGATATTCAAGAAAAAATCGAAGGTTATTCAGACGAATTGAATGAGTTTGAAGAAGAAATGGTCGAAACAATCAAGGATGAGTTAGGAGTATCGGAGGATGATATTTCAGCTGCATTAGAGAGTCTTGGAATGACACTATATGATTTACTTAATCCAAAGAACTTAGTGTCATTTGTGAAAGAACTTACTGGAATTACCGAAGACATGGATTTGCTTATGAAAGTGGATTTTCAATCCTTGTTAGGAGATGTAAATGCGCTTGGTGCAGAATTAATGGAAAAACTTGATCTTACGAATGATGGTTTACAGGATTTAGTTGCTATGATGGATGTACTTGAGCAACCAGTAGAATTTCAAGAAGAAATCGTAATTGATGGTTTTGATGTTGAAGGTAATATAGTAGGAAAAGAATTGAATAATCAGCAGGAAGAAGTAAATAGTGTGGAGGATGAAAATGAAACACTTATGGAAGCAACAGAAGTGGTTGTGGAAACAAAGACTGAGACTTCTACTTCTGATGAATCGAATTTTTTAGACAAACATGATGATACGAAAGGTGAAAAACATTCACCAATCAGAGAATCAAATGAACATGTAACAGTAAATGTGAGTGAAATTTCTGTTTCTCAAACAGAAAACGTAACACAAATTCCAACAAATTATACGTCGGTTGATACATTAGATTTGATACGTCAAGTGGCAGAAAATCTTAAGATTACAATCGCGTCTGATACATCAAGCATGGAAATGCAATTAAATCCGGAAAACCTTGGAAAAATTTACTTACATGTTTCTACAGAAGAAGGTGTGGTTCGTGCAACAATTGCTGCACAAAATGAAGTGGTAAAAGAAGCACTAGAAGCACAGGTAGCAACTCTTCGTGAAAACTTAAATCAATCAGGTGTTAAGGTTGATGCAATTGAAGTGACAGTGGCGTCTCATGAATTTGAACGTAATTTGGATCAAAACCATAAGCGTGAAGAAGAAGAGGGAGCACATCAAGAGGAAATGTCAACGCATAGAAGAAATATCAACTTATCATCGTTAGACGAGTTATCTGGTCTTATGACAGAAGAAGAACAATTAGTTGCACAAATAATGAAAGATAATGGAAACTCAGTAGATTTAACAGCATAGGCTTATACGTGAAAGGAGTAAAACATGCCAATTATTGCACCAGTAACAGATGGAAAATTAGACGCTGGAAATACTACAGCTAAAAAAGATAATGGAATAACTCCAACAGGTTCGAATCTTGGATATGATCAGTTCTTACAATTGTTATGTGCTGAAATGCAGTATCAGGATCCATTAGAGCCAACAAGTAATACAGATTATGTTGCACAGCTTGCTACATTTTCACAGTTAGAAGCGACACTTTCTATGGAAAATTCTCAGCAAAGTAGTATGGCAAGTGGTTTGGTTGGTAAACAGGTTATCCTTAAAATGACTAGTGAAACAACAGGACAGACAACATATGTAGATGGTCGTGTTGATTATGTATTATATCAGGGAGATGATATTCTTTTATCTGTAAACGATCAGTTATATCCATTGTCAAGTTTAGACACCATTGCCGATAGCGAATATTATGATGCAGTTACCATTTCAAAAAGTATTTCGGACATGGTTGCACAGTTGCCAGGAGAAGACGTTATTACAACTTCTTCAAAATCTTTGGTACAGCAGGTTCGTGATATATATAACAGCATGACGGATTATCAAAAACAGTTTGTACCTACAAAGGATTTAGAAACACTTTCAAAACTTGAAAAGCGAATTGCAGAATTAGAAAAGGCGGAAGCTGGAAGTGGAGAAGATGGAGAACAGATAGAAGATGGAGGACAGACAGAAGATATAGAACAGGCAGAAGAATAAAACTCTATGCTTAGGAGGGATGATATGAATCCAATCGCAAATCAGTTTGCATCCATTGAGCAGGTTACGGATCAATTTTTATCCAATAAAACGGTTAAGAATTCCGTGAAAACATCCGATGTATTGTTTGAAGACGTATTACGACAGAAAAAAATGGAGACAGTTCTTGAAAATTCAAGTTTAAAGTTTTCAAAACATGCTTCTCTTAGACTTTTAGATCGTAATATCGATTTAACAGAAAGCCAAAATGCACGATTAGAAAATGGTGTAAAAATGGCGCAGGAAAAAGGGATTCAGGAATCGCTGGTATTAGTTGATTCACTTGCTTTTATTGTAAATGTCCCAAATCAGACCGTTGTGACAGCAATGGATCAAACGGAAACAAATAGTAATGTATTTACAAATATTGACGGCGCAGTAATTATGTAGCTGGACCTTTAAGGGTGAAACGCAGAAGTCGTTTTTGCATACAGGAAGCTTCGGTTCCCGACTGACAGAAGGAATCAAAATGAGCCGTCTCTTAGGAGGTCAATGACTTATGATGAGATCACTTTACTCTGCTGTGTCAGGTCTTAAGACACATCAGACAAAAATGGACGTTATTGGTAACAACGTCGCAAATGTAAACACAGAAGCATTTAAAGCTTCATCAGTAAGATTTAGTGAAATTATGTATCAGACCACTTCTAGTGCAACATCAGGTAATGGTGCAACTGGAACTGGTGGTGTGAATGCAAAACAGATTGGTCTTGGTGTATCAACGGCATCAACAACAGTAAGTATTACATCTGCTGGTGCAGCTGAAACAACAGGGAATCCTTTTGATTTAAAATTAACAGATAGCCAGACAACAAACTTTTTCGTTGTATCAGATGGAACAAACCGTTTCTTTACAAGAGCTGGTTCGTTCTATGTAGATGGAAATGGATATCTTTGTATGAGTTCTACCGGATATACACTTCAGGGATGGCAGATTGATGAAACAACTGGTGAAATTAAAAAAGATATCGTTTCACCTCTTCAGGTAATGGCACCAAAGAATCAGACATCCGCTCCAGAAGCTACAACAAAAGCATACGCGTCTGGTGTGTTAGATAAAAACGATTCAAACGTAACAAGTAAAACAGGTTATGTTATGACACTTGGTTTTTATGATGACCTTGGATATTCATATACTGCAAAATATTCATATACACCTAAGTATGATGCGAATGGTGATGTGATTGAAGGCCAGTATGTAATGGCGCTTATGGATATTGTTGATTCGGAAAGTAAATCAATTTTAAAAGATGAAAATGGGGATTGGCTTGTATATCAGGTGCCTAAAATGATTACCGATCCAGCTGATCCTACAAGACAAATTCAAGAGGTTGATGCGGATGGACAGGCTGTGTTTGAAAATGCAACTGGAGATCCTTTGTTAATCAATGAATTATTTGGTACTGACGGTACAACGTTTACAGACCCAACGGATAATACTGTTCATTATGGATATACAGTAATTTTTGATAAGAACAAAGGTACTTTTGTTTCTGTTGGAGAAGGTGAAGAAGTTACTACAGATGTACATGGTGCAGCTGATTTTTCATCAGATTCTGTATATTTAAAAATGGAGAAATTACTAACAAAAACAATTGATCCTGAAACAGGAGTGGCAGGAAGTAACTTTGCACATATTGAAATCGATTGTTCAACAATGTTAAATTACAACAACAACGGTACTTCAACAGCAAAAATTTTAAAAGGTGATATCGTTGGTGATGGTACAGGTAAAAAACTTGGTGCGTTAACAGGCATTTCTGTTGATGCAGATGGATGTATCTATGGTTCATATGATAATGGTAATACAGTTCTTCTTTGCCAGATTGCAACTGCACAGTTTAGCAATGCATCCGGTTTGGAGAAAGTTGGAAATAACTGTTATAAGACAACATTAAACTCAGGTGAGTTCGATGGAATTGGTGTAGAAATTACAGCAGATGGTAGTAAAATTTCTACTGGTGAATTAGAAATGTCCAACGTTGATCTTTCTGGACAGTTTACAGATATGATCATCACACAGCGTGGTTTCCAGGCAAATTCTCGTGTTATTACTACATCAGATACACTTTTGGAAGAACTTATCAATCTTAAGAGATAAAAAATAGTATAAAAATCAACATATTGGGGGTGACCTAGTAGGGCATCACCAATATTTTTTGTTTTTTACTAAATCAAAGTAGACATTTTAATTGAGATTTAGTAAAATCATATAAAGGGGAAATTGTGGTATTTTGCCACAATATGTAGAAAAAAGATACTAATTTTTGTGAATGAAAGGCGAAGTAGAATGGATATAGCAACACTAGCAGGAATTGCACTCGGTTTTGTAATGGTTATCTTTGGTATTTTATCAAGTAGTAAATGGGATCCATCTGCATTTGGAAACTATATTGATCCACCATCTATTATTATTACAATCGGTGGTTCGCTTACATCAGTATTGTCTTCAAATAAATTGCCAGGATTTCTTGGTGGGTTAAAGTCAATTGGACTTCCATTCAAAAATGTGGTTGTAGATACTTCAGAAACAATCAAGCAAATTGTTGATTTGTCCAATGTTGGACGAAAAGAGGGTTTACTTGCCCTAGAGGAAGCTGCAAATAGTATTGAAGATGATTTCTTGAAAAAAGGAATCATGCTTGTAGTTGATGGAACAGATCCTGAACTTGTTCGTGGAATCTTAGAAACAGATTTGGTTTGTTTGGAAGATAGACATAAGAGTGTTATGGCTTTCTGGGAAAAATGGGCAGAAATGGGTCCTGCCTGGGGTATGATTGGTACCTTAATTGGTCTTGTAAACATGTTACAGAACTTAGAGGATGCATCTACAATCGGTCCTAATATGGCGGTTGCCTTACTTACTACATTATATGGATCTTTGATTGCAAACTGGATTTGTACTCCGATTGCAAGTAAGTTAAAAAAGAATAATGAGTTAGAAGTAATGATGAAAACAATTATAATTGAAGGTCTTTTGTCTATTCAGGCAGGAGAAAACCCACGTGTAATTGAGGAAAAATTAAAATCCTTCTTGGCACCTTCGGTTCGTGAAGGATTTATGGCATCTGATTCGGCAGGAGGTGACGAATAGTGGCAAAGAAAAGGCAAGAAGATCCACCAGCTGGGTCACCAGCGTGGATGGCGACATTCTCGGATCTGATGAATTTGCTTTTGTGTTTCTTTGTATTACTTTTCTCAATGTCTACGGTTGATGCTGAAAAGTTTCAAATGGTAATTGCATCTTTGCAAAGCAGTGTCAGTATTCTTCCAGCAGGTGGTGCTAGCATAGGAGATGGAGAACTTGTTTCATCTGGTGTTCGCCAGTTAGAGTTTTTGGATAATTACTATAAAGAACTCGCAAATTCAGAGAGCCAAGAGGAAAAAGAAGAAGAAAGCTCTGTAGAAGAAGCTTACAAAGAACAGGAATTGTCTGAGTCGGAAGAAATGGCTGAGCAGATTCAGGAACAAATAGATGCATATGGTCTTCAAAATGATGTTGAAGTATCTTTTAATGCCGAATATGTTCAATTGAATTTGAGTGGAGCAATTCTTTTTGATTCTGGTAAAGCAGAAATATTAGATGGGGCTTATCCGATTATCGATAAGATTGGTGTGATTTTAAATCGTTATGATAAGAATATTATTGAAATTGAAGGTCATACCGATAATGTTCCTCAGGTTTCCGGTAAATATGAGGATAATGATGTGCTTTCTATGTATCGTGCATTAAGTGTTGCAAATTACATTCGTGAGATTACAGATTTGAATCCTGCTTATATTAAGTCATCTGGAAGAGGAGAATATGTTCCAATTGCAGATAATACAACGGCAGAGGGTAGGGCGTGCAATCGCCGAGTAGAGATAAAGGTTTATAATTCTTATAATTCAAATGTTGAAGAATAACGTGACCTGGAGGGCAAGCAAATGAAAAAAAATTTAATGTCTGTACTAATTTTAGCTTTGGTTTTTGCAAATTTTGTATTAACAGCAATTTTGATGTTTACAGTATTACCACAGACTCAAAAAGCAAATAAATTGATTGAAGCAGTTTGTTCGGCTGCAAACTTAGAGTTGAATAGTGGTGCTGCAACGGGAACATCAAATGTTCCAATTAAACAAATTGAGGTATTTGAACTTATTCCGGAAACGGATGCATTAATGTTTAACTTTGCATCAAGCGGAGATGGAAAGAGTCATTACGGTGTTCTTGCCATTTCGCTTTCTCTAAATAAAGAGAGTGAGGGGTACAAAGAATATGGTCCAACAACACTTACGGCAAATAAGACAATGATGAAGGATACCGTCAATCAAATTGTAAGATCCTATACGATTGAAGAGTTTAATAATAATCAGGATGAAGTAAAAGAAGCTATTCTGGAAGAATTCCAAAATACATATGGAAAAGATTTTATTGTAGGAATCAATTTCTCAAAAGTACAGGCGGAATAATTGACTGCAAGGTTTCAACAATGCTTTAAAGGTGGTGAGAATAGATGGGTGACGTGTTATCTCAAAATGAGATAGACAACTTGCTCAATGCATTAAGTAGTGGTGAGTTAGATGTTGAAGAAATAAAAGAGAATAGTGAAAAGCAAGTTAAGGATTACGATTTTGCTCGTCCATCGAAATTCTCGAAGGAACACTTAAGAACGCTTGAAATTATTTTTGAGCATTATGGAAGATTGTTGTCTACAAACTTACCTGTTTATTTGCGTAAATCAGTTCAGGTAGAGGTTATGAACTCGGAAGCGGTAACGTATCAGGAATTTTCAAATGCGTTATCTAATCCGGTGCTGTTAGGTATTATTAATTTTGCACCATTGCAAGGAAATATTATTATTGAAATGGCGTCGAATCTAGGATATGCGATTGTAGATCGAATGCTCGGAGGAAAAGGAGAACCAATGGATAAGGTTCGAGAGTTTTCTGAAATTGAGCTTTTGATTATTGAACGAATATTGGTTATATGTGTGAATTTGCTTTCAGAACCATGGGAAAATGTTTTGGATATAAAACCACACTTGGAAAGAATTGAGACGAATTCACAGTATGCGCAGATAATTTCACCAAGCGAAATGATTGCAATTGTTACGATTGATATCACAATAGGTGACGTGCAAGGACTTATGAATGTTTGTCTTCCTTATATAACGCTTGAAGATGTTATAGATAAGTTGAATACTAAGTATTGGTATTCAAATATGCAAAGTCAGGATGAAGCAAGTTATGCAGATGCAATTGAATCGTTAATTAATAGAGCACAGATTCCGGTTAAGGCAGTGCTTGGAAATAGTGTCGTTTCTGTAAGTGATTTTGCATCACTTCAGAAAGGGGATATTATTCGACTTGATCGAAAAGTTGATGAAGAATTAGACGTTTACGTTGGTAATATTAAAAAATTTGCCGCTTTACCAGGAGAGTCTGGTGATTGTTATGCGGTAAGGGTTACTTCGGTAATCAGAGAGGAGCAATAAGGTATGGATGGAGTTTTATCTCAAGAAGAAATCAATGCTTTACTTAGCGAACCAGATGGTGGAGCCGCTTCGAGTGAAGAAACTTTAACAGATTCTGAAAAAGATGCCATTGGCGAAATAGCAAATATCAGCATGGGTACAGCAGCGACGACGTTGTTTTCTCTCGTAAACCGTAAGGTGGAGATTTCAACACCAGTTGTTTCGTTTGCAACATGGGATGAAATCGTTGAAAAATATGAAAGACCATGTGTATTCATTCGAATTGCATATACAGTCGGTCTTGACGGAAGCAATATTCTTGTTTTGAAGGAACGTGATGTAAAAATTATCACCGATTTGATGATGGGTGGTGACGGAGAAAATGTTGATGACAGTGAGCTTGGCGAATTGCATTTAAGTGCAATCAGCGAAGCAATGAATCAGATGATGGGATCGTCAGCAACATCATTATCTTCTATGTTAAACAAGATGATTGATATTAGTCCGCCAATTGCAGATTTGGTTGATTTAAAGAGTAATGTTGACGAAAGCACAATTGATGAATTTCTTACAAAACCATTTGTAAAAATTTCGTTTAAAATGGAAATTGGTGATTTGGTTGATAGTGAAATCATGCAGCTTTATCCGTTTTCTTTTGCAAAAGAAATGTGTGAAGGCGTTTCAAAAAATATGGAAATGGATAGTAGCAGTGTGAAAGAGGAAGCACAAACACCTAATCCGCAGCAAACACAAGCGACCGCAACGGCACCTCAGATGGCACCACAGCAGGAGATGCCACAGATGGCACCGCAAATGGGAATGCCACAAATGGGAATGCCACAAATGGGTATGCCGCAGATGGGTATGCCAATGATGGGAATGCCTCAGATGGGACAACCAGTCAATGTACAGCCGGCACAGTTTTCCGCGTTTACTCCTGGTGCAATGGGAAATTATCAACCAGAGAATATTGATTTGATTATGGATGTTCCACTTGAAGTAACGGTTGAATTAGGACGTACTTCTAAATCGATTGCAGATATCCTGGATTTTAGTCCTGGAAAAATTATCGAGTTAAATAGAATTGCAGGTGAACCAATTGATGTACTTGTAAATGGCAAGTATGTTGCAAAAGGCGAAGTTGTAGTAATCGAAGAAAGTTTTGGTGTTCGTATTACAGAAATCGTAAATAATGGTATTAAACCACCTGTTTCATAAAACATAAGAGTAGGAGAAAGAAAAATGGGAAAAAATATTATGATTGTTGATGATGCAGCATTTATGAGAATGATGATTAAAGATATTCTTACAAAGAATGAATATAATGTTGTAGCAGAAGCAGAAAATGGAGCAATTGCTGTTGAGAAATATTCGGAGGTAAATCCTGACTTAGTTCTTATGGATATTACTATGCCGGAAATGGATGGAATTCAGGCATTAAAGGCAATTAAAGCGAAGGATCCAGGAGCATCCGTTATTATGTGTTCTGCGATGGGACAGCAGGCTATGGTTATTGAAGCAATTCAGTCTGGAGCAAAAGATTTTATTGTTAAACCATTCCAGGCAGACCGCGTATTAGAAGCAGTAAAAAAAGTAGTAGGTTAATATGAAGGTTTTATTGGCAAATATTCTATTATCCTCAAGCTTGAAAAGTTTCTTTGAATTGATTGCATTGCTTTTGATTTTTGTTTTCGTGTTGTTAGTTACATATGCTGCAACCAAGTGGATGGCAGGATATCAAAAAGCACATTATGCAAATAAGAATTTGAAAGTGATTGAAACAGTTCCGGTTGGAAATAATAAAATGATTTCTCTTGTAGAAGCGGGTGAGGTTTATCTTGTTGTCTCTATCGGAAAAGATGAGGTTAATCTTTTGGCACAGCTTACAAAGGAACAATTGAAAGATTTTTCTTTTATGTATGAAAACACAGCAACTAATGATTCGTTTCAGGAAGTCTTTTCAAAACTTAAGGATAAGTTTCAGAATAAAAAGTAGGAATAAAATGAAAAAGATAAAGAAAACATACTGCGCGGCAAGTTTTATTTTTGCATGCGCAGTCCTTGTATTTACAATAGGATTTACATTTTGTAGTCCAAAAACTACATATGCGCAGAGTGTTAATGGAGAAGATGTGACGGATTTGACACAAGGTGGCGGTGAGACGGCGGATCATGATGACAATACAAATGGTTTGTCAATTACATATAGCAATGATGAAGGAACGATATCGACACCAATTCGTATGCTTTTGACGCTTACGATATTATCTTTGGCACCTTCGATTCTTATTATGCTGACTTCATTTACAAGAATTATTATTGTTCTTCACTTTTTGAGGACAGCGATAGGAACACAGACAGCACCACCAAACCAGGTGTTGATTGGATTGGCGTTGTTTTTGACTTTCTTTATTATGTGGCCAACATTTCAGCAGGTAAATGATAATGCGATTAAGCCTCTTGATAGAGGTGAAATTACACAAGAGGAAGCTTTAGAGATTGCAGAAGAACCGTTTCGAGAGTTTATGTATAAAGAAACTTTAGAAAAAGATTTGGCAATGTTTGTAGAAATATCTGGTGAAGAATATGAATCGTATGAAGATGTTCCATTTACAACATTAGTTCCGGCATTTATTGTAAGCGAACTTCGTACAGCGTTTATCATCGGATTTTTGATTTATATTCCCTTTATCGTAATTGATATGGTAGTATCTTCGGTTCTTATGTCAATGGGTATGATGATGTTACCACCGACGACGATATCCTTACCGTTTAAAATTCTTTTGTTTATTTTGGCGGATGGTTGGAATCTTGTTATTGTAAATGTCGTCCGAACGTTCTATTAAGGAGGTAAGATATGATTTCAGAAGAAGCTGTACTTGATATTGCCAGAGAAGCGATATATGTCATTATTACAACAGCGGCTCCGCTTTTGCTTGTTTCGTTAATTGTAGGTCTTTTGGTTAGTATTTTTCAGACAGTAACATCAATTCAGGAACAGACGCTTACCTTTGTTCCAAAGATTTTAGCAGTTTTTTTGACAATTATGATTTGTGGATCATGGATGTTAAATAATATGTCAGGTTTTATGACAGATCTGTGGTCGAATTTTAGTTATTATTTAAGTTTAGGTTAGTGGTATGGTAGATGTTTCGTTTTCATTAAGTAATTTTGAATACTTTCTACTAATTCTAGTACGTATAGCAAGTTTTATATTTGTTGCTCCCGTTTTTGGACAAACAAGTGTCCCAGCAAGAGTGAAGATAGGTATTTCTTTTTTTGTTTCTATTCTTCTTTACGGAGTGGTACCGGTTTCGGAGCTCGATTACGTGAGTGTAATAGGTTTTGCATCGTTTATTGTAAAAGAAGTGATGACAGGTATCATTATTGGATTTGCGGCAAATATTTGTAGTTATATTATTTTGTTTGCAGGTAACATCATTGATATGGATATCGGTTTGTCTATGGCGACAGAGTTTAATCCTGAAATGGGAAGTCAGGTAACGATTTCAGGTAATTTGTATTACTATTTTGTAATGATTATTTTGGTGTTATCCGATATGCATACGTATGTATTACGTGCAGTTTGTGATTCTTTTCAAGTAGTTCCCGTTGGTGGTGCAGTATTTAATTGGGATCATCTTTTGGGGGCGATGATAAAGTATGTTGGAGATTTATTTGTTATTGGATTTCGTATATTTTTACCAGTGTTTGCGTGCATCATGATTTTAAACTGCGTGCTTGGTATTATGGCGAAAGTTGCACCACAGATGAATATGTTCGCTGTAGGAATTCAGCTCAAGATATTCGTTGGCTTTGCAGTCATTTTCTTAACTGTATTTATGATTCCAGGAATTGCAGACTTTATTTATCGAGAAATTAAGACGATGGTGGTTTTGGTCATTGAAGGAATGTATTAGAGAAGAAGAAAAAAGTAAGTACATATTAGAATATAACCTTCAGTGGTTTGCGCAGGATGGAGAAGGCGGAGAGAAGACAGAACCTGCAACTGACAAAAAGTTAAGGGACGCAAGAAAAGAAGGTAAAGTAGCAAAGAGTAAAGAATTTACAGCTGCTTTTGATTTGATAGTATTATTTCTTGTGTTAAAAATTTTTGTTGGATTTGTTGGAGAAAATTTGATAGGAGTTTTTGACCGTGTGTATCGATTAATTCCTGATATGGTTGATATTAACTCAGTTTCTTTTTCTGCTGTAACAGCTGGTGGATTTCTTAATTCCATTGTTGGAAAGATGATAGTGATTTGTATTCCTTTTTTTATTTTTGGTTTATTGATTACTTTGTTAATTAGCATCTATCAAGTTGGATGGACGGTATCTGCCAAACCAATGGAACCAAAACTTAGTAAATTTAATCCGATTAGTGGATTTAAACGTATTTTTTCTAAAGATTCTATTTTTGAATTAATAAAAGCAATCCTTAAAATTGGTATAATCGGTTATGTGGCGATATCATCAATTAGTGAATATAAAGATAATTTATTTATTTTATATGAAATTTCTTTAAACCAGGCAATCGCATTGGTGGGAAAAATCATTATTGATGTTGGTCTTAAAATCAGTATTGTATATTTGGTCGTTGGTATTGCTGATTTTGTATATCAAAGACATAAATTCAAAGAAGATATGAAAATGACCAAACAGGAAGTAAAAGATGAATATAAAAATACAGAAGGAGATCCTCAAATTAAAGGTCGTCAGAGAAGAAAAATGCAAGAAGCTTCTCAAAGACGAATGATGCAGGATGTTCCTAAGGCAGATGTCGTAATCACAAACCCTACGCATTTGTCTGTGGCGCTTAAATATGACCCTGATTCACAAAAAGCGCCAATTGTTCTTGCAAAAGGTGAAGATTATGTTGCCCTTAAAATTCGAGAAGTGGCAAGAGAACATAATATTGAAATCGTGGAAAATAAACCACTTGCAAGGATGCTATATCATAATGTGGATATCGGAAGTGAAATTCCTCCGGAACTTTATCAGTCCGTGGCAGAGGTGCTTGCAATGGTATACAATATGAAAAATTAAGTAGAACAATAATCAAGAGAAAGGAGGTATATGTAAGATGATTAAGAAGACAGATATTGGTGTTGGGTTATATTTATTAGCTGCAGTTATTTTCTTCATTATTCCAATTCCATCATTTCTTCTTGATGTTATGCTTGCAATAAATATCTCGATTGCTTTGATTATTCTATTTGATTCGTTGTTTGTAAAAGAAGTATTAGATATGTCATTCTTTCCAACGTTGCTTCTTTTTACAACAATCTTTCGAATTTCATTAAACGTTTCTTCGACAAGATTAATTCTCAATTCGGGTGACCCGGGTAATGTAGTTAAGACTTTTGGACAATTCGTTGGTGGTGGTGATATTGTTATCGGTTCCATCGTATTTATTGTACTTGTGTTGATTCAGTTTATGGTAATCAATAAGGGTTCAGAACGTGTATCAGAAGTAACAGCTCGTTTTACATTGGATGCTATGCCTGGTAAACAGATGGCTATTGATGCGGATTTAAATACAGGTGCAATTACAGATAAAGAAGCAAAAGAACGTCGTGAGAAAATTCAAAAAGAATCGAATTTCTTCGGAGCGATGGATGGTGCTACAAAATACGTAAAAGGAGATGCTACCGCGGGCCTTGTAATTACACTTATTAACTTGGTTGGTGGTATTTCACTTGGTGTAATAAAACAAGGTTTGGAAATCAATGATGCATTAATGCAGTATGGAATTCTTACTATCGGTGATGGTTTGGTATCACAGATTCCTTCTTTGCTTATTTCGTTATCAACAGGTATTTTGGTAACAAAAGGTTCAAATGAAGCAGACTTTAGTGGAGTACTGGTAAAACAGTTATTTGGTATTCCAAGAGTATTATATATGGTTGGTTCTGTTCTTATTTTCCTTGCGATATTTACGACCTTAAATACATTCTTGTTTATTGCACTTGGAGTTGTATTTATTATTGCTGGTCGTTCGATATCAAATGGTATTGGTGAGGAACAAATCGAAGAAGAGGTTCAACAGGCAGAGACGGAAGCTGAAGAAATCAGGCGTCCAGAAAATGTTGTATCGTTGTTACAGGTTGATCCAATCGAACTTGAATTTGGATATGGTATCATTCCACTTGCTGATGTAAATCAAGGTGGAGATTTACTTGATCGTGTTGTTATGATTCGTCGTCAGATTGCGCTTGAACTTGGTACGGTTGTTCCAATTATTCGCTTAAGAGACAATATTCAGCTTAATCCAAATCAGTATATTATTAAGATTAAAGGAATTCAGATTACAGAAGGGGAGATTCTGTTTGATCACTATATGGCAATGAATCCGGGATATGTGGAAGAAGAGATTACGGGTATTCCGACTTTTGAACCTTCTTTCCATTTACCAGCATTGTGGATTACAGAAAGTCAAAGAGAGCGTGCAGAAAGCTTAGGATATACGGTTGTTGATCCTCCTTCAATTATTGCAACACATTTGACAGAGATTATACGTACGCATATAGCAGAACTTCTTACCAGACAGGATGTACAAGGTCTTGTTAATAACTTAAAAGAAAGCAATCCTGTTCTTGTGGACGAGCTGGTGCCAAAATTGCTTGGACTTGGAGAAGTGCAGAAAGTACTTCAAAATCTTTTGCAAGAAGGAATTTCTATACGAGATTTGCTTACAATTTTTGAAACACTTGCTGACCATGCGCAAACTTCAAGGGACACAGATGTACTAACCGAATATGTAAGACAAAGTTTGAAACGTGCAATTTCGAATAAATATTTCCCTTCAAACGAGGTAACAAGTGTTGTTACACTTGATCCAAAAGTTGAACAGGAAATAATGCAGTCTGTAAAACAAACAGAGCAAGGTGCATATTTAACACTTGATCCAGAAAAAACAAGAGCAATTATGGATTCTGTAGGAACAGAAATTCAGAAATTGGAGAGCCTTGGAAAGAGTGCGATAATTATTACATCGCCGATTGTACGAATGTACTTTAAAAAACTTACCGAAGATTATTTCAGGGATTTGATTGTTATTTCGTATAACGAAGTGGAATCAAATATTGAACTACAATCAGTGGGGATGGTGACAGCCTAAATGACAATTAATAAATTTCAAGGAAAAACGAAAGAAGAAGCAATCGAAAAAGCAAAAAAGGAATTTGGTTCAAATACCGTTATCATGAATGTGAAGGAAGTAAAACCAAAGGGGTTATTTCGTGCATTTAAAAATTCTACCTTTGAAGTAACAGCAGCAATGGAGGAACAAGAAACATATATGAATCCAATGAGTGCACTACAAACACCAAAGAAAATGCATGATAATATTAATTTGGCGGCGGATGAAAAAATAGAAATTCCTAAACCTGAGAGAACTCCTATTATTCCATCTGCTATAAAGCAGTTTGAGATTCCTAAAGTTGAAAAGGGGAATAAACCTGAAAAGTCAGAAAAAGAAGCAATTCTTGATTCGAGGTTAGAACAATTGTCAAATGTTCTTGAAGAAAAGTTAGGAGAGGTAAATACTAATCCGGTCACAAGTCAGAATCAGAAGGCAGAGGAACTAAAATTTGTTCGAATGCTTTATAATACATTGATTTCGAATGAAGTGAATGAAAAGTATGTAAATCAAATATTGGAAGAGATGGAGAAATTTTTACGTCCAGGTAATAGTGTAGATAATATCTTGGCGAATGTATATCAGAAGCTCATTTTAAAATTTGGTCAGCCTAAAACAATTGAATTAAGTGGAAAGAAACCAAAAATAATTTTCTTCATGGGACCTACCGGAGTGGGAAAAACAACAACAATTGCAAAGATTGCATCAAAGTATAAAGTGGAAAATAATAAAAGAGTTGCATTTATTACCGCGGATACTTATAGAATTGCTGCAACAGAACAACTCCGTGCTTATGCAAATATTTTGGATGCCCCAATGTCGATTGTTTATTCAGCAGAGGAAATGAATTCCTCAATTGAACGAATGCTTGAATATGATATGGTATTTGTGGATACAGCAGGTTTTTCACATAAGAATGATTCGCAACGTGAAGAAATGAAACAAATGTTGCAGGGAATTTCATCGGAGTATGATAAAGAAGTATTCTTGGTTTTAAGTGCAACGACAAAATATAAGGATTTGCTTGATATCGTTGATGCATATCATGAAATTTCAGATTACAAATTAATCTTTACAAAATTAGATGAAACAACGACATATGGAAATCTTTTGAATATTAAATTGTATTCAAATGCTGAATTATCATATGTGACAAATGGACAAAATGTTCCAGATGATATCGAAGTGTTTGATACACAAAAAATTGTGAAACAGTTATTAGGAGGCAGGTCGTAGTATGGATCAGGCGCAACAGCTTCGAAATGTAGTAAAACTGAAGAATCAAAATAACGAAAATACTGCGCGTGTTATTACGATTACTAGTGGAAAAGGTGGCGTTGGAAAATCAAATGTTGCGGTAAATCTTGCGATTCAACTAAGAAAAGCAGGAAAACGGGTAATTATTTTCGATGCTGACTTTGGAATTGCAAATGTTGAAGTAATGTTTGGAGCAATTCCAAAACACAATTTGTCGGATTTGATCTATAGAGGTAAAACAATTCGGGAGATTGTTACACCGGGACCAATGGATATTGGATTTATCTCAGGTGGGTCGGGGATTATTGGACTAAACAATCTTTATAGAGAACAGATTATGTATCTGGTCAAAGCGATTAGTGAATTAAATGAAATGGCTGATTTTATTATTATCGATACGGGAGCTGGAATTTCAGATCAAGTATTAGAGTTTGTTATTGCAAGTCCGGAAGTATTATTAGTAACGACGCCGGAACCAAGTTCTCTTACTGATTCATATTCCTTGCTAAAAGCGTTGTATCGTAATCCAAACTTTTCTGCAGAAAATACCAAAGTACGAGTGGTATCGAACAAGGTTATGTCTGTAGAAGATGGACAGGCCGTTTATGATAAATTAGATTCTGTGGTTTCGCAGTTTTTGCATGGAAAATTGGATTATTTAGGCATGATACCGCATGATACTGTGTTAGAAAAAGCAGTGCGTCAGCAAAAGACAGTATCTATGTTTGCACCTAATTCAAATTCTGCTAGAGCCTTTGAAACGTTAGCAAAAAATTTGCTTGATGGTACAAAAGAACCGATTCAAATCAAATGGGGGGTAACACAACTATTTTCTAGTTTTTTATCACGAAGATATTAGGAGAAGTGAATGAAGATTGACGAGTTGATAGGACCTGGTGACAAAATTGATTTGCAATTAGTGGGACAAATTGAACAAAAGGCGAATGGAAAAGAGATAGAAGTTAGAACCTTTAAAAGTATGTTGCTTGATTTTGTTTCTGATACAGAAATTGAAATAGCAATGCCGACAGAAGGCTCTAAGATGGTTTTGTTTAATGTAGGACTTCGTTGCAGCTTGGTTTTGTACACAGAAAAGGGTATGTATAATTGTATTGGTTTGGTGAAACAAAGATATAAAAAAGATAATCTTTATATGTTGGTAATGGAGATAAAGACACCATTGTCAAAATATCAAAGAAGAGAATTTTTCCGCGTGCAATGTATGATTGATATGACATATTATCAAGTACCGGAAGAAGTGACCACTTTACAAACGACTGAAGAATTGTTTCAGGAAACCTTAAAAAGCGAATATTTTGATGCACAAAATTGTGGTATAATTAAAGATATTAGTGGTGGTGGTTTGCGATTTATTTCTTCGCAAAAACATGAAAAAGGTGATTATTTACTTATTGTTGTAAGACTGACAAATGAAAAAATTGATGAGACATTTTATTTGCTTGCACAAGTAATTTCAAGTGATAGTATTGAAAGTTCAAATCTTTCATTTGTAAGTCGTGCAAAGTTTATTTTCAAAGATATAAAAGATCGAGAAAAAATCGTGAAGTATGTGTTTGAAGAAGAAAGACGTATTCGAAAGAAAGTGAGTGGTTAGAGCATGAAGAAAAACATTTTAATAGTTGATGATTCTGCACTTATGAGAAGGGTTCTCTGTGATATAATCAATTCAGATAGTAATTTCCAGGCAACGGATGTCTGTAGAGATGGACAGGAAGCATATGAAAAACTCAAGGAAAAATCATATGATGGAGTTTTACTTGATGTTAATATGCCGCGAATGGATGGACTGCAATTACTAGAAAAGTTACAAAATGAAGGCATTAAAGCATCTATTATTATGGTAAGTACACTTACTACAAAAGATGCTGAAGTTACCATTCTTGCGATGGAACGTGGTGCAATCGATTTTGTGACAAAACCAACAAATATCATAGAAGCAAAGGGTGAAGAGTTTAAGAATCAAATTCTTTCAGTCTTATCAGCAGTGCATCGTACAAAAAGTGCAACTGTAGATCGTAGAACGAGAGAAAATCTTGTAACAAGAAGACCGGTAGTTGTAAACAGAATGAAATCTACCGGAGAAAACAAAGTTGTTGCAATTGCTTGTTCTACAGGAGGACCGAAAGCATTACAAAGTGTTATTCCTTTTCTTCCAAAGAATATCGATGCACCAATTGTTTTGGTTCAGCATATGCCAGCTGGTTTTACAAAATCAATGGCAGATCGACTAAACGAAGTGAGTGAGATTTCAGTTAAGGAAGCAGAAGATGGAGAAAAACTCGAAAAGGGTATGATTTATATTGCACCCGGAGGCCGTCATATGGAAGTGATGAAGAACGCGGATGGTTCACATCGAATTGCGTTAAATGACATGCCTCCAATTGGAGGGTTAAGACCATGTGCGAATATCACTTATGATTCCCTTACAAGATCAGGCTTTGATGAAGTGGTATGTGTTGTGTTGACAGGAATGGGAGCGGATGGGACAAATGGTATTATTTCACTTAGTTCCAAGAAACCTATTCATGTAATTGCACAAAATGCAGAGACTTGCGTCGTGTATGGTATGCCAAAAGCGATTGCAGATACAGGTCTCGTTGATGAAGTTGTATCTCTTGACAATGTTGCCCAAACAATCACAAAGAATGTGGGGGTAAAATAGAATGGATGTAAGCCAATATCTTGAAATTTTTATTGATGAAAGTGCAGAACATTTGCAGACATTAAACGATTGCATCATGAATCTTGAAACAGAACCTGATAATAAAGATACTATTAATGAAGTGTTCCGTGCGGCGCACTCATTAAAAGGTATGGCAGGTACTATGGGATTTAAACGTATGCAGCATCTTACACATGACATGGAAAATGTATTCCAGGAAGTAAGAAGCGAAAAGATTAAAGTAGATAGTTCGATGATCGATTTACTTTTTGAATGTTTAGATGCAATTGGTGCGTACTTAGATAATGTAAAAGAAACATCGGACGAAGGTACAGAAGATAATGAAATTATCATTAAAGCATTGAATGACTTTATTGCTAAAGCAAATGGTGAAGATGTATCAGAAGAAAGTGTTTCACAGGAAGCATCTTCTGAAGAATCAGAAGAAAATGCAGGAGAATCTGGAACGGATTCTGAAAAGAAATACTATGGTATTGAATTAAGTGAACACGAGAAAAAAGATATTGCTGCGGCTAAAGAAGCAGGACAGAAGATTTATGGTGTAACAGTAACTGTTAACGAATCTTGTTTGCTTAAAGCTGCAAGAGCGTTTTTAGTATTCCGTGCAGTTGAAGAATATGGACAAATTCTTGTATATCGTCCAAGTTCACAAGATATTGAGGATGAAAATTTTGAGTTAGATTTTTCTTTCTGGATGGCATCAAATGAATCTTTTGATAAAATTCAGACAGTGGCAAAGAGTGTATCTGAAATTGAAAAAGTAATTGGTGAAGAACTTGATGTAAATGCACAGAAGCAGGAGTCTGATGCAGAAGTTGCGGCAAGTGAAGAACCAAAGAAAGAAGAAAAGAGTGCACCAGCAAAAGTAAAGCCAGTTGCACCTGCAAAACCAGAAACTGAAAAAGCTGCTCCACAAGCTGCAAAAAAACAGACACCTGCTAAACCGGCTACAAATAGAACAGTTCGTGTAGATATTGAAAAATTGGATGCTTTAATGAATCAGGTATCCGAACTTATCATTGCAAAGAACTCACTTGTCTCTATTAGTACATCAGAAGGAAGCAACTTCGGTAATCAGGATGTATATGAACAAATTGAATACTTAGAGAGAATCACAACAAATCTTCATGAATCGGTAATGAAGGTACGAATGGTGCCAATTGAAAGCGTTGTTAACAAATTCCCTAGAATGATTCGTGATTTATCACGTACATTAAACAAGAAGATGGAACTTGTTATGACTGGTGAAGATACAGAATTAGATCGTACTGTAGTTGACCAGATTGGCGATCCATTACAGCATTTGTTACGTAACTCTGCGGATCATGGTTTAGAAAGTGCAGAGATTCGTGCACAGCGCGGTAAACCTGAGAAGGGTACAATTCGTCTGAATGCATATCAGGAAGGTAACAACGTTATCATTCAGGTTAGCGATGATGGTAATGGTATTGATACAGAAGCTGTAAAACAAAAAGCAATCGAACGTGGTGTTATTACTCCAGAACAGGCAGAAGTGATGAGTCAGAAAGAAATTGTAAATCTTTTATTTATGCCAAGTTTCTCAATGGCAAAGACTATCACAGATATTTCTGGACGTGGTGTTGGTCTTGATGTTGTTAAATCTGGAATTGAACAGCTTGGTGGAGATGTTGATGTTAGTACAAAACTTGGTGAAGGAACAATTTTTACAGTTCGTTTACCTCTTACACTTGCGATTATTCAAGCATTAATGGTAGAAATTCGTGATGAAAAATACGCAATTGCGCTTGGATCAATTTCTAATATTGAGAATATTCCTATAGAAGAGATTAAGTACGTACAGGCAAAAGAAGTAATTCACCTTCGTGGAAATGTTATTCCGTTAATTCGTTTGGATCGTATTTTGGATATTGAACCACGAGAAGAAGAACCAGAAAGTTTAACAGTTGTTATTGTTAAACGTGGCGATAGCCAAGCTGGTCTTGTTGTAGATAACTTAATGGGGCAGCAAGAAATTGTTATTAAATCATTAGGTAAATACATTAACGGAAATAAATTGATTAGTGGAGCAACCATTTTAGGTGATGGTGAGGTTGCATTAATTTTAGATGCGAATACATTGATGTAACGGGGGTGTAAAATAATGGCTGATAACAAATTAGAAATCAATGATTTGAATAAAAAACAATATATTGTCGTTCAGATTGGAAGCGAAAAATATGGTATTGATATTGGATATGTAGATAATATTGTTCGTATGCAAAAAATCACTCGCGTTCCAAAAGCGCAGGCGTATTTCAAAGGGATTATCAATTTGCGAGGTGATATTGTACCCGTTATGAGTATTCGTACCAAAATGGGTATTGAAGATGATGTATTCACTGGTAAATCAAGAATTATTATCTTAAAGATTGAAGAAAAGGGTCTTTTAGGTGTGATTGTTGATGAGGTTTGTGAAGTAGTGGCACTTTCTTCTGATGAAATTGACGAGCCAGCAATCTCTTCTTCAAATGCAAAAGAAAACTTTATTAATGGAATTGGAAAACATGGTGAAGAATTAATTTCTTTATTTGAAATCAATTCTATTATTGAAGAAAAAGATAATAACTAGTACAATAATAATATGAGTTTTATAAAATATAGTGAGGCTGTTTTAAGCCTCACTATATACAATTTTTGGAGGGTCTATGTCGGGGTTTTCATTAGATAATGTAAATGAAATGTATTTAGATGTTTTAAAGGAAATCGGAAATGTTGGAGCGGGAAATGCGACTACAGCAATTGCCGGTTTACTTGGGGAACGCATGAATATGTCAGTTCCGAATGTTGGTCTTATGGACGCTTCGGAATTAGGTGGAGCGATTTGTCCTGAAGACGAAACGATAGTTGGTATTTTTTTGGAAGTAGAGAATGACATTACAGGAAGTATGATGTTTTTGATGAAACTTCCATCTGCTCATTTTTTGGTTAATAAATTAATGGGAAGAGACCCAAGTTATAACGAAGATTTTGATGAAATGGATTTATCTGCGATGAAAGAAATTGGAAATATTATTGCAGGATCATATTTATCAGCTTTGTCAAATATGTGTGGTCTTCGTATTTATCCATCTGTACCATATATTGCTGTAGATATGGCGGCGGCTATTTTAAGTGTGCCAGCTATCATGTTTGGGCAGTATGGTGATAATGCATTATTTATTGAAACAGAATTTGGTGATGATGTTATGATGGATGGCTATTTTATTCTTATGCCAGATCAGGATTCGTATGAAATAATATTATCATCACTTGGAATTGCAATGTAGGAGAAGAAAATGGGAGAAGTTGTTAAAGTAGGAATGGCGGATTTAAAAATCGCATCTAGTCCTGATTCACTTACAACACTTGGTCTTGGTTCCTGCATTGGATTAACTCTATATGATCCTGTTGCAAAGATTGGTGGACTTGTTCATTACATGCTTCCAGATAGTACGAAGCTAAAAAACAACACCAATATTGCAAAGTTTGGGGATACAGGAATTAAAGAACTATATCGTTTGGTTCTTGAGCAAGGTGCTTCTAAGAGAAGGTTAGTTGCAAAAATTGCAGGTGGAGCAAAAATGTTCGAAGTGAGTGGACTTTCGAATGTTGGACATGTTGGCGAAAGGAATGCTGAAGCTGCAAAAGAAGTTTTGAAGGAATTGGGTATTCCGCTTGTTGCAGAGGATACTGGACTCAACTATGGACGGACAGTTGTTCTAGACTGCGAGACAGGCGAATTTGTGATCAAAGCGGTAGGAAAGCCAGTTAAATCAATTTAAGCTTGAAATGAGGACATAAGGATGAAAACAAATTATATTCCGGCTATTATTATGCTAAGTGCGGGGGCAGTTAATTGCATTATTGGAATTATGAATCATCAGGAATTGAAAGAGTTTACCATTCAATTGTTGATTGTTTTGATTGTTTTTTACATTATAGGAATTTTTGTAAAATTTATCATTGATAAGAATTTCCAGGATATGGCGGATATAACAAATTCAGATGAATCAGATGATGTATATGATGAAGATACTGACGAAGATACAAAAGATGAAATACTAGAAAATATCGAAGAAGACGATTCAGAAGAATAGTTTAGGGGAATGATACATGAAGACAGTTGATAAAGAGGCTTTGTGGGATGAATATCGGAAAAAGCCGTCGCAAGAACTTAGAGAAAAACTTATTATTGAATATTCACAGCTTGTAAAAATTGTTGCAGGCCGTCTTAGTATGTATTTGGGTCATAATGTGGAATATGATGATTTGGTTAGTTATGGCATTTTTGGTTTGATTGATGCTATTGACAAATTTGACTTGGCAAAGAATGTTAAATTTGAGACTTATGCAAGTTTACGTATTCGTGGATCTATATTGGATCAGATTCGTAAGATGGATTGGATTCCAAGGACAGTTCGTCAACGACAAAGGCAGATTGATGAAGCAATGAAACAGATTGAAATGCGAACTGGTCGTGTTGCAACGGACGAAGAACTTGCAAAGGAGCTAGGGGTTTCGGATGAAGAATTATGTAACTGGCAATCACAGCTTAAAGTTACAAATGTTGTTTCATTGAACGAATTCGAAGAAACCGGTCCAGAACCAGTTATGGATGCAACTCATAATTCACATTTTGCTCAGCCGGAAGATGTAATTGAGGCAGATGAATTAAAAGAAATGCTTGTAAAGTCCTTGGATGGATTAACAGAAAAGGAACGAAGAGTTATTGAGCTGTATTATTATGAAGAGTTGACATTAAAGGAAATTAGTAAAGTGTTAGAGGTTTCAGAGTCACGTATTTCACAGCTTCATACAAAAGCACTTGTGAAAATGCGAAAAGTTATGGGACCATATATGAATATTTTAATGGATTAAAATAAGGAATAATTAGGGAGAAGGTGCAAATGAAGAATCAGTATTTTCAGTTGGTTTTTCGAGATGAACAGATTTTTTTACATATTTATCCTGCGATAGAAGATGGAAAGTTAGTAAATATTAAAGAATTAACTGATTATCTGGATTTAAAAAGAATTCAAAATTATGATATTAAAACACTTGGAAATGCACTTAAGAGTTCGGAAGAGACAGAAGTATGTTTAGGACCTTGGGATGGCATTGAAGTTCATGAGATGATGACAATTGATGTTTCATTGGATAAGATGAAGGCTGTATGTCGTTTTTATCCACCATCAGCAGGTGGTCGTGAGTTAGATAAGGATACAATTATTGATGATCTTGGCTTTAAGCGGGTAAAATTTGGAATAGATGAAGATGAAATTGATAAATTTTTGAAAGAAAGACAATATTGCACCGATTATGTGCTTGCAAAAGGTCAACCACCACGTCATGGTAAAGATGCAAAGATAGAGTATTATTTTAATGTAAATAAGAATCTTCAACCAAAGAGAAATGAAGATGGCAGTGTAGATTATAAAGAGCTTAATACAATTAGTCATGTTCATAAAGGCGACTTGCTTGCAAGACTTATTAAAGAGGATAAAGGGGATCCGGGAAAGAATATTTATGGAGAAGAAATTCTTCCAAGAACTGTAAAATCAGAAAAGTTAAGTTATGGAAAGAATATTTCCATAAATGAAGATGGAACGGAGATTTATTCAGAAGTAACAGGTCATGTTAACAAATTTGATGATAAAGTATTCGTGTCAGATGTTTTTGCAGTTCCTGCAGATGTTGATAATTCAATTGGAAACATAGAATATCAAGGAAGTGTTACGGTTGCAGGTAATGTGAAAGCGGGATTTTCTGTCAAAGCAACAGGAGATGTTATTATAGAAGGAATTGTTGAAAATGCTTATATTGAAGCTGGTGGGCAGATTATTGTAAAACACGGAATTCACGGGATGCATAAAGGTGTCTTAAAGGCAAAATCAAATGTTATTGCAAAGTATATCGAAAATGCAACAGTTATTGCAGGCGGATATGTTGAAGCGGAAGTAATACTTAATAGTGACGTTTCTGCAAATGATGAAGTCCGAGTGTTTGGTAAAAAGGGATTGATTAATGGTGGAACAATTCGCGCAGGACGATCTATTGAAGCGGAAAACCTTGGAACATCTATGGGAACAATTACAACATTAGAAGTTGGAATTGCTCCTGAAATTAAGGAACGTTATGCAAATTTGTCAAAAGAGGTTAGTAAACGAAGTAAAGAACAGGAAAATCGAAAAGTAATTATCGATAACTATGGAAAAATCCTGAAAAAAGGTGAATATTTACCACAGGATAAATTGTTATATGTGCAGAAGCTTGCGCTTGCATATAAGGAAGAACAAGCGCAGATTGAACCACTTCGAAATGAAATGTATCAGATTCATGTGGAGATGGTTGCCTCAGATAGAGCATATATTTCTGTTACACGTGCGGCGTTTCCAGGGGTGTGTATTACAATCTCGGATTTGAGTTATCATGTTAAAGATGTTGCACATCATTGTAAGTTTAAAAAAGTTGATGGTGAAATTAAATCAATAACAACATAGAGTAGGAGATAGTTATGACAATTAGCCCGATTAATTTGAATGGAATGCTACAAAGAACGGATGATGTTGGTGTGTTAAAACATCAGGCGGATCATAAACCTGTGGTTGATCAGCAGAATATTCAACAGCAGGTTATCAAACATGAATCAGAGCTTAGTCATAAAGTTCTTGATCGTTCAAAGAATGAGAAACTTGACAATCATACAAATGCAAAAGATGAAGGAAAAGGGCAATTTTTTCAGAATAGAAACAAGAAGAAAAAGGAAGAAAATAAAGAGGGAAAAGTTGTAAAGAAGACTACAACGTCAAGTTTCGACATAAAAATATAATAAGGATAATCATATGAGTGGAATAGAAATTACATTAGTAATTGTAGGTGTAGTATTATTAGTTGGAAGCTTTTTTGTGCAAGAAAAATTATCAAAGAAGGATGTGGATCAAATTGCACAGCTGAGTGAAAATGAACTTAAAATTATCGTAGAAAAGCAATTGAAGAGTGCAAATGATAAAATAGAAGAATCAATTGATGAAAAAATTGGTGATGCTATGGAAAAGACAGAGCGAGAAATGGAGAAACTTACGAATGAGAAGATAATGGCGATTAGTGAGTATTCTGACACGGTGCTTGAGTCAATAAATAAATCCCATAATGAAATCATGTTTCTTTATAGCATGCTAAATGATAAACAGGGCGAATTTACAAGTCTTGCTAATCAGTTGCAAGGATTTTCTGAGCGTATGACAAATACCGAAAATGAAATATTACAAAAACTTGCAGAGGCTGCAATGGAATTAGAAGAAAATATGGAAAAAAATGAACCTATTGATGAAAAACAAGTATTAATGGAATCTACTGGTTCTAGTTCAAACGAAGTGAATCATAATGATGCAATTTTACAATTAAAGAAGGATGGAAAAACTGACGTAGAAATTGCAAAAGAACTAGGTCTTGGACTTGGAGAAGTTAAACTGGTAATTGGGCTTTTTAAAGGAGAAATAGATCATGAGATTTAAATACTATTTAAGAGGCTTAGGGCTTGGGATTATAGCAACAGTCCTTATTCTTGCAATTTCTGGAAATGTTAGAAAAGAGAAGCTAACTGATCAAGAAATTATTAATAGAGCAGAAGCTCTTGGAATGGTCATGGTAGATGATTCGGAAACAGAAGAAGATTTGGAGATAAAAGAAAATTCAGAAATACAAGAAAATGATTCTGAAAATCAAAGTGAAACGGAATCAGAAAGTGAACAATTGGAGTCTTACACAATTAATATAGAAATAGGTACCGTCTGTCGTGAGATAGCAGAAGAATTATATGAAGCGGGAATGGTCGCAGATGCAGAAGAGTTTCGTAATTATATGGGTGAAAAAGGATATGCAGATGACATTGTTGCAGGGGAACATGTAATTCCTTTTGGAGCCACCTATGACGAGATTGGTGAGATAGTTACACATCAGCAGTAGAGATATATTTATAATTAAATAAAGCACTTGCGTAAAAGCCTTTGGTATGATATAATTCCAAAGGCTTAAAAATATTAATCACATGTGCGGAAGTCAAAGCCGGTGCCGATTTAACGCTTTTCGGTGCTTTGGCAAAGGAAACACATGGAAGAAAACAACCAATGGAGGTAAGAAAAATGAGCGTTATTTCAATGAAACAGTTACTTGAAGCAGGTGTACATTTTGGACACCAGACAAGAAGATGGAACCCAAAAATGGCTCCATACATTTACACAGAAAGAAATGGTATCTATATCATTGACTTACAGAAATCTGTAGGTAAAGTAGACGAAGCTTATGATGCAATTTCTGATATTGCAGCACAGGGTGGAGAAATTCTTTTTGTAGGAACAAAAAAACAGGCACAGGATGCTATCAAATCTGAAGCTGAACGTTGTGGAATGTACTACGTAAACGAAAGATGGTTAGGTGGTATGCTTACAAACTTCAGAACAATCCAGAGTCGTATTGCTAGATTAAAAGCTATCGAAGCTATGGCAGAAGATGGAACATTTGATGTTCTTCCTAAAAAAGAAGTTATCGCACTTAAAAAAGAATGGGATAAACTTGAAAAGAACCTTGGTGGTATTAAAAATATGAAGAGAATCCCAGATGCAATCTTCGTAGTAGATCCTAAGAAAGAAAGAATTTGTATCCAGGAAGCTCATTCATTAGGAATCACACTTGTTGGTATCGCTGATACAAACTGTGATCCAGATGAATTAGATTATGTAATTCCAGGTAACGATGATGCAATCAGAGCAGTAAAATTAATCGTTTCAAAAATGGCAGATGCTGTTATTGAAGCAAAACAGGGTGCTGAAGAAGTTGTAGTTGAAGAAGTAGCAACAGAAGAAGAAGCATAATTTGGTATTTATATAAATCTAAAAAAGTCGGAGGACATGGAAATGGCAATTACAGCAGGTATGGTAAAAGAATTGCGTGAAATCACCGGTGCAGGTATGATGGATTGCAAAAAAGCATTAAATGAAACAAACGGAAATATGGAAGAAGCTGTTGAATTCTTAAGAAAGAATGGACAGGCTAAAGCTGAGAAAAAAGCTAGCCGTATCGCAGCAGAAGGTCTTTGTGCAGTTGTTCTTAAAGATGATCAGACAGCAGCTGTTGTTGAAGTTAACTCAGAAACAGACTTCGTTGCTAAAAATGATACATTTAAAGAGTTTGTTGCTGCAGTAGCAACACAGGCAGTTAATTCTGATGCGGCTGACATGGATGCATTCATGGCAGAAGCTTGGAATGAAGATACTTCAAAATCAGTAAGCGAAGCATTAGTAGAAAAAGTTGCAGTAATCGGTGAAAATCTTAAAATTAGAAGATTTGAAAAAATCGTTGCAGCTAATGGATGTGTAGTATCATACGTACATGGCGGCGGAAGAATCGGTGTTATC
This sequence comes from Agathobacter sp., assembly GCA_036309165.1. GTDB lineage: Bacteria > Bacillota > Clostridia > Lachnospirales > Lachnospiraceae > Roseburia. Next base: position 16,486 of record JAXJUI010000053.1, on the reverse strand, counting down.
GTTGAAGCTGAAACAGCTACAGTTAATGATGATGTTAAAGAAGCATTAACAAATGTAGCAATGCAGATTGCTGCATTAAATCCAAAATATGTTTCAAGAGATGAAATTAGTGCTGAATATATCGCACATGAAAAAGAAATTCTTCTTGCACAGATCATGAACGATCCTAAAGAATCACAGAAACCAGAGAAAGTAATTAATGGTATGATCGAAGGACGTATCAGCAAAGAATTAAAAGAAATCTGTTTGGTAGATCAGGTTTACGTTAAAGCCGAAGACGGAAAACAGACTGTTGCAAAATATATGGAAGAAGTTTCAAAAGCTGTTGGAACAACAGTTACACTTAAGAAATTTGTTCGTTTCGAAACTGGTGAAGGAATCGAAAAGAAACAGGAAGATTTTGCAGCTGAAGTTGCAGCTCAGATGAATGCTTAATTCATACAAAATTTAGAGCATCTATCACCCCTTTGAAATTGATAAAAAATGCAATTTCAAAGGGGTTTGTTATACCATGATTTAACTTTCAAAATGTGGTTTACTTTATTTGAATATATGGTAAAATAGAAAAGGACATTACTCGTTGGAGGAGAAAAGTGGGAACAAAAGAGCAAGAAACATTGAATCAGCAACGAGAACGCCGCAAACGAATTAATCGCATGAAAACAATGATTATTATGACGATTTCCGGTTGGATGTTGTTGTCATTTATTTCGATTATTATATTGTTTGTACAACTTATTTCTGTAAATAGAAAGTTAGACAAATTAACAAACGCAAGTATCATTAGTTCGGAAAAAGTCGATGACAATGAAGCGAATATAGATGATGATGTTAATTTGACATATGGTACAGAATTCTACGGCGTTGAAACGGGAATTGATTCACCTGAAAATATGGCGTCAGAAGGTGATGTTCACCAAGTATATTTGACGTTTGATTGTATTCCAAGTGAAAACACGGATGCAATATTGGATGTTCTAAAAGAACGTAATATTAAAGCAACCTTCTTTGTAGTTGGTGATGAAAGTGAAGAGGCAAAAGAAATATATAAACGTATTGTGGATGAAGGACATACATTAGGAATGCATTCTTTTTCGAATCAATATAGCACCATTTATGCCTCAAAAGAATCGTTTATATCAGATTATACACAATTATCCGATTACTTATTTGAAGTGACTGGGGTTAAAAGTGAATATTATCGTTTCCCTGGTGGAAGTGGTAATCAAATTAGTAATGTAAATATGGTTGATTTGGTAAGAGTTCTAAATGAAAACCAAATCACTTATTATGATTGGAATGTGTCTGCAGGTGATGCAGCGAGTACATATACTTCAGAAGAGGTTGTAAATAATGTGATCACTGGAGTAGAAAAGTACAAAACATCGGTTGTTTTATTGCACGATGATAAGAATAAGTCTACAACGGTTGAGGCGCTTATCCCATTACTTGATGAATTAGATACAATGGGAGCAGATGTTTTACCGATAGATAAAAATACAAATGTTATTCAATACATTAAAGCAGAAAGTGTTTAATAGAAGAACATGGAGGAATAGAATGGGACTATTTAAGGATTTTAAGGAAGATTTTTCTCAAGCTGTCAATGAAATGATTCCAGGTGGAGATATGCCTGAAACAGAAGAAAACGTAGATAATCTTGTGGTTGACACATTAGGAGAAGATGTTGATGTTAAGTCAGAATTATCAAAATTAGATGGCTTACTAGAACAGGTGAAAGAAGAAAAAGTAGAAAAAGTAGCGCCTGTTAAAGATGAAATACCAGTGAAAAAAGAGGAGAAATTAGTAATGGATACACCAGTAGTTGAAACACCAGTAAAGGAAACAACACCAGTAGAAACAACACCAGTAGTTGATGAAACATCTGTAATTACAGCAAGCACAACTTTATCAGGTGATATTTCTTCAGCAGGTTCTTTAGATATTCAGGGAACAATTAATGGTAATGTTACATGTAATGGAAAATTAGTTGTTACAGGAACAATCAATGGTAACAGCTCTTCATCAGAATTCTTTGCAGATGTTGCAAAAATTGAAGGTGAAGTTGCTTCTTCAGGAACTGTTAAAGTTGGAGCGGGTTCTGTAATTATTGGAAATATATCTGCAACATCAGCAGTAATCGCCGGTGCTGTAAAAGGTGATATTGATGTTCAGGGCCCAGTTGTAATTGATACATCAGCAGTTATCATGGGTAATATTAAATCTCGTTCAGTTCAGATTAACAATGGTGCTGTGATTGAAGGTTTCTGCTCACAGTGTTATGCTGATATTGATGTTCAGGGATTATTTAAATAGAAAGGGAACTTTTTAAATGAAACGTATTTTATTAAAATTAAGTGGAGAAGCTTTGGCTGGTGAAAAACATACTGGATTTGACGAACCTACGGTAACAGAAGTTGCAAGACAGGTTAAAAAAATCGTTGATCAGGGCGTTCAGGTTGGAATCGTTATCGGAGGTGGAAACTTCTGGAGAGGACGTACAAGTGAGACAATTGATCGTACAAAGGCAGATCAAATTGGAATGCTTGCAACTGTTATGAATTGTATTTATGTATCTGAAATTTTTAGATCGGTTGGTATGAAAACACAGGTACTTACTCCATTTGAATGCGGTTCAATGACAAAGCTCTTTTCAAAAGATCGTGCAAATAAATATTTTGAACACAATATGGTAGTATTTTTTGCGGGCGGTACAGGTCATCCATACTTTTCAACGGATACTGCAACAGTGCTTCGTGCAATTGAAATTGAAGCTGATGGTATTATGTTGGCAAAAGCTGTCGATGGTGTATATGACAGTGATCCAAAAACAAACCCAAATGCAAAAAAATATGATGAGGTGTCTATTCAGGAAGTTATCGATAAGAAACTTGCAGTTGTTGATTTGACAGCATCTATTATGTGTATGGAAAACAAAATGCCAATGTTTGTATTTGGTTTGAATGAAGAAGATAGTATTGTAAAAGCGATGAGCGGAGAATTTAGCGGAACAAAAGTTACGGTATAATAGGAGGATAATATGGACGCAAGATTATCAGTATATGAAGAAAAAATGCAGAAATCATTACAGAATCTTGAAGAAGAATATGCTGGAGTTCGTGCAGGACGTGCAAATCCACATGTGTTAGATAAGATTCGTGTAGATTATTATGGAACACCAACACCAATTCAGAGTGTTGCAAACGTAAGTGTTCCTGAACCAAGAATGATTCAGATTGCACCATGGGAAGCTTCTATGGTAAAAGAAATCGAAAAAGCAATTATGTGTTCAGATATTGGAATTAATCCATCAAATGACGGAAAGGTAATTCGTCTTGTATTCCCAGAATTAACAGAGGAAAGAAGAAAAGAATTAGCAAAAGACATTAAGAAAAAAGGTGAAGATGCAAAAGTTGCTATCCGAAACATCCGTAGAGATGCGATTGACCATATGAAAAAAGCTGGAAAAGCCGAAGGTCTCTCAGAAGATGAAGTGAAGGATTTAGAAGACGGAGTACAGAAACTTACAGACTCTTATATTGCAAAAATCGATAAAGCAATTGAAGCAAAATCTAAAGAAATTCTTACAGTATAGGATACATTTTGGGGACATGGCCTTTGGCATGTCCCTTTTTTGGAATGATACAAAAAAGGAAAAGAGGTTCTATATGAAAATTCCACAGCATGTAGCAATTATTTTAGACGGAAATGGTCGCTGGGCAAAAAGCAAAGGTATGCCTCGTAATTATGGGCATACTATGGGAGCAAAAAATGTAGAAGAAATATGCCGTGATGCGTATAAAATGGGAATTAAGTATTTGACATTTTATGCTTTTTCTACAGAAAACTGGAATCGTCCAGATTCAGAAGTATCAGCGCTTATGGGATTGTTGGAAAACTATTTAAAAACCTGCTTAAAGACAGCGGATAAAAATAATATTCGAGTGAGAATTATCGGGGACAAAACAAGACTTGCAGAGTCTTTTCAAAAGAAGATTAAAGAGTTAGAAGAAGTCTCAGCAAAGTATACAGGACTAAATCTGACGATTGCAATAAATTATGGTAGTCGTGATGAAATGGTTCGTGCAATGAGAAAAATGATGCAAGATGAAAAAGAAGGAAAATTTGCATTAGAAGATTTGAGTGAGGAGTCCTTTTCTAAATATTTAGATACCAATGAATTACCAGACCCAGATTTGTTGATTCGAACAAGTGGAGAACAACGTTTGTCGAATTATTTGTTGTGGCAGCTTGCATATTCGGAGTTCTATTTTACGGATGTTCCATGGCCAGATTTTCATAAAGAAGAATTAGAAAAAGCAATTGAAGCGTATAACAAAAGAGATAGACGCTTTGGTGCCTTAAAAGAAGAATAATTGGGAGGCTTTCTATGTTTAAAACAAGATTGATTAGTGGTATCGTATTGGTACTCGTTGCAATGTTACTTATTATTCCTAATGCTGATGTGCTTTTGGTTGGAACACTTATCATTTCTCTTATTGGAATGTATGAACTTTACCGTGTATTTAAAGTGGAAAAGAGTGTTCTAGCTATGCCAGGATATCTTGTTGCAATACTATTTTATGTAAATTGTAAATTTCAGGTTTTATCAAATGATATGTTGCTGTATATGACATTTTTGATTTTGCTCTTATTTATTTATGTATTTGCATATCCTAAATTTGATGCAAAACAAGTGATGGCAACATTTTTTGGATTTTTCTATGTTGCAGTTATGCTTAGTTTTGTTCCACAAATCCGTTATATGGAACATGGAGTATATTTAACATTCCTTATTTTTATCTGTTCTTGGGGATGCGATACATCTGCATATTGTGTAGGAAAACTTATTGGAAAGCATAAAATGTCACCAATTCTTAGCCCTAAGAAATCCGTTGAAGGTGCAGTTGGAGGCGTGATTGGTGCGGGATTGTTATCGTTTATTTACTGTATGGTATTTAGTAAACAAATGAATTTAGTGACAGACCAGATTATCTTTATTGTTGTGGCTTCCATGATTGCGGCACTTATTTCAATGGTTGGAGATTTGGCTGCATCAGCAATTAAGAGAAACTATGATATCAAAGACTATGGTACATTAATTCCAGGACATGGTGGGATTTTGGACCGATTTGACAGTATGATTATTACAGCTCCAATTATCTATTTTGCACTTTCTATTTTTGCAAATGGAATTGGGTATTATTTTACATTTTAGTTTTAAAGTGGAGAATTTGATATGAGAATGAAAAAAATTGCGATTTTAGGTTCGACAGGATCCATTGGTACGCAAACATTAGAAGTTGTTTTAGAACAAGGAGATATCGAAGTTGTTGCACTTTCCTGTGGTGGGAATATTAAACTCATGGAAGAACAGATGAGAAGATTTCGGCCTAAATTAGTAAGTGTGTGGAAGGAAGAGGATGCACTTGCATTAAAGGAGAGTACAAAAGATTTAAATATTTCGATTTTGGCAGGAATGGATGGCTTGATTGAAGTGGCTGTTCATCCGGATTCAGAGATTCTTGTTACAGCTATTGTTGGTATGTTAGGTATCCGTCCAACGATTGCAGCTATTGAAGCTGGAAAAAATATTGCTCTTGCAAACAAGGAAACTTTGGTAACCGCAGGGCATATTATTATGCCACTTGCAAAGAAAAATGGTGTATCTATTTTACCGGTTGATAGCGAACATAGTGCAATTTTTCAATCATTACAAGGAAATAAAACGAATAGAATTAATAAGATTCTTTTAACAGCGTCAGGTGGTCCATTCCGTGGCAGAACTGTTGATGAATTACAAAATATCCAGGTTGAAGATGCCCTTAAACATCCAAACTGGGAAATGGGCCAAAAAATTACAATTGATTCTTCTACACTTGTGAACAAAGGTTTAGAAGTAATGGAAGCTAAGTGGTTGTTTGATGTTACACTTGAGCAAATTCAGGTTGTTGTTCATCCACAAAGTGTGATTCACTCGGCGGTAGAGTATGAAGATGGTGCTGTTATTGCGCAGCTTGGTACACCGGATATGCGATTACCAATCCAGTATGCTTTGTATTACCCAGAAAGAAGAAATCTTTCTGGCAAACGTTTGGATTTGTTTGAAATGGGAAGTTTAACCTTTGAAAAGCCTGATACAGAGAATTTTAGAGGGTTAGCTTTAGCGTATGAGGCAATGGGAAGGGGAGGAAATATCCCTACTGCATTTAATGCAGCAAATGAAAAGGCAGTTGCATTGTTTTTAGAAAGAAAAATCGCTTATCTTGACATTGTAAGAATTATTGAAGAATCTATGAACGAATGTAAGTTTATTGATAATCCAACATTGGATGAAATTTTGACGACAGAACAGGAAGTTTATGAATTCATAAACAGTAGGTGGTAATTTGAAGATTTTAATTGCAATTATTATATTTAGTATTATTATTCTCTTTCATGAATTAGGGCATTTTTTGCTTGCAAAGGCAAATGGAATTCGCGTAAATGAATTTTCGTTAGGACTTGGTCCAACTATTGTTGGATTTACAAAAGGTGAAACAAAATATTCTTTAAAGCTTTTGCCTTTTGGTGGAGCATGTATGATGGAAGGCGAGGATGAAGAATCTACAGATGGAAGAGCTTTTTCGAATAAGTCTGTTTGGGCTAGAATGAGTGTTGTTTTTGCAGGACCATTTTTCAATTTTATCATGGCTTTTGTATTTTCTTTTATTATGATGCTGTGTATTGGTTTTGATAGACCTGTAATTACAGATGTTTTAGAAGGCTATGCTGCAGAAGAAGCAGGTATGCAAGCGGGTGACGAAGTTGTAAAAATGGGGCATTATCGCGTACATTTTTACCGTGAAATCAGTGTGTATTCATTGTTTCATGAAGGAGAACCGGTAGAGGTAACTTATCTTCGTGATGGTAAGACAACAACGACAACCTTAACACCAAAGTTAGATGAGGAATCAGGACGTTATTTATACGGATTTTATGGAACCTCTGCAAGACAAAAAGCAAGTTTGGGTGAGTGTTTTACGCATAGTTTTTATGAAGTGAAATATTGGATTTATTCGACAGTTCAGAGTATTAAAATGCTTTTTACCGGTGGGGCGTCTGTAAACGAGATGAGTGGTCCGGTAGGTATTGTTAGTGCAATGGGCGACACCTATGAACAGGCTGCCACAGAGGGCGCATTTATCATATTTATCAATATGTTAAATTGGGGAATATTGTTATCTGCAAACCTTGGTGTAATGAATTTGTTGCCAATTCCTGCCCTCGATGGTGGAAGAATGGTATTTCTTATTGTAGAAGCAATTCGTGGAAAGAAAATAGACCCAAATAAAGAAGGCGTTGTGCACTTAATCGGAATTGTACTTTTGTTACTTCTTATGGTGGTTGTTATGTTTAACGATATTCGAAAGCTATTTATTTAGAATAGGAAAGTAAAACAGGTGGATGATATGGAAAGTATTATTTTGAAGAAGATGAAGACACATGAAGTGAAAATTGGTGATCGTGTAATTGGTGGAGATCGTCCGATTTTGATTCAGTCAATGACAAATACAAAAACGGAAGATGTAGAAGCTACAGTAGCACAAATTAATGCGCTAACGAAAGCTGGATGTGACATTGTTCGTTGTGCAGTTCCAACTATGGAAGCAGCTCTTGCTATTAAAGAAATTAAAAAACAGATTACTATTCCACTTGTTGCAGATATTCATTTTGACTATAAACTTGCAATCGCAGCGATGGAAAATGGGGCTGATAAAATTCGTATTAATCCCGGAAATATTGGAAGTGTGGATCGAATTAAGGCAGTTGTTGATGTTGCAAAAGAAAAAAATATTCCAATTCGCGTTGGTGTAAATAGTGGTTCTTTAGAAAAGCACTTGGTAGAGAAATATAATGGTGTAACAGCAGAAGGTATCGTAGAAAGTGCCCTATATAATGTCAAAATTATTGAAGATATGGGTTATGATAATTTGGTTATTAGCATCAAATCATCAGATGTAATGATGTGTGTAAGAGCACATGAGCTTATTGCCGAAAGAACCAATCATCCACTTCATGTTGGAATTACAGAATCAGGAACTATTATAAGTGGAAATATTAAATCATCTGTTGGATTAGGACTCATTTTGGGACAGGGAATTGGTGATACCATTCGTGTTTCATTAACTGGTGACCCGGTAGAAGAGATTAAGTCGGCAAAACTCATTCTTCGTACACTTGGACTTCGTACAGGTGGAATTGAGGTTGTATCATGTCCGACTTGTGGACGTACAAAAATCGATTTGATTGGTCTTGCAAATAAAGTAGAGACACTTGTTGCAAATTATCCATCCCTTAACATTAAAGTTGCAGTAATGGGATGTGTGGTAAATGGCCCGGGAGAGGCAAAAGAGGCAGATCTTGGTGTCGCTGGAGGAATTGGCGAAGGATTAATTATTAAAAATGGGGAAGTTGACCGTAAGGTTCCAGAAGATAAGTTGTTATCAGAATTACAATATGAATTAGATCACTGGGGAAAGTAATCAATGTCTAAAGCATTTCTTGAAACATTTCCTTCCTTATCTTTAGATAAGGAATTGGAACAATTGCTTAATAAAACAGAAGTAACAAAAATAAGTGCGAATCATGATCATTCCAAGATTCGCATTTATTTGCATGCAGAAAGACTGATTTTTAAAAAGAATATATGGAAATTAGAGAAACTGATTGCAGAGCAGATTTTTCGAGATAAATATAAAGATGTCAAAATTATTGAGACATTTACACTTTCGGGACAGTATACTCTAGAAGCTTTATTTGATGAATATTTTGATAGTATCATTGAAGAATTACAACAGTATAGTCAAATGGAAGCAAGTGCACTTCGGACTGGAAAATTTGAGTTTGAAGGTGATAAGAAAGTAAAGCTTTCGTTGGAAGAAACCTTTATTGTAAAAACCAAATCACAAGAGATTATAGAGTTTTTGGAGAAGGTTATTTGCGAACGTTGTGGTATGGATATGATACTAGATGTTGAGCTTAGAGAACCTAAATTAAGTAAGCATCGTAAGAATTCAGAGAAACAGATTGAACAAGAGGTGCAAAACATCATTGCACGTACGAAATTTGGATGTAATCAGGAAGAAAATCAGGAAATTACATCTGAAGAAAATGTAGAAAAACCACAAGAAAATGTTGCTTTATCGACAAATAACACTAGTGGTAGTGTAGAAAAAAATGATGCAAAAGTACTAGAAGATGAAGGAAATCTTGCAAATAGGAAAAATGCCTTTGAGAAAAAAGGAGAATTTCGCAAGAAATTTGAACGAGATTCTGTTAAAAAGTCTACAAATCCAGATGTTGTGTATGGAAGAGATTTTGAAGAAGAAACACTAGATATAGAAAAAATAGATGGGCCTATCGGTGAGGTTGTAATTCGAGGGAAAATATTGTCTGTAGAAACAAGGGAAATTAGAAACGAGAAGACAATCATTATTTTTTCGATGACAGACTTTACAGATACGATTGTGCTTAAAATGTTTGCACGAAATGATGATGTTCCAGAATTGCTTGGAACAATCAAAAAAGGTGGTTTCATTAAAGTAAAAGGTGTTGCGAATGTAGATAAATATGATGGTGAGCTTGGAATTACTTCAATTGTTGGAGTGAAGAAGATTCCTGACTTTACAAGCTCTCGTATGGATAATAGTGCGGAAAAACGTGTGGAACTTCATTGTCATACTAAAATGAGTGATATGGATGGGGTATCTGATGCAAAAGATATTATCAGTTGCGCGAGAGCCTGGGGACATAAAGCAATTGCAATTACAGATCATGGTGATGTACAGGGATTTACGGAAGCACTTCATTCTTTACAAAAGGATGATCCGATTAAAATTATTTATGGGGTAGAAGCATATCTTGTAGATGATACAAAAGATATTGTTGTGAATAGTAAAAACCAAAGTTTATTGGATGATTATGTTGTTTTTGATATTGAAACAACAGGATTTAGTCCGGAAAAGAATAAGATTATTGAAATCGGTGCTGTTAAGGTATCGGATGGGAAGATAGTGGATCGTTTTTCTACTTTTATTAATCCGCAGGTTCCGATTCCGTTTCGAATTGAACAGTTGACTTCTATTCGTGATGATATGGTTATGGATGCGCCATTAGTTGAGGAGATTCTTCCAAAATTTATGGAATTTTGTGAAGGATGTGTTATGGTTGCGCATAATGCAGACTTTGATATGAGCTTTATTAAAAAGAATTGTGAAAATCTTGGAATGGATTGTACTCCTTCCATTTTGGATACGGTTGCTCTTGCACGAGTTTTGTTACCTCAGCTTAATCGATTTAAATTAGATAATGTTGCAAAAATTCTTGGTATATCTTTAGAGCATCATCATCGAGCAGTGGATGATGCGGCTTGTACAGCAGAAATATTTGTAAAGTTTATAACCATGCTAGAAGAACGTGGCATTTATACACTCGATGAAGTAAACAAAATGGCAAAATCTTCAGTAGAGAATATTATGAAGCTGCCAACTTATCATGCCATTATATTAGCTACTTGTGATCAGGGAAGAACGAATTTGTATCGATTGGTTTCTGAATCACACATAAAATATTATCATAGAAGGCCTCGTATTCCTAAATCACTTTTTAATCAATATCGCGATGGACTTTTACTTGGTACAGCATGTGAAGCTGGGGAATTATATAAAGCAATTTTAAATGGTCGGCCAGAAGAAGAGATTGTTAGATTGGTAGACTATTATGATTACTTAGAAATTCAGCCACTTGGAAATAATGCATTTATGGTAAGAGATGAAGATTCTCCAATTGCGAGTGATGAAGACCTGATTGCAATTAATAAAAAAATTGTTAAACTTGGTGAGCAGTTCGATAAACCTGTTGTTGCTACATGTGACGTACATTTTTTAAATCCGGAAGATGAAATATATCGTCGAATTATTATGGCAGGAAAAGGATTTAAAGATGCTGATGATCAGGCGCCGTTATTCTTAAGAACGACAGAGGAGATGTTGGCAGAATTTGCTTATTTAGGAAGTGCGAAGGCTGAAGAAGTTGTAATTACAAATACAAACAAAATTGCGGATATGTGTGAACTTATTTCACCGGTTCGTCCAGATAAATGTCCGCCGGTAATTGAAAATTCAGATCAGATGCTTCGAGATATTTGTTACCGTAAGGCATATAGTATGTACGGAGAAGAACTTCCGGAAATTGTAAAAGCCAGATTAGAAAGAGAATTAAATTCCATTATTAGTAATGGATATGCGGTTATGTATATTATCGCACAGAAACTGGTTTGGAAATCAAATGAAGATGGTTATCTGGTAGGTTCGCGTGGTTCGGTAGGAAGTTCGTTTGCTGCAACGATGTCTGGTATTACAGAAGTTAATCCTCTTCAAGCCCATTATTTGTGTAAGCATTGTAAATATAGTGAGTTTGATACAGAAAGGGTAAAAGCATTCTCGGGCCGAGGCGGCTGCGATATGCCTGATGCGATTTGTCCAAATTGTGGTAAGCCTTTGACAAAAGAGGGGTTTGATATTCCTTTTGAGACTTTCCTGGGATTTAAAGGGAACAAAGAACCGGATATCGACTTAAACTTCTCAGGAGAATACCAAGCAAAAGCCCATAAGTATACGGAAATTATTTTCGGTGAAGGTCAGACTTATAAGGCGGGTACAATTGGAACGCTTGCAGATAAGACAGCATTTGGATATGTAAAAAATTATTTTGAAGAGCGTGGTGTACGAAAGAGAAGTTGTGAAGTGGAACGAATTGCAATGGGGTGTGTTGGTGTACATAGAACAACGGGACAACATCCTGGTGGAATTGTTGTTTTGCCAATGGGGGAAGAAATTAATACTTTTACTCCAATTCAGCATCCGGCAAACGATATGACTACGGATATTACAACCACACACTTTGATTATCATTCGATTGACCACAACTTATTAAAACTTGATATCCTTGGACACGACGATCCAACTATGATTCGTGTATTGCAAGATTTAACAGGCGTGGACCCAACACAGATTCCATTGGATGATAAGGCTGTTATGTCACTGTTTCAGGATACTTCAGCGCTTGGTATTACACCGGAAGATATCGGTGGATGTCAGTTAGGAGCACTTGGAATTCCAGAATTTGGTACGGATTTTGCGATGGGAATGTTAATGGATACCCAGCCAAAAGAATTTACAGATTTGGTTCGAATTGCAGGACTTTCTCATGGTACGGACGTTTGGCTTGGTAATGCACAGACTCTGATTCAAGAAGGGACGGCAACAATTTCGACTTGTATCTGTACCCGAGATGACATTATGATTTACCTCATTAGTATGGGACTTGACTCTGAAGAATCCTTCACCATCATGGAATCGGTTCGAAAAGGAAAGGGATTAAAGCCAGAATGGGAAGAAGATATGATTGCACATGGCGTACCGGATTGGTATATCTGGTCATGTAAAAAGATTAAGTATATGTTCCCGAAAGCGCACGCAGCTGCCTATGTAATGATGGCATGGCGTATTGCTTACTGTAAGGTTTATTATCCTTTAGCGTATTACGCAGCATATTTTTCGATACGTGCGAGTGGATTTAGCTATGAGCTTATGTGTCTTGGAAGAGAAAAACTCGAAGTGTATCTAAAGGATTATAAATCGAGGGCAGATAGTTTATCGAAAAAAGAACAGGATGTGCTAAAAGATATGCGACTTGTACAGGAAATGTATGCACGTGGATTTGAATTTCTTCCAATCGATTTATTTAAATCACATCCAAACCGTTTCCAAATTGTAGACGGAAAATTATTGCCATCTTTTAATTCTATTGATGGATTAGGTGATAATGCGGCAGTAGCAATTGCAGAAGCTGCAAAAGATGGACCATTCCTTTCTAAAGATGACTTTAGAGAGCGTACCAAAGTTTCGAAAACGATTGTAGAACTTATGAGTGATTTAAATCTTTTTGGAGATATTCCAGAATCGAATCAGCTTTCTTTATTTGATTTTTGATTTTGGGGACGTTCTTTTTGCCACGAGGATAGCCCTTTTGTCATAAGGAGCGCCCATTTGTCATGCTTAATGTCTCAGAAAAATTATTCTATTTTTATAGGGGGTTGTATGGAAATTGAATACAGAAAAGCAGATATTGAAGATGCAGAATTACTTATAGACATTTATAACGCGGCTTTTTATAGTGATTACATAAAATACGGAGAGTGTCCAGGATATGGAAAAACAAAGGAAATGATGAAAAAGTCAATAATTAATTTCCCAAAGTTTATTATTCTTTGTGATGAAAAACCTGTTGGTGTAATCTCCTGTAAGAAGGTAGAAACAAAGCAATATGAAGTTGGTTGTTTATGTATAATACCTGAATTTCAGAGAAAGGGAATTGGAACAAAAGCATTCAATTATGCGTTGTCACATTATGATGATTGGGAGAAGTTTACATTAATAACTCCGGCAGACAAAGAAGAAAATGTGAAGTTTTATACAAAAAAATGTTTCTTTCGCATAGATTCTGTTGAAATGGATGGTAATGTAAAAGTATTTAGATTTGTTAGAGAAAGAGTACAAATTATCGAGAATAATCATAGCATTCAATCCTAAAAAACAATTGACCGAGCTCTTTAGAGCGAGGGATGCTTCTCGTCCGAAGGGCAAGAAGATGCAGATAATTAGGAATTTGTAAGGAGAAAATATTTTGATTAGAATAGTTCAATTACAAGAACAAGAAGAAAAAAGGAAAGTGACAAGAGAAGTGCTAGAATCTCTTGAAGATTGGTTTGGAATTCCAGAGGCAAGAGAAGAATACATTACAAAGAGTGTTAATCAATTATTCTGGTGTGCTTATGATGACGATAAAATCATTGGATTTTTGTACTTGTATGAGACTGGAAAAGATACAGTCGAATTATATGTTATGGGGGTTCGAAAAGAATATCATCGCAAGGGAATTGGAAGAACTTTATTTAACGTGGCTTATGAATCTGCCAAGATAAATGGATATTCTTTTATTCAAGTTAAAACAGTACAAATGGGTAAGTATGAAGACTATGACAATACTAATATGTTTTACTTGTCATTGGGGTTTAAGGAGTTCGAAGTATTTCCAACTTTATGGGATGAGTGGAATCCTTGTCAGGTGTATGTGATGTCAATAAAATAAATCCCAAGTTGTCGAATTCGAGAAATAAGAATTAGAAAACACAAAAAATTAAGCTGATAAAGTGATATGGAAGATGGAATAATTAATATTTCCATCTTCCAATTTGATTTTTGCAGAGATTTAAAAATGGATTTTGCCTACTCTTTAATCACCCCTGGATGGAATTGAATGAATTCACCAGGATTTGATGTGGATGTATATTGTACAATTCCTGTTTTAAAATCAGTTACATATAAATATTGCGAGGTGACATGAATATTTGTATATGTTCCCAAGAGAAGCTGTTCAAAACCAGAACCATCATTTTTAATACGGCAAAGTGCTGGTTCATCTGAATTGGTTTGGAAATAAATATAGCTTCCATACACGTTGTATAAATCAATGCTTTCATCTGACAAAACAGTTGGATTATCATAGCTGATATTTGTATGTACTAAAGAAAAATTATCATCTACATCTAAATAGTATAAATCGTTTTCACTAGTAAGAATTGGTTTATATCCATTACAGTTGTAAATCATGTGATTTGATTCATCACTTGTGTTGTACTGATAAATGGAACCGTCAGATAATCCATTATAGTAAAAACAGTCTTCAAGTGCAGAACAGGTAAAAACATAATGATCCATTACCTGTTCTTTTTGTGTACCATCGATTTTGATTCGATAAAGGGTTGTGGCTTGTTTTTTATCGTAATGCAGATAGTAGATGTAGTTTCCAATTAGTGATGCATAAATACATGGATCTTCATCTAAAATCGTGACATCGCCACCTTTATTAGAAATACGACACAAACTGTTGTTGTTAAAAGAAAAGAAAGAAAAGTCAGTTTTATCCTTTGTGTTATTTCTAACGTAGTAAACGTAGTTATCATCAGCGTTGATATACATTATAGTGTCTGAACAAAGCTTTTTTAAATTATTTCCATTTGAATCCATCGAATAAAGTGTATTTTCATCGTCTGGATTTGCAAAGTAGATGGTTCCATTATGCTCACAAAACAGACCAGCATTATATAAATTCCCTGGTGTATTTCCGTTTACAAATGAGTCATTGTATTTGACTCTTGACCGGAAATAGTTTATAAGGCTTGCGGCAATAATTGCACATATTACAAAAACAATAATGAACCATTTGGCAATTGTTTTTATTCTTCTTTTCATAAGGAATCTCCTTTGTACATTGTATTGATTTCCTAATAAAAGTATACATTTTTCTATGCTTTCTTTCAAGGTAGACTTGCCTTTCAAAAAAGGTTGTACTATTATTTTCTTAATAAGAAATGAGGAGACTTCGGAATGAAAGATTTATTGCAGTTAAGAGATGAAATTGATGTAATTGATAATCAAATTGTTGAGTTATATGAAAAGAGGATGGAAATTGCAAAAGGTGTTGCTGAATATAAAATTTCTGTTGGAAAGAAAGTTTTTGACAAAGAACGAGAATTACAGAAACTAGATACATTATCTAAGAAAGCATCCAGTGAGTTTACAAAGAATGGAATTCGTGAGTTGTTTGAACAAATTATGGCAATGAGTCGAAAAAAACAGTATCAGCTTCTTACGGAGCATGGTCAAAAAGAGGAACTTGGTTTTCAAAAGAAAAATATTGATTTTTCAAATGCAAGGATTGTATTCCAAGGAGTAGAAGGTGCCTATAGTCAGCAAGCCATGCAAGAGTTTTGTGGTACAGAATGTGATTCGTTTAATGTGGATACATGGAAGGATGCCATGGAAGCGATTAAAAATAACGAAGCAGACTATGCTGTTTTGCCAATCGAAAATTCGTCAGCGGGAATTGTTTCTGAAAATTATGATTTGCTTGTAGAATATGATAACTATATTGTTGGTGAGCAGATTTTAAAAATTGACAACACGCTTTTGGGTGTCAAAGGTGCAACAATGGACGATATTGAAGTAGTATATTCACATCCACAGCCACTTTTACAGTGTAGTGACTTTCTAGAAAAGCACAAAGACTGGCAAAAAATCAGTATGAAAAATACTGCACTTTGTGCAAAAACAATTAAGGATGAAAATGATAAGACAAAGGCAGCGATTGCTAGTCGAATTACAGCCGATATCTATGATTTAGACGTTTTGGAAGAGGCAATTCAAAATAATAAAAATAACTGCACACGTTTTATTATTGTGACAAATAAACGTGTTTATAATGAAAATGCAAACAAAATCAGCATTTGTTTTGAAATTAAGCATGAAAGCGGTTCTTTGTATCATATGCTTTCACATTTTATTTACAATAACTTGAATATGATTAATATTCAGTCTAGACC
>JAXJUI010000052.1:0-4046 GCA_036309165.1 Agathobacter sp. | reverse complement strand
TCATCGTCATCATTCACCGGCACATCTTTATAAACAATCGCATAAGTCGAGAATTTATCTGACTCAAATGTAAATTCACCTGTTGCAGAATCAAAAGTTCCACTGATTACATCTACCTGACCCTCATGTAATCTGATAATCTGATACTCACGAGAAATCGTTCCATCACTATTTAATAATTCATCCGGAATTGTAATTGTAATCTTTATTGCAATACCCGGCTCCGGAACAGGCGTTCTTTCATTAGTTCCTACCTGTTTAAACAAATCAGCGTCAAAATAAGTAATCACCAGATTATCACCCATAATTTGGGTTGCTTCCTGCTCAATCTTAGCCTTATCAGTTGACGCAATAGCACTTTCGTCTGTCTTAGTGACTTCAAGCCAGACTCTTGCATCTGTTCCGTTTTCAATCTGCGCTTTTTCTGCGTCTTCAAAGATATTACCGGCTCCTAATAATTCCTCTTTGGAATTATTAAGTGTTGCTTCATCAATCGGTGCTTCCGGCTCTACCTCTGCATCTTTTTCAAGGTTAGCATTATCGTCTGTTGTTCCAGTTATAGGAATAATTACTACCTTTTTCTGGCCACAATCATCTCTTTCACAAAGAGTTTCTTTCTTTCCTTCTTCTGTTGCGGTTGCTTCTTTGGTAATTGTCCATTCTCCGGTCCAGTCATGTCCTAACGCTGCAATCTTTACAGCCTCTGCTGTTGTAGTAGTAGTTCCGTTTGCATCTGTAAATAAACTATCACAGCCTGAACATGTATAATATGCTTTGTTACCATCTGTAGTACATGTTGCTGCTTTTGCTGGTACTAATGTTAAAGAATGTGTATGAACAGGTGCATTCTGTCTTGGATTTACTACTACTGTAGTATCTCCTGTGAAGTTTGTGATTTCATAATAGTATCCTTCTTCACCTGCATTCAGCATTTCACCAACTGTTGCGCCTTCTGCTGTTACTGTAAACGCGGAACCTGCAAATACTCTTACTTTTCCACCTTCTGGCATCGCGATTGTAGCATTATTTTCTTGAGTAACAGCTACATTAGTTCCCTCGCTATTATATGTATAGAGTTCAACATATCCGTCTGCATAATTTGTTCTGTCAAGGGTAATATCATATGTAACTTCTGGTGCAGCATCTTTTGGCAATGGTAAAACTGCTACTTCGCTAGGAAAACCATTCTCGTTTAATTTCACGATTTCTATGTAATCATAGTTATCAATAGATTCAGGAGCTCGTCCTGGGAATGTATAGGTCGTAATTTCATATGATTCGTCAAAAGAATTTGCTATTTCATTCTGCCATGGTCCATCTGTAAGATGTTCGTTAAGCTTTGCTGTAACAGCTCCATCCAAATCCTCACCTTCACGTAATGTATATGGACAATATCCCCATCTATAGCCCTCTTCTACAGCTCCAAGACCGGTTACTTTATAGCCATCCGCAGTTTTGGCAATTGATACACCTGGTATCTCCGTTGGTGGTTCAGCACCTATTAAAGTCAGTGTGGCCACATCTGATGTCACACTATTTCCATTTTCATCTGTTATGATACATCTGTATCGATATCCGTTAAAATCTTTGTCTGTTCCATCTGTTGTGAAAGTTGCCGTACCGTTTCCATTACCGTAAGCATCACCAAATTCTTTATCACTGCCATAGGCAACCTGCCACTTATAAGTCAAATTATCACCAGTTGCTGTTACGCTAAATGTTACTTTTGCTCCTATATTAACAGTTACTGACTCTGGCTGTTGGGTAATAGATATTGGAGTTGTTTCTTCCCCAACTAAGCCATTTGAACTGTTCCGCCCTTAGAAACATCAAACATTGCCACCTTGTTATAATAATAACGGTAACCTGAATCGCTAACATCTATAGGATAATCGTAAATCTGCACAATGTAAAGCAATCCATATCCATCTCCACTTACAGGTATCTGCCCGTTCGAAGGGATTTCATTTATTAACTGATTATACTTTTCCCGGTGAGCAGCCTTACAATTACTCATTGTTGTCACTCCAATTGTTTCCTGTACGCTAGCTATCAACCCAAGAACACATTCTTCATATCCCTCCATATTAGAAGGAGCTGGATAATAGAAATATGCCCATTTATAATTTTCACTTGTAACCTCAGGTAATTGCGAACATTGAATGTATTGCGCTCCAACCTCAAGTGTTACATCAACTGTAGTTAATATACAATTTAACTCTTCCTCCGTAGGCTCTTGCGTAGCAGCCGCATGCACATCCATCGGTGCCATACCTGCAAAAAGTGCTACTACCATCACCAAGGTAAGCACTATGCTAAATATCCTTTCTTTCATTTTCTTCATAGATAATCACTCTCCATTTCTCTATTTTTTGACTCTATGTATTTTTTAACCCAACGTCTATGTATCATTTTACCCACCTCGCTAGGATAAAACGTAGGACAAAAGGCCCATTCAAAGAAATTTTTTATAAAAAAAAGCAGAAAGATCAACTCCAATCTTCCTACTCTTTTTACTTTGTTCTTTTTCCTACGACAACGAACCTTATGTTTGTATGATTCGTTTTTTCCTCATGTGCTTTCTAAGCCACAAAAAACGCTAATACTATTGTCCTATACTTGCTAGGACAAAACATAGGCCTTTTTTATTTCATAAGCTCTTTTTCCCAATATAATTTTGCCAGTGTTACTTCTGCCCAACTGTATTGTTTCATGTATTCTCCCTGAAACCGATTCAATTCCTCAGGCGTCGCATTTTCTTTTTCGTACTCATAATAGTCACAGTAAAAAGCATCCACATCCACAGCATAGCTGTTTAATCCACGTTTCAATATTTTTTCTGCCCCGACACGTTCCAAAACATCCACTAATTCTTTCACTATCTTTGACAGGTAATCCTGTGTAGCTCTGGAGTAATCTTCCCGTTCAAACAATACTGTTGCAAGTTCTTTCCTTGTTGCAGTTTTTCCTTTCTTATCCACCAGATAAGCAAGCATCTCTTTCGACTTTGCTCTGCCAAAAGAAACTTCTTCTCCGTTCACTATCAGTTCAAAATTTCCAAAGGTATTCACCAAAATCCCCGTATCCTTCCACTTAACCGGATTACGCAGGTTTTCCATTTCATTTACGATTTTGTCGGCTGTTACCGGTTTATACACATAACCGCTTGCATGTAGGGCAAATGCTTCATTCGCGTATTGTGAATACCCTGTCACAAATACGATATTTACCTTTGGATATATTTCTTTTAATTTCCTCGCAAGTACAATACCACTCATTTCACGCATCTGTATATCCAAAAAAGCAATCTCACATTTTGTTTCTTTCATAAGTTCCAGTGCTTCCAACGGATTGCGAAAGCCATGTACCGTAGCAAGGGGAACCGCTTCGCTAATAGCTCCCATTAATACATTCAATGCACTTTGTTCATCATCTGTTGCTATGATATGCATGTTTCATCTCTCCTTTTGGGGATAAAGATACAAGCCTTTGTCCCGATTCCTTTCTTACTTTCCATTTCCAATCTGGCATTTATCATCATATCCAATCGTTTCTTAATGTTTTCAATCCCAACATGTGTACCACCATCATCTGCATATTCGCCCTCTGTAAAGCCGACACCATCATCTGTTACGCAAATGATATACTCATTTTCCGTTTCGGTTGTATGGATAGTGACCGTTCCTCCGCCTATCTTCTGACCAACGCCGTGCTTTACCGCATTTTCTACCAGCGGCTGTACAGACAATGCCGGAAGCATAAAGTCCCGTGCCTGAATATCATACACCACTTCCAATTCATCTTCAAATCGAAGCTTTTCCAATCGCAAATACTTTTCGATGTGTTCCAGCTCTGTTTCAAACGATATCAGATTCTCTGTTTTTAAAGAAGATAAATTTCCTCGCAAATAATCCGCAAAGTCTGCAATAGCAGCTTTTGCCTGCTTAGGATTTCTATCGCACAGATCCATTACACTGGTTAACGAATTATATAAAAAATGAGGTTGAATCTGACTTAACATTACCGTAATACGACTGTTCTCCAGT
>JAXJUI010000051.1:0-8479 GCA_036309165.1 Agathobacter sp. | reverse complement strand
TACAAGTACTTAATACTCATATTGTATTGATACTAAAGCAAAAACGCTCGAAAGCTTACTATAATAAATATATATTTTTAAGCATAAAAAAAGCCTTGCTAAACAAGACTTTTAATAAAAAGTGCCCAGTTTCGGAATCGAACCAAAGACACAAGGATTTTCAGTCCTTTGCTCTACCATCTGAGCTAACTGGGCTCGCTATCAGCAACAAATAGAATTTTACATGAAGAACACTCATGTGTCAAGGGAAAAATCATAGTAAATTTATCCTAAATCTATTTCAAAAAAAGAGACCTGCAATTTGTTTGCAAGTCTCCTCAAAGAGTTTATTATGACAAATACTTTATGATAGATTAGGAAGAATATCTTCAGTATAGCAGCGAAGCACCTCGCCAACACTCCACGCCTGTGCATAACAGCCGCGTCCAAAATGAGGTGCATCTCCATCAAAAATTTCACAAATAGAACCAATACAGTTTTCCTCAGCTAAGTGCTTTTTGACTGGAGCAAGGAATTCAAGAGCCTCATTAGCAGCTTCTTTGGTATTACCATTTACTTTTACATAGGCAGAAATAAATCCACCGAGTAAGAATCCCCAAGAAGTACCTTGATGATATGCAGCATCACGTTTTTCAAGAGCACCTAAATAGATTGGATGGTAGTCCTTGTGTGAAGGAGTAAGAGAACGTAATCCAGTTCCAGCATAAAGCTGATCTTTTACAACATTAACAACGGATTTTGCTTTATCTGCATCTAACATGGTAAATGGAAGAGAAACGGCATAAATCTGATTTGGACGGATACTATCGTCCCCGATATCTCCTTCCATTACTACATCATATAGACAACCGTCTTTTTCGTTCCAGAACTTCTTACAAAAGCTCTCTTTTACCTTTTTTGCAAGGGCTTCATAGCAGGAACCATCTTCCCCATATCTATTTGCTAATTGGGACATAACGCATAGCGCATTGTACCAAAGTGCATTAATCTCTACTGGTTTTCCATGACGGGGCGTTGGAACCCAATCTCCTACACGAACATCCATCCAGGTTACCTGATCAACACCGCTCCCAGCGTGAATAAGGTTATCATCTTCCATGTAGATAGAAAAAAGAGTACCAGTTTTATATGCATTAATGATTTCCTTTAAAGCCGGATAAATTTCTTTTTCTACACAGTCAAAAGCTTCTTTTGTGTCTACATATTTGAGATACTGATATACTGCATAGAAATACCAAAGAGAAGCATCTACGGTGTTATAAAGAGGTTCTAACCCGGTGTCCGGGAACATATTTGGAACTAAACCATTTTTTACATATTTTGAAAAAGTAATTAAGATGTCACGGGCATCGTCAAAACGCTTGGTAGAAAGTGCAAGACCAGTGTACGCAATCATTGTGTCACGGCCCCAGTCTGTAAACCATGGAAGGCCGGCAAGGACGGTTGTAAGCCCTGTTGACTGGCGATAAGCCAAAAACTGATTTGCTGCAAGGGTAAGAGCCTCTTGGAATTCATCTTTACACTCAGCCTTTTTTATCAGTGAATCAAAAAATTCACACTGTTTTTCAACCAATGAAAAGGCATCATCAGAAGCTACTTCAAATTCTTTATTTTCGCTTATAAATCCAACTTTACAAATAAGAGAAACGCGAAGTGTTGTATTTGCAGGAACATCAATACAGATATCAAATGGAGTAAAGTGAGTAAATAATCCAGGAACTTCATTATCCACTTCTGTTTGAAGCTGCATATCGACATCATAAAGCTCATCTCGTTCAATCAAAGAACCTTCACTACAAACTAAACGAATACAAACATCTTCATTTGCCTTTGGAATAAGGCAAAATCCATTTGCAGAAGAAGAAACATCAAACTGAAGATCTTCTTTCTTGGTATCTGTATTGTGGTCGGTGTAGTTCATAAGAGGAGTGATAAAAAATTTGCAAGCTTTGCCCGAATTTGTAATCTCATAAGCAAGAGCCGCAGTGTTTTCACCTTGCACAAGAGTTAGCTGCTTTTTTAATTGAATATGATTAGCTGAATATTTAAATGTAACAGTGCCATCATAGTCAAAACTTTCCAGATATTTCTGGCCTTCTGTATAGATAGGGGCACCGTTTTTATCTGCATGCTGAGCAGTTTCAAAATTTATAATTTCATCATCAACAAGGAAATGCTCATTTGTTTTAGAAAAGACCATGTAGCGCTCAACTGGTGGATGAAGACTGGCAATTAAATAACCCTGATGTGTACGGTTTTGCGCGCCGTTAATTGAGCCACCTGCGTATCCACCTAATCCATTTGTAATAGCCCATTCCTTTTTGATGTTAGCTTTAAAATCTTGTAATTGCTCTTTATCAAAATGAAAATTCATAAATATCCTCCTAGTTTGCATGGAATAAAATCAGTTCTATTTTAACGAAATTGGAAAATAAAATCTAGAACAAAATTGAGAATAGAAACAAGGATAGAATTATAAAAGAAATCTAAAATCTATGGAAATTTCTAAGGGAGTGGTCTATAATAGGCACAGTGAGTCCATACGAAAGAGGATGGCAAAGGAAAAGGAGTAATAAGGATGACGGAAGTATATGTATTAGTACCTCGTATCAAAACAGGTGCGACAAGATTCATCTCGATTTTTTTATTGGTATTAACAATTGGATTTTTATTAGTTTCATGCGTAGGAATGTATTTTTTGCCAGTAGCAATGCTTTCTGGTTTGGGATGGTTCCTATTTAATTATATGTCAAACAAAGAATATGAATATTCATATTTTGATGGAGATGTTCGTTTCGCAAGAATTACAAACAAAGCGCGTAGAAAAGCATTAAAAGGCTATACAATGGAGGAAGTAATTCAGATTGCTCCTTCAGGGGACCGCTCTGTGAGCAAATTTGAAATGGATAAAACAGCAAAAGTAAAAGATTATACATCAGGACGAAAAAATGCACCTTACTACGTAATGGTAGTAAGTAATGGAGCAAATGGACAGTCTATTATCAGATTTGAGCCGGATAAAGCTTATTTAGACGCTGTATGCATCAAATACAGACAGAAGGTTGTTCGTAGACCAGAAGACCAATAGAAAGATTTATACAAAAAACATGCACAGTTTGAAATCTTTAGATTTCACATTGTGCATGTTTTTAATAAAAGATTAATTATCATTATCTAAATAATGGATGCGACCGCCATCGTTTTGAAAACTATTGTTGGCTGCATATCCATGATTGCTATTTAAAAGCTTTAAGCACTTTGGACATAGCGTACCAAAAGAAACAGGAGAACCACAACGTTGGCAGTGAATACCGATGATATTATCGTTTCCAATTTCTTTGTATTCAATTCGTCCGTCTTTAATCCAGTTTTTTACCACACGGACAGGAATGTTGAAATGTTCAGCAACCTGATATTCATTTACCTCGTGTGAACGAATGAAGTCCTTTACTTCACGGAAAAGCTCTTGTTCCATACAAGCAGGACACATATCGCCTTCAAAACCGCGAGGTAATGGACGTCCACAGAAAGAACATTGTCGATATTTTCCAAGTAATCCTTCAATTTCTGCCACAAGAACTCCTCCTTTTTGTTATGATATGATAAAATTATAACAATAATAGTTTGAATATTCAATAAATATGGGTGAGGAAATTATATGAAAAAGAATCAGCCAATAGCCGTTATTGATTCCGGCGTCGGAGGAATTAGCGTATTAAAAGAATTAGTAAAGATAATGCCGCAGGAACATTATATCTATTATGGTGATTCTGCGAATGCACCATATGGAATCAAGAGTACAAAAGAAGTAAGAAAACTGACCTGTGATGCAGCAAAAATGCTTTTTGATGAAGGGGCAAAAGGATTGGTGGTTGCGTGTAATACAGCAACAAGTGCAGCAGTACGCGTGTTACGAGAAGAATATCCAAATGTTCCAATTGTTGGAATTGAGCCAGCTGTAAAGCCGGCCGTGGAATGTAAAGAACATCCGACCGTGCTCGTTATGGCAACACCAATGACAATCAAAGAAGAAAAATTGCATAACTTAATTGCAAGATTTGAAACGCAGGCAACCATCATTCCGCTTGGCTGTCCTGGGCTTATGGATTTTGTAGAGAGAGGCGTACTTGAAGGTGCAGAATTAGAAAGCTATTTAACAGAGCTTTTATACCCTTATAGAGAAGAAAAAATTGACGCTGCAGTACTTGGTTGTACGCATTACCCATTTGTTAAGAAAACGATTCAAAAAATACTCGGACCTGACGTGAAAATTTTTGATGGTGGAAAAGGAACCGCAAGAGAAATGAAACGTCGATTAGAAGAAAATAATTTATTGAATGAAAATTGTGAAAAAGGTACTATAGAATACCGTAACAGCCTTGCAAATTCCGGGAAAGAAGTACTATGTGAACGACTTTTTACACAGAAGATATAGAATGTTTCGCCAATGTTACAAATCTAAAAAAAATATAAAATTTCTAAAATTCATTTTATAAATTGTTTATAAATTGTACATATTTAGTCCATATATACTAGATATACTAGTTGTTGTAAAGGAAGTAATTCCTTTTCATTATTCCCTTTTTATTAATAAACATTTTCATAACTAAACTCCTCGAGAAAGAGTCTTATTGTTCGAAGAACAAGAAGGCTCTTTCTCATTTTTATTTCTATTTTGATCTGTTTTCAGCTATAATGGAGATGAAAGTAAGTGCTTTTTCTTGCTTTTATATTGTTAGTATATGAAAAGGGAAAGTAAAAGGAGTTGAATGAAAATGAAAAAATTGGTGTATGTATTGATATGGACGATTCCGGCTTTGTTTCTTATTGCATGTGTTTACCAGTTCGGACAAGCAGCTTGGATTTATGTAACGGTTGAAGATGCGCTGGAGAGACTTGATGGATTTGCATATCTAATTATTGCCATTATACACGCATTAGGATGTCTGGTATCTTCTTCAATCGCAATTGGCGCAACCGTGCTGGTCGCAAGAAAGAAAAAATAAGTGAAAAGCTCCTCGAAAGAGGAGCTTTTGTTGTGTGGTCTATTTTGTTTTAATTGGTACATTTTTTGTTGCGATGATATCGACGCCTGTATTTGCTACATTTGATACTAAAACGTCACCAATTGCAACTGGTGCATTTACGGTAACTTTTGTAAGTGCTTCCGTAATTTCAAAGATTTTTCCTTTTGGAATATCCGAAGAGGTTTTACAAGAAACCATTGCCTGTGTGCCTCCATTTACACGAACTAAAGAAGTAACGATACGTGTTGGGTTTGTAACTTCTTTTCTAGCGTAGGCATCACCACGAGGACAAGTATTTCCCTCTACCTTGGTTACTTCATTGTCCTCCATAGTAACCGTAACATTACATCCTAAAGGACATCCAATACAAATCAATTCCTGCGTCGTCATATTATACGTCCTCCTCAATACAAATTCGAATGTTTGATAAATCAGGGAATTCCGCCAATTTATTCTTTAATAATACAATCTGTTCCATTTCTCCTGGAGCCATAACGGGACGTTTTCTTTTGTTAATCTGTACGTCATCGAAATACGTAACGATAGAGCAGTTTTTGTATACATCGCCTACACGGAAACGGACCGTAAGGGTATCTTCCATTTCTGTAGGGCGGATGAACGTTGGAACTGTGTAGCGAACTCCACCTTCCGGGGAGATACGAACAGTTTTTGCATCTTTTGATGCACCATTTTGAATGTATTTTGCTGCGTTTTTTCCCGCAACGCCAGCTTCTTGCGAAACGTAGTCTACAAGGTCATGGACGTGGAGTACATTTCCGCAAGCAAAAATACCTTCGACACTTGTTTCTAAGCTATCATTAACAACGGGACCTGAAGTGATTGGAGATAAATCAACTCCAGCGCCACGACTAAGTTCATTTTCAGGTAAAAGTCCACAAGAAAGTAAAAGTGTATCACAAGTATAACGAATTTCTGTTCCTGGGATTGGTTTACGATCAGGACCAACCTGTGCGATGGTAACAGCAGTTACACGATCTTTTCCTTCAATGTCAATAACGGTATGGCTTAATTTAAGTGGGATACCAAAGTCATCAAGACACTGCACGATATTTCGTTTCAATCCGCCGGAATAAGGCATGAGTTCTGCAACAACTTTAACTTTGGCACCTTCTAAAGTCATACGGCGTGCCATAATAAGTCCAATATCACCGGAACCTAAAATAACAACTTCTTTACCAGGCATAAATCCTTCAATGTTTACAAGCCTTTGTGCAGTACCAGCAGAATAGACTCCAGCTGGACGATAACCTGGAATATTTAAAGCACCACGGCTTCTCTCGCGACACCCCATTGCCAAAATAACCGCTTTTGCCTGAATTTCAAACATACCGTCAATGCGGTTCATTGCAGTAACTTTTTTTGAGTCAGAGATATCTAAAACCATGGTATCGAGAACGTATGAGATATTTCTCTCCTGAAGCAAAGCTACGTAACGTGATGCATATTCAGGACCGGTCAATTCTTCCTTAAAAGTATGAAGACCGAATCCATTGTGAATACACTGGTTTAGGATTCCCCCTAATTCATGATCTCGTTCAATCACGAGAATATCTTTTACCCCATTATCATAAGCAGAAACTGCCGCTGCAAGTCCGGCAGGACCACCACCGACAATCACTAAATCATAGTTTTTCACCAATCCACCCCTCCTAAACTTCTTTGTCTAAACCAACGATATACTGGGAACCACGTCCGGATTTTGAAACATTAAGCATAGAGATGTTTGGAGCTTCACGGTCCAAAATTTCCATAACCTTTGGTGCACAAAATCCTGACTGACAACGGCCCATACCAGCACGGGTACGACGTTTTACACCGTCTAGAGAACGCGCGCCAAGAGGGCGGTTAATTGCATCGATAATTTCACCTTCAGAAACCATTTCACAACGACAGACAATGGTTCCGTAAGCAGGTTTTTCTTTGATTAAAGAATTGCGTTCATCAAGTGATAGTTCACTAGCGTGAATAAATCCTTTTCTCGTTTTAACAAAATCAGCCTTAGGCTGTAAGGAAAGTTTCTTTGCAATTTCCTCTGCAAGAAGCTCTGCAATCGCCGGAGCAGAAGAAAGGCCTGGAGATTCAATTCCGGCAGCATCGAAGAAGTTTGGTGCATCCGCGCATTCGCCAATTACAAAGTCACCATTTTCTTCATGGGCACGAAGACCTGCAAAAGAAGTGATAACCTGACGAAGAGGAATGTTTTTGACGCTAAGTCCACAACGAGAAGCAACTGTATCAAGACCTTCAGCAGTTGTGTTTACGGCCTCTTTATCTGTAACATCTGTTGCAGTTGGGCCAAGAAGTAAGTTCCCATGCACGGTTGGAGTGACAAGAACACCTTTTCCCATCTTGCTTGGAAGCTGGAAAACAGTGTGTGACACATGATCGCCAGCCACTTTGTCCAAAAGCATGTATTCGCCTTTTCGAGCAATAATATTTAATTTGTTCTTACTTACCATGTTGTGGAAAGTGTCCGCATAAACGCCAGCTGCATTCACAATTGCCTTTGCCGGAATGCATTCGTCGGCTTCACCGGAAGTAGTAGATTTTGTAGAAACTACATATCCATCGTCAGTTTTTTTAATATCAGTTACTTCTGTATTTAAGAAAAAGGAAACACCATTATCATAGGCGTTTTCTGCAAATGCGATTGTCATGTGGAACGGACACACGATACCACCGGTTGGTGCTAAAAGCGCATGTGTCACAGAATCGGCAATATTAGGCTCGATTTCTAAAAGTTCCTCACGATCTAGAATGCGTAAGTCGGGCACCCCATTTGCTTTTCCTTTTTCAAGTAAAGATTCTAAATCCTTTACATCCTGGTTTTTAGTACATACAACAAGGGAACCATTTCGTCTAAATGGAAAATCAAGATCCCTTGCTAAATCCTCCATCATTTCGTTACCTCGAACATTAAGTTTTGCCTTTAATGTACCAGGTTTGGCATCGAAACCGGCATGAATAATTGCACTGTTAGCCTTAGAAGTACCACAGCAAACATCTTCCTCGCGTTCAATCACGCAAGCATTAAGATCAAACTTAGATAACTCCCTCGCAATAGCACAACCTACGACACCCGCCCCAATAATTGCTACATCATACATTGTTCTGTTTCTCCTTCTTTACAAGTATACCCCTTTATCATTTTCATAATAAATACTATCTACTATTTTGAATCAACTTAATAATTTTTTGTGAAAATATTCGTAGCAAACGGCTTATTAAATGGTGAATTGGAAAATATGAGTGACCACCGTACAAAACTTTTTTTAGCAAAAGTTTGTACGGTGGTTGCTCATATTTTTCAAAAACCAAGAAATAAAATGCCGTTTGCAACTATTTTCTGTACAAGAAAATTATATCATTTTCGGGGAGAAAAACCAAGAAATATGTGGTATATTATTTGCATATTTGATTCTTAATAAGAG
>JAXJUI010000050.1:0-1583 GCA_036309165.1 Agathobacter sp. | reverse complement strand
GATCTGGCAAGTAAGCGTTTTCCGGTCAAATACAACCATGTCAAACTCTCCGACTGTGAACTGTAGCTTAAATACCTTTTTATCCGGTTTTGCAATCTTTGTTTCGAGTAAGATAATGTCCTCCATCATTCTTCCTCTGATTTCGTTCAACAATCTTTCCAATATACGCTGTCTTTCCTGAATAGAGAGCTCTTGGAATTTTGCATCAAGGAGTAAATTCTCCACGATAGCATTCGCTTGTGCATATCGCATACCAGGCTGTGTGATAACCGTCACTTTACTCTTTTGATTTACCTCCGGCAAAGATTCAAGATCGATTTCCATTATCAAATCCAATAACGCCAGATACTCTTTAATCTGAATCATGTGACTATCTTCTATGTCAATGCTCTGTTCCTCTTTGTTGAGAATATCAAGCATCTGCATAATTCCAAATGTCACTGCATCCAAATCCATATGCTCTTTGATATTTATTGGATTTTCTCTATCTCTAAGCATATTTGCAGCTGTGACAGAAATATCATGAGACTTAAAAGTTCTTTCTACAACACTGCGCGTAAAACTATGGTTGATATTCTCTACCACACGATTTATTACGTTTGTTAGTTCTCCTCGCTCATACAAATCCAGCAACTGACGGAAATGCCCACCATACTGATACATCTTAAGCGAGTGCTGAATATTTTTCGCAATTGCAGTATCAATGTACTCTTCCGCCGTTTTGGAATTAGAAAAGGTTGTATCTGCATTATAGTTAATTCCACCAAGACTCATTGTTCCGCCATAACGGATATACTCATCAATGCCCTTTATTCCCAACACCTCTTCAAACTCACGATAAGGAATAAATGTAGTATGCAGCATAATGCATCTGTCATAGAGCTGTTCCTCTTTTGAAAATGCAAATCCAAGAGAATCTGTTCCAGATAAAACTATTTTCATACCACTACTTGCATAGATATCTGCAAAAATAGCCGCACCTTCAATGAAGTCCTCTATCAAGGTTACTTCATCAATGAATACATACTTGAAGCCTTTTTCTTCTAATAATCTAAGGTCTGCATCCACATCGGCTAATGTATCCTTGGTCCTCACTTGGACAAATGCAGCCTTCTTAAATTCAGTATCCGACAGTTCTGTAAGAATCTGACGAATCATCGTTGTTTTGCCGGTTCGTCTCAGTCCATAGATAATAAACACCTTATCCAACTGACTACCAAAGATGTATTCCCTAAGTTCTTTAATGCATTCTCTTTTTCTATATTTCTTTGTCAGAGCAATCTGTGACTTAAGCTGCTTTCCAACTCGCACTGTGGTTTTAAATGCAAGCTGCTCCTTTTCTTCAATATCCGGCTCTTCTTCTGGAACTACCAACAATCGCAATTCCTTTAACTGTTTTTCTAAGACTTTTCTCTTTTCAATCTGCGCTTTAAGCTCCGGAACTTCTGCAAAGTCCAAGTAGGTTTCCGTTCTCTTGCCATTTATAGTTATTCTATGGTAATAATACTCTTTATCTTTTATCTTTTTCTTTGTAATGCTACCTTCAGGCAAAATCGCAATTTCTCGCTCCAATTCTGCTATTT
>JAXJUI010000049.1:0-1983 GCA_036309165.1 Agathobacter sp. | reverse complement strand
CTTCGCCAACTGATTCGTCAGTATCTAAATACCGTGCCCAACGTGAAGAGTGCGAAAGACGAGCATGTGCAGTTTGGCGGTTCAGGCATTACTGTTGTGGATATAGATTAGACAAGCTATTTTTCCGCTTTTTCTCTTTAACGGTAATGACAATCGCGACAACTTAAACGGCAAAAATATAGTTTTCAAAAAAAATCGACCACTCGACCACCGCTATAGCATAATACACTATCATTCAATGTTTTAAGTGGTGGTCGATGACTTTTTATTTACGTATTCCGACCACACTTCGACCACCATCGACCACCAGAGAATATCTTGCCCATGTTTATCAGGACTATTGCCGATGCCTGATAAAATTATGGCTCATCCGACATTTCGAGTGATGCGGCAGTCGTGCAGTGCATATAGCCTTAGTTTGAAATACCTTTCATCTCTAAAGCCATATGCATTGCGTTTCATTACTTTTATCTTGTTGTTTATCCCTTCTACCTTGGCTGTTGAGATATGACAATCATACCATGATAGTATTCCTCTTCTGTAAGCCAATACAGTCATGGCCATCTTTTGTAACTGGTGTATTTTACTTTCCCTTGCCTGATTCACCCAATCCGCCAAGACCTTTTCCGCATCCTCCTTACATCCCTGCGCCCAGATTTCCCTCAGCTGTTCTTTCAGATAATAAGCCTTTGACAGAGGCTCGTTCATTGCCAGGGCATTTTCCAACCTCGTCTTGTATTTTGTGTCATAGATGTCAGCGCCATTCCCAAGTAACAGATATCTGGTTCCCTTGAGCACCTTGCGTTTGTTGATGTCCTTT
Source organism: Agathobacter sp. (assembly GCA_036309165.1). Classification (GTDB taxonomy): domain Bacteria; phylum Bacillota; class Clostridia; order Lachnospirales; family Lachnospiraceae; genus Roseburia. The sequence continues at coordinate 1,163 of JAXJUI010000049.1, read as the reverse complement.
TCCATATTATACTGCATTCGCCGTATATCGTCAAGTTTGTCATTCATCAGCTTTACAACATGAAAATGATCAAACACGTGTATGGCATTCGGGCAGTTGTCAAGAACAGAGCTAATGAAAGCTGCGGACAAATCTGTTGCTACATATTTGATTGATATATTCTTGCGCTTTACCTTCTTCCAAAAATCCGCCAATGCTTCAATCCCCTTGCCTTCACCGACATAGAGAATGCGGCCGCTGAGCAGGTCTACTACAATCGTCTTGTATATATGGCCTTTCTTGACTGCGAACTCGTCTATGCCGATACATTCCACCCCATCAAGAGATGGAGGGGAATAGTGGCTTTCAAGATACCGTGAATGTATCTCTTTTACCATGTCCCAACTTATATCCAGCCTTGCCGCAGCGTCTTTCAAGGTCATGGATCGCAATAAGTCCACCACATGTTTTGCGAAACGATGGGTGTAGGAACAACTGCCTGTCGCAAATGGGATGTTCTCCTGTTGGTCGTAATCGCAGCCATCGCATTTGCACTTGTAGCGTTGCACTTTCATACGTATGATGATTTTCTTGCCTCCTATAGGCAAGCCAAGGAAATTCCTTGTACGGTATCCGTTCTTGACCAAATTGCACTTTCCGCACTTGGGACAAGTCTTTTGAGGCTTTTTGCTTTGCACATGAAGAATTATTGTATTACCTTTGTATTCCTCTCTTGTACATTCAAGGCTATATAGGCCCCATGCATGATATAGAAAACTGCTGTTCATTTTTATATATTTGTTTGTGGTTATTCAAATATACAAAAACTTCGGCAGTTTTCTTTTATTTTATATTGACTTTATCACTCGAAATGTCGGATGATCCATATTTTCTCGCTCTCAACATTCCCACATCGTGGTATTCTCCTGTTCTGTTCCTTGTTTCTCCCATCTTTGTCCCATCATTGTCCGCTAAATATTGGGACTTAGTGCGGAGTCACTTGTGACTTACTTAGGAGTTGACTACGACTGTGTGCGGACGGAATGTTTTGTGCGAAAGTGATTCTCTCTTGAACCACGTTGCAAAGATACAACATCCCCCCAAACCACTCAGACGTGTCTATACGTTTCTTGCGATTCGAGGACATTTTTCTTATGAAATGTTTGCATGTCCATGAATAACCT
>JAXJUI010000048.1:0-1850 GCA_036309165.1 Agathobacter sp. | reverse complement strand
CGGTGGTTGAGTTTATCGAAACCACCACATTTAGTGTAGCAGTCATTTCGACAAGCTCAATGAGCGCTACACTCATTACTTTTGGAACAGCCCCTAATCATATAAAAAAGGTGTTATGTATGTACCGTACCGCTGTTTGCTGATATAATAACAGCAGAAAGGTGGTTGATGATTATGCCTATGGCGGTACTGAGCAATTTTCTGATTTATTGTGTTGTAAATGCCTTTACTCCGGGACCGGGAAACATTCTGGCATTAAATACCGTAACAAACTATGGATATAAAAAAGGAAAGCCGCTGTTCTTTGGAATTTTTGCAGGCTACTATGTAGTACAAATCTTATGCGCAATTTTTGTATATGGGGTTAATTCTTTGCTTCCAAATGTAATGGAAGTGATGAAGTACATCGGAGCAGCCTATATCCTGTGGCTTGCGATTCATATTGCTTTCAGTAAGCCGTCAACAGAAAACGCAGAGCAATCCGCATCGTTTCTGAAAGGCTTCATGCTGCAATTTGTCAATGTGAAGATCTATATGTTCGGGGTTACCGCACTAACGGGCTATGTTGTAGGATATGTGTCCTCTTTTCCGGCTTTGCTGTTTTTTGAGCTGGTTATTGCAACGATCGGAACAATCGCAACCTGTACTTGGATTGGCTTGGGCGTACTGATTCAGAAGTTTTATCTGCGGCATTTCCATTTTATTAATATTATCCTTGCACTAACATTACTGGAATGTATTTGGGGAATGTTAAGATAATTGTTGCTTTGATAGAAGCATAATCTGGATTATTTAAAATGTCTTCTGTCGCAGATCCGCCGTTTTTATTCGACTTTGGTTCACCGTTTACAACAATCACATCTGGATTCTCAAGAAAGGGACGGAATGAAGTCATACTTATTTGGTGTAAAAACTTGCAAATCCATCTTCTTTCCGTTTATATTATGGAAGGGAAGAAGGTATGTTTCAAACGATTATTAGTACAATAAGTTCTTTTATGTATAGCAAACTACTGGTTATTATACTGATTGGTGCGGGAGTGTATTTTACAGTCCGTACAAGATTTCCACAGGTAAGATTATTTAAGAGAGCTTGTGGATCCGTAATGGAAAAGCCAGAGGATAAAGAGGCGATTTCCTCTTTTCAGGCACTTATGGTTTCAACAGCATCCCGTGTGGGAACGGGAAATATTGTCGGGGTTTCATCGGCAATTTGTATAGGGGGATTTGGTTCTGTATTCTGGATGTGGGTGATTGCGATTATCGGAAGTGCATCTGCTCTGATCGAGAGTACATTGGCACAGATTTATAAGAAAAGAGGGGAAGACGGAAGCTGCTATGGAGGACCGGCTTACTATATTGAAGCGGCACTTCATTGTCGCCCGCTGGCAATTGTTTTCTGCGTTGCAATGATTTTAACCTACGCATTTGGATTTAATATGCTGGCATCTTATAATCTGCAGTCTACATTTTCAGTATTTTCTTTTTATAATGCAGAGATGAGTCCATGGATCATCGGTGGAATTTTGGCAGTGCTGACAGGATGGTGTCTGCTTGGCGGCGGCTCACGTATCGTAAAAGTAACGTCAAGGGTTGTGCCAGTAATGGGGATTGCGTATATCGGAATTTCACTTTTGGTAGTAATTATTAATATTCAGAATGTGCCGGCAATGTTTGTGCGCATTTTTGAAGAAGCCTTTGATTTTAGAGCAATTTTCGGAGCATTTTCCGGTTCAGTCATGATGCAGGGAATCCGCCTAACATCATCAACTTAAGAATTAAAAACTGTTTTTTTGATTTGCAGAGTACTTATTTGCTTTCCTGAATGTCCTTTTTTGAGAAATTGATAAT
>JAXJUI010000047.1:0-2496 GCA_036309165.1 Agathobacter sp. | reverse complement strand
GATTAATATTCATAGAAGAAAACAACATATTTCCGTATCTTACCATGAACCGTGCAATTAGAGGCACGACAAAAAGGCCTCGAACCCGAGGCTATTTTAACGATATAGGTAATGCGTATTTTAAATCCGCAAAGGCATTTTTAACCGTGATTTCCCAAGCTTACCACCACAGCATGTACAAACAGAAATCTTTATTCCGTACAGAGTTTCTAAAATCTGAGTTGTTTCCATGGAACGAAGTCTGGAAAGATACTGTCTGCATCCCAAAAGATTTCGGCATAAAGTCAGATGTTTGGATTTGCTTCGAGTGCAAAGAAGCCCGTAATGCCTAATCCTAACAAAGCGCCTTGGAGGAACATGCATAAGAAATCTTCGGATAAATTCGATACCTGAAAGTGTAAGTTCCTTCCACTTGCCTTCTTCACGATAATCCTTTACGGAAAAGGTAACGGTATTTTCATCCATTCGAATAATACGATGATTGCTGATTGTAATCCGGTGTGTATATTTTCCGAGATAATTAATGACAGAGTTAGCACCGTTAAATGTCTTCTTACAATGAGGAATCCAGTCTTTTTTATAACAGATATCCAGTAATTCTTTGAAGTTATAGTGGTTGCGATATGTTTTGCTGGTTCCATGGAATTGCAGCTTATCCTGTTCCCACAAGGATTTTAATTCTTCCATATATTTTCCACGGAATACCTTTGAAAGAACTTTTACTGGAAGAAAGAATTCACTGCCTTTATCTTTCCACTGATTTTTCTCGGTTAATCCTCCGCCAAGAAGAATCACGTGGATATGAGGATGAAAATTCATTTCAGATCCCCAAGTGTGTAAGATGCAGATATATCCGACTTTTGCTCCAAGATATTTGGAGTCAGCGGTAAGCTCATTGATTGTAGTTGACACAGAATGATACAAAACATCATATAAAAGTTTTTGGTTACTGTAGATAACAGGATTTAATTCCTGTGGCACAGTAAAAACAACATGAAAATAGGGTGCATCTAAAACATCTTCACGTCTGGCATCCATCCATTTTTCTTTTGGAAGAGCCTGGCACATAGGACAACAACGGTTGCGACAGGAATTGTAATGGATATGAAGATGGCCACAATCTTCACATACGCTGATGTTAGCACCATAGGCACCGGTCTTGCAGTTGATAATACAGTTTGCAACTTTTGCTTGAATCAGTGATGGTGAGTATTTATCCAGATAGTCCGGATAAAACTGACAAAAGATATCCTGTACAGTAGGTTTATCCATGGTGACTAATCCTCCTGTATATCGAACGGACTTCGGATGCCAAGGAGAGTTTTATTGCTCACATGAAGATAGATTTCAGTAGATTTAGGATCAAGATGTCCTAACAATGCCTGAATGTATTTAATATCGCACCCGGATTCTAAAAGATGGCTGGCAAAGCTGTGACGAAAAGCGTGGGATGTTACATGCTTTGTAATCCCAGCTTTTTGAGAACTTCTTTTTAATACCTGATTTACAGCAGAAATATCCAGATATTCTCCAGTTGTTTGACTTGGAAACAAAATATCTCGTGGCCTTCCGCATTGATACCAGTATTCAGTGAGAATGTCAAGTGTTCTGTCGGCAAGGATTGTATATCTGTCCATTCTGTTTTTCGTATTATGGATGTGAATGGAATGGCTTTTCCTTGAAATATCTTTATAGTGTAAATGTGTTGTTTCGGATACACGAAGCCCACCAGAATACATAACCGCAAAAATAGCCTTATACTTAAGATTGGTTGTCACATCAAGAATGGCATCGATTTCTGCCTTGTCAAGAATCGTAGGCAGACTACGATTACGCTTCATTCTTGGAAGCTCATCTTCAGACCAGTTGATTTTGAGCACTCGCTTGTACATGAAACGTAAAGCAGCATAATAATGGTTATAGGTTTCTGGCATGGCACCTGCTAATCTTTTGGCTGTCAAAAAATCATCTGCATCAGTAATAGTGAGTTCTTGCCATGTCTTAGCGGTTGATTTAAAGAAATGTTTTAAAGATTGTCGATATGTATGGATAGTGGAATCTTTAAGATTTTTCTTTTGTGCAGCTATAGTAACTAATTCTAAAATATCATCGTACATAAAATAACCTCCATGAAATAAAAGTAGTAAAAATGGTTCGACTACCTATTCATGGAGGTGCGTTCGCGAAATAAAACTGCTTGTGAAAGCAGCCTAAAAATGGTATTCTTTTCATAGGCAGTTGTTGGGACTAAGCCCGTATGTGAAGTTTGTTATTGGTCGCACTTTAACAATACTATCTTGGGACGATCCTGTCACTGCCTTTTTTAGAATAAACAAAAAACTGCGTTACAGCCTTGGCAGGCCATCGCGCAGCGATTTTGTTCAATTTGAATTTTAAACCCCTCGAATTCGAGGGGTTTAAAAACGAAGCTGGTGCAAATGCATTTACCATGTCTCCAAAGAAATGGATTGAGGCTACAGATGCAATAGGTATTGT
>JAXJUI010000046.1:0-4665 GCA_036309165.1 Agathobacter sp. | reverse complement strand
ATCTTCCAATTCGCGAGAATGAGCAATTTGTTGGATATGTTAACGTTGTTCAGCAGAAAGCAAAACGTTGGAATGAAAAAGGTGAGGTAGATAAATTTGATGTTCCGGATTATTCGCTTGATAATTTGGCACTTTGCCGTGAGGCATTATTAGAGGCGGTTGCAGAGACAAGTGAAGAATTCATGGATCGTTATTTTAGTGGAGATGAATTCTCAGAAGATGAGATTCGGCAAGCACTTCGTGTTAATGTAATTGATGGTTCGATTGTTCCTGTTCTTATGGGATCAAATATTCTTGCAAGAGGTCAGTACACCTTGATGGCAGATATCGTAAAATATTTTCCAAGTCCAGATAAGAGGGAGTGTGCTGGAATTAATACAAAATCAAATGAGGTATTTCAGGCGGATTATGATTTTGCAAAACCAAAATCAGCATATGTTTTCAAAACAATTGTAGATCCATATATTGGTAAATATTCTCTAATTAAAGTAAATTCCGGTGTAATCAAATCAGATGAGACTCTTTATAACTATCATCGTGATGCAGAAGAAAAAACAGGACATCTTTATGTGATTAGAGGAAATAAAGTTGAAGAAGTATCTGAACTCCACGCTGGTGATATTGGAGCTTTAGCAAAATTACAAAAAACAGTTACGACAGATACTCTTTCTACAAAAGCAAATCCAGTTGCTTATCTTAGAACTAATATTTCTAAACCATATGTTTCAATGAGATATAAGGCAAAGAATAAAGGTGATGAGGATAAGATTTCACAGGCCTTACAAAAAATTCTTATGGAAGATTTGACATTACAGCATGTAAATGACAGCGAAATGGGGCAGACTCTTTTATATGGTATTGGAGATCAGCATTTAGATGTGGTTGTGAGTACTTTGGCTGAAAAGTATAAAGTTGATATTGAGTTAATGCGTCCAAAGGTTGCTTTTAGAGAGACGATTCGAAAGAAATCAGACGTAGAATATAAATATAAAAAGCAGTCTGGTGGTCATGGACAGTACGGACATGTAAAAATGACATTTGAGCCTTCTGGTGATTTAGAGACAGCATATGTATTTGATCAGTGTGTTGTAGGAGGTGCAGTTCCAAAGAATTTCTTCCCAGCTGTAGAAAAAGGTATTATTGAGTCTGTGAAAAAAGGACCTTTAGCTGCATATCCGGTTACGGGAGTAAAAGCAGTGCTTTATGACGGTTCATATCATCCGGTTGATTCGTCTGAAATGGCATTTAAAGTAGCTGCACAGCAGGCATTTAAAAAAGGTTTCCTTGAAGCAAGTCCGGTTTTACTTGAGCCTATTGCGGCACTTCGTGTTGTGATTCCTGACGAGTATACTGGTGATGTAATGGGAGATTTGAATAAGCGTCGTGGACGTGTAATGGGAATGAATCCAATCGAGAATGGATATCAGGAAGTTTTAGCAGATATACCGTATCTTGAATTATTTGGATATAACACACAACTTCGTTCTATGACAAGCGGAAGTGGTGATTTCTCATATGAATTTGCAAGATATGAACAGGCACCAGATGATGTTGCAAAAAAACAGATTGAAGAAAGGGCTAGTAAACTTGTTGACATTGAGGAATAAAAGGTTTCTATTGATTTTATTTGGTTTGTTAACAATACTATTCATGCCACAGAAAGTGGAAGGTGCAAGTATTGCGCCTTCCACTGTTTGTGTTCCGATTGTTTATGTATTAGATGGTGGAACGAATTCTATCAAAAATCCTAGAGAAATAAAGGGAGAAACAGAAGTGATTTTACATCAGCCATATAAAAATGGATATCGTTTTGATGGCTGGTATTTGGACCCGTCTTATAAAAGTGAAGTTAAAAGTATTTTGGGTGAAAAAAATGCAGTTTGCTTTGTCTTTGCGAAGTGGATTCCAAGAATTGATAATTACAAAAATGTTTTAGAGTATTCTTATCATTCAGAATCTACAACGATAAAGGACTTGGAATTTGAATTTATGGAACAAATCGGTATTCCGGGAATGCCTGGTGTTGAAGTTGAAGATGCAGATGAACTTGTCTACAGTGAAGCTGAATGTCCACAGGGAATGTGCGTGACAGACAAGTATGTTTTGATTACTTCGTATGCTTCTCATGAAAACTGTTTAGGAGAGTTGCTTGTATTTGATAAAGAAACTGGGGAACTTCTTGTTACGCTTGGTATGGATGCAAATAGTCATTTGGGTGGAATAACTTGGGATGGAAATAACGTATGGGTGTGTAATTCATACGAGAAAACAATAGAAAGAATTTCATATGATTTTATTGATTTGATGGCCGTGCAAAATAAAGGAAAGAAAATTGATGCGACCAGTCTGGTAGATAGCTATTCGGTTAAGAATAGTCCGTCGTGTATTACTTATTATGGAGGGCGATTATGGATAGCAACTCATCATATTCTGTTTGATTCGCAAATGATTGCTTATCAATATGATGAGGTGGAAGAAAAGCTGATTCAATTAAGTTCCTATAATATTCCTTCTAAAGTTCAAGGAATATCATTTGATGAAAATGGATATGTATATTTAAGTACATCTTATGGAAGAACATTTTCTTCGTATTTAAAAGTATATTCTTCTGTGACGGCACTTGCAACGAAACCAAACAGTCCGGATATTGAAATTGAAATGCCGCCATGTTCAGAAGAAATAGATATTTATGCTGGAAAGATATATATGATTTTTGAATCTGCTGGTGAAAAGTATCTTTTGGGAACAGATGGAAAAGGAAAAAGTCCATGTCCGATTGATAAAATTCTCAAATTGTCAATTTCATCCATAAAAGAGAATATTAAGTGATGTGGAAAAGAGAGAGTATTCTATGTACTTTCTCTTTTTCAATTTCAGAAAGAGAATCCATTGAATTATTATATAATTCAAGAATTTCTTCTTTGCTAAAAGTAATCCCTTTTGCTTTTGCATCTTGCATATATTTTGTTAAAAAAGGCATCATGTCTTTTCCATTTTTAGGTTTCTCTATTTCACAAAAATTTTTTAGGAAAGCTTCTTTTTCTGGGGTCATAAATATCTTACCTCCTTTGCATATTTCATGAATGAAATATAAGATCATAATTATCCATTACAGAAAAAAGGTTGATTAAGGTGTCTATTAGTTCTTGGTCGCTTTGTGAACAATAGGGTTTAACAGCATTCAAAATATGTGTACGCCTGTCATTTTCATTACAGGGAGTGCTTTTCCCTAATTCTGCTTGAAAGATAGTTGTAATGTGTTGATATTCCATAAACTGAATCAAAAAAGCAATTTCTCGTTTCTTTTCAGGTGGAATATAGGGAACGATTGCTTTTAACATTTGTATTTCTCGTGTTTTAGCTAATTCATCATATTCCATAAAAATACTCTTTTTTCATGATTATATGAAAGAATTGTAGAAATAGAACAAAAAAGGACCATAAGGTCCTTTTAGCAACATGTGTTGCATGGGTTGCAACTATTGCAATTGTTACATGAATTAAAGCCAGATGAAAATCCATTTCCACAGAAGAGAAGTAATAAAATGATGATCCAAGAACTATCATTTCCACAACCATTTCCTGAGAAGAAACTTCCATTACCGTTTCCACAACAGCACATTAATAAGATAATCCAAATCCATGAATTTCCGCATCCTCCACACATTTCATTACATCCACATCCACAGTTTGTTGATAAATCACTCATAGTGACCTCCTGTTTTTTTATTTTTTACACTATACTTTATGATTAAAAATACAAATGGTTCCAAAATATTATTGACTTTAGCTGATTAAATGAATAAACTTGTACAAAGAAGTCTTATAAAAAAGGAGATCAACTATGGATAAAATTAGAATGACAACCCCTTTAGTTGAAATGGATGGAGATGAAATGACTCGAATTCTTTGGCAGATGATCAAAGACGAATTATTATTCCCATTTATTGATTTAAAAACAGAGTATTATGATTTGGGATTAGAAGAACGTAATCGTACAAATGACCAAGTTACAGTAGATTCTGCAAATGCAACTATGAAATATGGTGTTGCTGTAAAATGTGCAACAATTACTCCGAATGCAGCGAGAATGGATGAATACAAATTGAAAGAAATGTGGAAAAGTCCAAATGGAACAATTCGTGCGATTCTCGATGGCACCGTATTTAGAACTCCAATTGTTGTAAAAGGGATTGAACCTAATGTAAAAACATGGAAAAAGCCAATTACAATTGCAAGACATGCATATGGTGACGTATATAAAGCAACAGAAATGAAAGTTGATAAAGCTGGAAAAGCTGAACTTGTATTTACAGCAGAAGACGGAACAGAAATTCGTGAACTTATTCATAATTTTAAGGGTGCTGGTGTGTTACAAGGACAGCATAATGTAGATGATTCGATTGAAAGCTTTGCACATAGCTGTTTTAAATATGCATTAGATATTAAACAGGATTTATGGTTTGCAACAAAGGATACTATTTCAAAAAAATATGATCATACTTTTAAAGATGTTTTCCAGGAAATTTTTGATAAGGAATACAAAGAGGCGTTTGATAAAGCAGGTATCGAATATTTCTATACATTGATTGTTGATGCAGTAGCACGCGTAATGAAATCAGAAGGTGGATTTATCTGGGCATGTAAAAACTATGACGGTGACGT
>JAXJUI010000045.1:0-14278 GCA_036309165.1 Agathobacter sp. | reverse complement strand
CTTCATAGTATGATTTAAGTTTTTGTCAAGCTTTGAATCAAAATGTGCATATCCGCTTGAGATTCCCGTAGCCGAGTTTCTAAAAAATGCGTTTTTATGAGCGATTGTTGTTTCCATATCAGCGCGAAGTATTTCAAATTGTTCTTCTGAGAGATTTCTAGTGATGACACAGAATTCATCCCCGCCAATACGATATACAAAACCGTAAGGTGAGAAAATATCATAAATAATTTTGCTAGATTCAATGATATATTCATCTCCAGAATCGTGTCCGAGTTCATCATTAAATAGTTTCAAATTATTTAAATCAAGGACGATAATTCCATGGTTCTTGCAGTTACGTTTATTCTTTTGTTTGATATCTCTTTCAAAGGCAGTACGATTATATAGTTTGGTCATTGGGTCAGTTAGGGCTTCTTCTTTGATAGAGGCTGCCTGTTGTCCCATGCGCAACAGATACATGTAATCTAAGAATAAGCCAATGGCCATAACGATGACGAAGAAAATATCACCAAAGCGACTGTATTTTGCAACATTTGGTGAGTTTGTCAAGTAATATCGAAGCATATCAACAATTGCAGTTATGATGATGAAAGCTGTTGACATTAATTGAAAGAGATAGGTAAAACGTCTTTTGGTTGTAATTACTTTTGTGTTTTTGCGTTTTTTCAAAATTTTCTTTACGAGTGTTGTAATTGTATATAGACCGCCAAAAGTCATAATGATATGCGTAATAAATACTGTATTTGCAAAATCTACAATACCTAAAATCTGCAAGAGGAAAGTGATAAAAAATTCGCTAATCGAGCATATGGAAAGAATGTTAAGTATTTTATTCCTTTTCTCAAAGAAGTATTCGTTAATAAATTGAATATAAAGGATTACTGCAATCTTAAGGCTCATGTAAGAAAGCTGACTGATTAAAAGGAGCCGTGATATAAAAAAGGAATAGGTATTACCTTCAATATAGCCCCAGATTCCGCGAAAGATAGAAAATAATGCTAACCACTTTAAAGAGTCGCCCATAAAAGACTGTCCTCTTTTGAGGTAGTGGAACATTAGCAAAATTATTCCAATAAAAACTATTGCAAGACTCAAATAGAGCTGAGGCGACAGCATTTGCAGATAGTTCAAAACAATCCCTGATTGCGAACCGTAGTACATGGTTGGAATGGTAATACGGCCTTTGGAATAGCACTGATAGATATGAACAGTCAGTACTTTTCCGTTATCCTCTTCATTTAAAGGAAGAAAATTCCACTTATTTCCAGGCGTTTGGCTGTTTGCATATGTACTTGGAACAAAGGAGTATACTTCCTTTCCGTCTAATAAAATGTAAACCTGCTGTTGGAAAGAGAAAAACCCAAAACAGTCTCCATTTGAAACGTCGGATAGTTCTTTACTAATCCAAATATCCTGTCCGTCATCCTTTATGCTTGCAAAGGTAGGGAGTGTCTCATAGTAGACAGAGCTTCCCTTACTGTTGGCAACCCAACCGTTATTGTAGACAGAACAATCTTTTAGGTTTTGCCAAAGATTTGAACTTGCATTTGGGATAAACATCAGTATAAATGCTGCGAAAGATATATAGAATATAATTTGGAAAATAATAATATTTGTTTTTTTCATTATCAATGTCCTCGGTATGTCATTATTTTTGTGACAAAAGTTATATAGGTAAATTGTACCATGTTTTTTTTGACTTGAATAGGAAAATAAACAATATTCACATGAAATTTTAAGATTAATTATGATTTCCTTAAGAGACAAAAGAATAGTATATCGATATAATGGAAGAAAAAGGTTTTTGTCTAGAATTAGGAGGAAAATATGAAGTTAGTAGAAGAAGCAAAACAAACGCAAAAAGGGATGAATATCTTTGCAGAATTAGGTGTGTTCATTCTTGTATTTTTGGTATCATCATTGGTTGAAGGCTTTATCGTAGCACCTGTACAACTAGCGATGCTTTTTGGTAATAAGGAGTATATCCAGGCAACAATGACCGGAGATGTTACAAAAGTTACAGAAATCTCTATGTCACTTATGGATAATCCATATCTTTCTGTGTTGTCGTTGTTTGCAACAGGAGGGATGATTTTAACAGTTATTCTTTTTTGCCGATGGATTCAAAAAAGAAAGGTAACATCGATTGGTTTTGTAAAGAAAAATTGGGTAAAACAGTATTTACTTGGTTGTGTGGTTGGTTTTGTTATGTTTTCTGTAGCGGTTGGAATCTGCGTATTGACAGGTAGTGTATCTTTTGTTGGAGTTTCAAGTACATTTCAGGTTGGACTTTGGATTTTATTCCTTTTAGGATTTTTAGTACAGGGTATGGCGGAAGAGGTTCTTTGCAGAGGCTATTTCCTTGTTTCAGTAGGTAGAAGGTATTCGCTTGTTGTGGGAATTATTGCAAACTCAATTTTCTTTTCAGCGCTCCACTTATTAAATGCCGGACTGTCGGTTCTTGCACTTGTGAACCTTGTGCTTTTTGGGGTTTTCGCATCTGTTTATTTTATTAAGACAGAAAATATCTGGGGAGTTGGAGCAATTCATTCTATCTGGAATTTTGTACAGGGAAATTTATATGGAATTCGTGTAAGCGGAACTCCGGTTCATTGTTCTATTTTTGAGATTGCAACAAATTATGATAAAACACTTATTAATGGTGGTGATTTTGGTTTGGAAGGTGGTCTTGGTGTTACCATTGTACTTGTTGTTGCAACTGTAATTACTTTATTAATTGGTAAGAAAAAAGAATTAAATTTGGAGGAAAAAGTGCTATAATATCTATTAAGAAAATACTTGATAGATGACAGGAGGTAGAACTATGGCTACACCACATAATGAGGCGACTAAAGGCGATATTGCGGAAACAGTCCTTCTTCCAGGTGATCCGCTTCGTGCAAAATTCATTGCGGAAAACTTTTTAGAGGATGTTACACAATTTAACGGGGTTCGTAATATGTTCGGATTTACCGGCACGTATGAAGGCAAGCGTGTATCGGTTATGGGAACTGGTATGGGATGTCCATCCATTGGAATTTATGCGTATGAACTTGTTCATTTTTATGGAGTAAAGAATTTAATTCGAATTGGTTCAATCGGAGCAATGCAAGAAAATATCAAAATTGGAGATATTATCATTGCTGGAGGCGCATGTACGAACGGAAACTGGGCTCATCAATATCACTTACCGGGTACATTCTCAGCAATTCCATCTTTTGAACTTTTATTTGACGCAAAAGAGGCATGTGAAGAATTAGGGGCAACTTATCATATTGGAAATATTTTATCTTCAGATGTTTTTTATGAGAGAGATGAAAGTTGGAGAGAATGGGCGAAAATGGGGGTGCTCGGAGTAGAAATGGAAAGTTACGCGCTGTACTGTATTGCGATTGATGCAAAAGTTAATGCACTTGCAATTTGTACAGTATCAGATTCTTTGGTTTCAGGGGAAGAAACTGATTCTGCAACGAGACAAAATAGTTTTACAGAGATGATGAAAGTGGCCCTTAAGGTGGCAACAAAATAGTAAAACTATATTAGTGGAATAAAGGAGACGTAAACGCTATGGGCACATCGGACAATATGCTTAGTTATTTAGACTGGCGAGGAGACTTGTCTATGAAAGCGAATCCGTTTAATGAAATCGATGCGATGTTATTTACGGAGCTTGTTTATTGTAAATTTGAACAGGTTATTCCGAAGGAAGGAATTACAATTGAGAATGCGGCCAGGCTGTACAAGGAACGTGTAATTCCAAACAAGGCGAAAATGGATTATACATCATCCGAGTTGGTGTTATTTGCGATGGCATCTTGTTCCCGTTTTAAAAAAATGCGTCTTTTGGGTTATGTGAGTGAAACCAGAATGGATATTTATAAGCAGTTTGCAGTTATGCAGATTCAGTTGCAACCATTCTTAAGATTTGTAGCATTTCGTGGAACTGATGGTTCGTTTGCTGGATGGAAAGAGAACTTTCATATGTGTTATATGAATCCGGTGCCATCTCAACAGGCTGCAAAAGATTATGTAAACGAAATGTGCAATGCACCGTTTACAAAGTATATTTTTGGTGGGCATTCAAAAGGTGGGAATCTTGCAATGTATGCCGGTGCGTTTTGTAATGCAAAAATACAAAAGAAATTGAAAAAGGTATATGCATTTGATAGTCCCGGATTTAACGATTCTCTTATTTGCGCACCTGAAATGGAAACACTCCGTTTAAAGCTTGAGAGCTTTGCACCTCAGGATTCTGTTGTGGGAATGCTTTTAAATCCTGTAGTTCCATGCAAAATTATTCATAGTCAGTCAAAAGGATTGCCAGAACATTTTTTGCTTAGCTGGAGTGTAGAGAATAATGCTTTGTATGACAAGTGTAAGCGTTCTTCACTTAGTATCCAAATAGAAACTACTTTAAAGGGTTGGATTTCACAGCTTACGGATGAACAAAAAAAGATGGCAGTAAATGCCTTCTTTGATGTTTTATACAATGCTGGGATTCATACCATGGAGGAGTTTACCAATATCAATGTAAAAAATCTGGTTCCGCTTATGAAAGCGACCAAGGGACTTACGCCGGAGATGAAAGAAAATATTTTTAAAGTGATGTCTCTTCTTTTGAAGAAATCAGAGTAGCAAATAGAATCCTCTTGAATATTCTATATTGAAAGAATAGATAAGAGGATTTTTTTATGGCTCAATTTACAAATCAAGCCCAATTATCATATAACAATTCTGTTGCAAATTCCAATGTAGCTGTAGGAGAAATACTTGAAGTATTGTCTGCAACAAAGACTGCGTTAGTGGAAACCTATGAGAGTGAAGATACTGTGACATATGTGGTAACGATTACTAATTCGGGAACATTGCCTTATGTAAATTTGACATTTCAAGATAATCTAGGTGGATATCTTTTTGGAACAGCAATGGTTTATCCACTTGATTATGTAGATGGTTCTTTAAGATATTATGTAAATGGAACACTACAAACGCCCCCTGCAATTACGGCAGGACCACCACTTGAAGTGACAGGGTTGTCAGTTCCAGCAGGACAGAATGCGACGATTGTTTATGAAACAAAAGTAAACCAGTATGCACCTCTGGATGTAGATTCTACAATAACAAATACAGCCACTATTTCTGGTACTGGCATTACCAATGTAACCGTACAGGAAGTGATTTCATCTGTAGATTCACCAAGGCTTGGAATTAATAAATCGATTAGTCCGGTTCCGGTAACGGAAAATGGTACACTTACGTACACGTTTGTAATTACAAATACAGGGAATACACCTGCTGTAGCAAGCGATTTAGCCGCAATAACAGATACGTTTAATCCGATTTTGTCAAACTTATCGGTTTCATTTAATGGAACTCCATGGGTGGAAACAACAAATTATACTTATACGCAAACAACTGGTGTATTTGCAACGGTTCCAGGACAAATTACAGTTCCAGCAGCTACTTATACCCAGAATACAGAAACAGGTGCCTATACAATTATACCAGGAACAAGTACGTTGACGGTCACTGGAACAATCTAATTTAAATATCTTATTAATAAAAAATGCCAGCCTCAGAAAACTGAGGTTGGCATTTTTGTTGTTCTGTAGGTAACTTTTGAAATAAATTAACACGGATGCATTAGATACTGTGTCCGCCGCCGGAGTGGCCACCGCCACCACCGCCGCCACCACCGCCGCCGCTTCCGCCGCTTGAGCTTGGTGGGCTGTATTTCTTTGTTTGATGTGTAAAGTGTACCTGTGGATGCATGATTGCAAATTTCGTAAAGAGACCTTGCATGATTTCATTGCGTTTTGGGTTCTTTGGCTGAGATAATCTCATAACCACAAAATAGTTAAAGAACAATGCAAGCATAATTGCAAAAAGTGCATTACAGATATATTTCATTGGCTGTGCAATCTTTCCGCCATCTAAAACAGTGTAAACCTGAGAAAATGTCTCTGATGCACATGTGTAGAAATCACGATCGTGACTTTCTGTTGCATAGATGTAGGTGTTATCGGTAATAGAGTTACATCTTGCACTGTTTAATGCCTTTCTTGTAGAACCTTCTGTTACAAGATAGATTTCTCTACAATCCATGTCTATAACGAAAATAACTCCATCATCATGAGTTCCATATCTGTTTTCGAAATAATTTACAGCAAAGTTTTCCGTAGATGAATAGGAATGGCTGTCGGTGCATACTAATACGGCATTACCATATGCGGTAATAGGAGCCATTTGATCTAATAGGGCCCTTTCCTGATCATCGGTAAGGAAATCTGCCTGATCATCTAAAACTGCTTCATATCCGGTTGATTTATTTGTAATCGTTCCTGCAAAAACAGGAGTTGTTCCAAGGATTAGAAGCACAAAGGTAAGCATAGATAATAAAAATTTACGCACGATTGTTACCTCCTTCCTTGTTGAACTGTGGAAGCCTACGTGTTGAAAGGACGTTGTAAGCAACAATAATATCTTTGATTGTATAGAAAATACAAAATGCTGCAAAAATTGCGGCTCCATAGAAGAACCAGTCATATATAAGGATGTTTCCAAGTAACGCTACAAAACTAGAAACAACGATTGCGGCCAAAATAGAAATAAGTCCGCCAAAACCTTTACGTTTCAAAGGAACCTTACTTGTTTTTATAAATCCAATGACAAGTGTAATTGCAGCAGCTGCGATTACAAAGAGCCATCCCATATGGAACCCGTCTGACATAATGGCAGAAGAGCCTGAAAACGCAATAAAGAGAGCGAACACAAAAAAGGCAATAACAAAAACCATAGGAGAAACAAGAAGTTGTACCGATGCTTTTTGTCTGGTAGTTTGCATTTTTTGACCAACTGTTTGATTCTGGGTAGCAATATCTTTTTTTGATGCTTTTCCGATATCGTCTTCATCATTTTCTTTTCTAACAACTTTTGAAATTTCAATGGTATATGTAATTCCTGTTAAAACGGCAAGGATTGCTGTAAGGAATAAGGTTGCCGCTGGTGTCAGAGTAAGGAAAATGTTAAGCAAAATGAAGAGAGGAAGTGCCAAAACAAGGGAACCTAAAAGGTATTTCCATGGATCTACCGGCACATCCGCTACAACTTTTCCGGTCTGACCGTTTACCGTTGCGTAAGCAACACGGTCTCCATTACGGTAAGACATAAACCAAACTGGGAACATAGTATAATCTATTTCATTTGTAGTTGTATTGTATGCGACACCATTCTGATTATATGTCTTTGAATATTCTTTAAATGGAGCAAAGTTATCAATCTGTGTGGTTGTCTGTGCGTTTGCTAATTCTTTTGCAACCGGTTCATAAATAGCAGAAGAAACATCTGCTGTATCAGCGTAAAATCCGCTGAAGTATGCAGGCGTGAATTTCTTCATTCCTTTTACATCGTATGGAGCCAGATTTTCGCTAATGTTGTCAGAGAATGAAGAAGATGCATCATAAGAAATGCCTTTGTAATAAGCATCTAATTCTCCGGTTAAATCATAGTGGTCTGTGATAATGTAGTCTCCGCTACGATATGATTTTTTACCTTTGATGTTAAGAAAACTGTTCTGGGTAATGTAGTAAGCCCAGTAAGGCATATAAATACCGCGGAAACTGTCAATCTTTTTCGTATCCTTTAATTCTTTTGGAGCAAAGATTGCGCGTTTCATAAGGTCGGCATATGCCTGTTTACAATCTTCTTTCGTTTTCTTGAAAGGAATAATGTAGTTTGGTCGATGCTCATTCTGAATTCTTGTATAAAGAATTGTTGATGCACCACAGAAACTACAGAATCCTGCAGCGGCATTGTCAGTACTTAAGATTTCACCACCACACTGTGGACAGCTAAATACAGTAACTTCAAAATCCTGTGATTCGATTCCATCTGATGTCTTGGTATCAAACGCATATGGATCGAAATGATTCTGACAATACTCACATGCTAACTGTTGCGAAGCAATGTCAAAATGTACATTACCACCGCAATTTGGACATGCTATCATGTTTTAATCCCCTTTCCATTTTTATTAATCTTATTTTAAAACTAACCTCTTCTATCATAGTACTTTTTACACGAAAATTCAACGAGACAAATTGCCTATTGTATAGCAAAGACTAGTCTAATTCTGTCAGTTTTTTTCGGGAAGTACTATTTCTTTTGTTATTTGCCATAGAGCGTAAGCGGCCTTCTAGAAGAACTTTTCGTCCAGCTTCGTTTCTTGTATAGATTAAATCATATTCACCAATACATTTTCGAATGCATTCATAAAACATTTGTGCATCTTCTTTTCGTTTAGCAAAGCAGTCTGGAATAGAAAAGTAACTGTCTTCTCCTTTTGCCTGTCTGGTGTTTACAAGGAGATAACGCTGGTTCTCGATTGGTGCAAACATCTCTTTGACGCATTTATGAAATAATTTTTTGTCATGCTCTGTTCCACCCGATAGGTAGATGCTATGTTGGGTACCCTGATCTTCTGTTACAATTTTACAATTGGATTCTTCCATCATTCCTTTATTATTTAGTGCAAGTAGCAGACCTTTACCAAATCCGAAAAGTCGCTTGGAAGCAGTTGATAAAGATAGAACACGAGGAATGTTTCTTATGATACAAAAAGTGGAAATAAGCATTGCTATCTTACAAAGTAAACCACCCAATCCTCCAAGAAACAGACCGGCTAAACCAAATAATGCGAAGGCTAATCCGGCAGCAACCAACTGTCCTAAATATTTTTTGTAGACAAATTTTGGTGTAATATCTTTTGGAACTAACGTTTCTTCTACCATGTCCATGCGCTGGTATTTTACAAGGGAACGCATCCAGCGTTCGTAAAGTGTTTGGCGATTGGCAGATAAAAGCAGCATTTTCTGGTTAATTTGTTCCACATACGCAGGTTCGCAGGTGGTAAGAAGAGAAGAGTCTCCAATCACTGATAAACGTTCTATTCCATTTGTGATAATGTCAAGGTCATAATGTAATCCAAGAAAATGCTCCATGCGTCGTTGTAAAAGTGTAAAGTCCTCTGATATAGCATGACTCTCATTGATAAGTGGGCTTGCCAAAGAAACCAGGTGCCAGATATTACTGGTTTTATTTGGGTTATTTTTCATCACGCGAATGGCACGGCCGCGCATTTGGTTGCTTAACATAAACGAACCGACAAAGCTTGCAAGAATAAGGGAATTAATACATGGGGAATCCCATCCTTCTCCCAATAGTGATTTTGTGCCAATGAGCACCTGCATATATCCTTGTGTAAACAGCTCTGTGATTGCACTGGTAAGGAAATGATTATCTCCAACAGGTTGCACGCCGATGTATTCAGTTTCGGACAAGGAGCCTAGTTTTTGGAAGGTAACTTTTCCGGCCGTTCCAATGATGTCAAGCAACTGTTCTTTTGCATATGCTGGAATAATAACAACGGTTCCGCATAAAACACCAAGCTGTAAGCCCATAAATCCAGAATTTGGTATCGATACCTGGCGCCTTAACTGTTCGAAAAACGGAATTGCACCAAGACTGGTTACATCAGCGTTTGAATCACCAAGTGCATTTATGTATTCCTTTCGGATGTAGTCTGTTAAGATGAGTAAACGTAATTCCTTCTGCAGAGATTGATACTCGTAGCGTACAATATCACGAATGCTATTACATTTCCCTTTAGAAGTAATAAGCATTTTTTCTACTTTAGGATTTGCTACAAAGTTAACTTTTTTCTTTTCAATTAATCCGTTTGTCTTTAATAAGTCCTCTAAAAATTGGCGATATTCTTTTGTGACACCATAGAAATCTGCATTATCATATAAAAATCCCTGAAGTAACGTTTCCAACCATTGAGGAGACATATCAGGAAGCTTTTTAGCACCAAGAAGTCTCTGTAAATGGGCAGGAAATGGAATACCTTTTGCCTGCAAATAAATGAGTAGAGCAGATAAATGATTTGGATTTTCTAATAGTTCATCCAGATTTTCTTGCGATGTTAATGCTTTGTGAGTCTTTATTGCAGTAGCAAAATTGGAATCTGCAAGAAGTTCGGTATAGATTTTTTTGCTGTTACTGTGGAATTTTTCTACTTCAAAATTTTCCTCTTCGGTTGGATAATTGAAGTAAACAAAGTCCTGATGAGGGCATAAGCTTCCTTCTTTTACAAGCTCTGGAATGGCGATTTCCTCATCAATTTCTCCGCACATATTCATGTATCTTTCCCAAAGCTGAGGGGTGGAATCATAAGGCGGAGTTGCAGTAAGTGCAATTACTTTCAGATTTTTGATTTCCTCCTTGAAATCTTCTAATGCTTTCCACCATTCGCTTCGTAAGTGGTGGCATTCGTCTAGACAAATAACTCCAAGATTACAGTCTTTCATAAGTTTAATCAAATCAAAATCTGAAAAATCTACATCTTCCGTTTTGGATGATACGATATCATCAGTATCGGTCATTGCATCTTCACTTCCGGCTTCCTTAAGTACGCCCTTATATTTGTTCATGGCGCTATGGAGCGATTGATAGGTTACAATGGTAATGACACGAGGATCTTTCAAATTCTGTGAAATATAATCATTGGGATTTAATCCGTCAGTTAAAAATCCTTCTACAATTCTAGAAACCCATTGCTCTCGAATGGTGATGGACGGAGCGAGTACAAGCGCAGGTTTTTGTAATCTTTTGATAAGTTCAATTCCGAGTGTTGTCTTTCCAGATCCCGGAGCTGCAACAATATGAATACGATCATTTTCTATATATTTATCTATATTTTTGAGAACTCTGGCCTGATAGTTTCGCCAGGTTCCTTTGAAGTTTAATATTCTGCTATAGTCCATATTTTTTGTTCCCCCTTTTTATTTTTACAAAATCTTTGATTTATAGTTTATCATTTTAAGAGAGTAGATTCTAGATAAAAACGAAAAAGGAAGACAGAAAAAGAAGCGGACGTAAAGTCCGCTTCTTGGGAAGTTCATATTTGATTATTCAGCTCTTTCCATTGCTTCGTTATAATCTTTTGTTCCAACCCAAACTTCCTGTTTGTAAGGGTTAATGTTCTTAGCTTTTGCACGTTTGATAATTGCTGCAAGAACAACTACGTTGACTAAAAGAGAAAGAACTGCGATAACGCCCTGCGCTGTAGGGTTAGCAGATGCAGGAGCTGTAGCACCCATTACGTAATCTACTGGATATACGCTTGTGCGTGTTGAGAATACACTTGAATCCTGGAAAAGTGGAAATACCTGTGCGAACATACACCATAATGCAAGGGTATTTGCGCGGTTTTGAATCCAGCCACCTTTGTTCCAAAATGCTGCTGCAAATGTAGGAGCAAGAAGTAATGCAAGTCCACAATACCAAGAATGTGTTGGTAAGTTTAAGTATGTATATTCAAAGTTCCATACGTCGTATGCAATGATAAACCAAATAGTCATATCTGGCCAAAGCATATCTTTTTTGTCTTTTGATGAGTAAATTCCCCACCAGCCTGTCATACATAAGATATTTATGATACCAGCTAAACCATTAAGGATGTTCCACCATCCGCCGTATAGCCATACGCCTTCAGAGGATAACCACCATCCACCTTGTGCAGAAACAGATAATCCTTTGAATGCAGATTCAAAATCAGAACCAACAGCGATTAAGATGTTGATTGCTACGATTAAGAATGGGAATACTTTGAACCATTCTTTTGCGCCGATTCCCTTTTTGTATTTGAGTAAGCAAAAACCGATACAACCAGCAAGTGCTGCATAAAGCTTAGCATAGTGGAACCAACTGTTCATGTTTGTGTAGGTAGGGTTTGTAAGTGCCCACTCTGCACCCATACCAACGCCGACATAAATTGCAATGAAGTAAACGGTAAGGACTGCTGGAATAACTCCGAAACAAACAACTGCACCGTATTTGGTTCTGCGTGCAAATTCGTTTATCAAAACGAGGCCGACAAATACCATTACCCAGCCAAGTAACTGATAAAGAGAATCGTTACCATAGATTTGAAATAACATGTTATTTCCTCCTTAATTATTTATTAATTGTATTTATAAACTCTTTATAATTATACGCTCTTTTTTTATTAAAGACAATACTCTATGGACTGGGATAAAAAAACATGCCAGAATGGATTTGGGCGATTGTAAAAAGATGATTTGCAAAGTGAAATTGGTGTAGTATAATAAGACGAATTTGGAGGAAGTAATATGGATTTTTTGAAAGCAAATTATCATACACATACAACACGATGTCAGCATGCGTATGACACCGAAAGAGAATATATTGAAGCTGCGATTGATATGGGAATCGAAACGCTTGGTTTTTCGGATCATATTCCTTGTCCATTTGAAGATGGATATGTATCTGGAATTCGTATGAGAATGGAAGAAGCTCCGGAGTATGTTTCTACAATTCGAAAACTTGGGAAAGAATATGAAAAATATATTCAGATTTTAGTGGGATTTGAGGGAGAATATGTTCCTGAACTTTACCAAAAGCAGATGTCTATGGTAAGGGGACTTGGCGTAGATTATTTAATCATGGGTCAGCACTTTACAGGAATAGAACAGACCGGTCCATATGTAGGAAATCCATCTGAAGATGATACGATTATTCGTGAATATGTGGATACGATTATTGAAGGAATGCGTACAGGAAGTTACAAATACCTTGCACATCCTGATCTTGTAAATTATCAGGGGATGGATTCGGTGTATGACTGGGAAATGACAAGACTTTGTCAGGCAATGAAAATTTTAAATATTCCGATGGAAATCAATATGCTTGGAATGGCGACAGGAAGAAACTATCCAAACGATAAATTCTGGAAGATTGCAGGAGAAGTTGGAAATCAGGTCATCCTTGGAATTGATGCGCATTGTAAAGAACATCTAAAAGATGTGGAAAGTTACGAAAAATGTATGGATATCGTAAGGAAATATAATTTGCAGCTGATTGACCGCATTTGATTTTAATTGTTTTCGTATAGCAAAAGAGTCGTAAATATATAACGAATATCGTTGTACATTTACGACTCTTTCTTTTTGATCCATTCCCAAAATGGATCGGGTATTTATATAAGGGGAATAAAGGAAAGGGTTATAATAAAAAAGTGTATCACTTGTTTACAACGAGATAATATCATGGTATTTTGTGTATAACAAGGTGTGAAAATTGCAAGACAAAAATGACCATGTTTTGAAAGTGAGTACAGACAAAAATGAAAATATATTTTTTTCAAGTAGAACCAGATTATCAGAAAAAAATAATGAAGAGTTCTCAAAAGAACGAGGAAGAAGTTGAGAAGGTTGAATTTGAAACTGCGGAACAGATTGAGAAGATTTCGCTTGAAACCCCTGCGTTTCTTGTATTACAAATGTCGGATAACGAGAACTTGGCATGGGAATATATTCGAAGGTTAAGAGAACGAAAATTAAATCTGGTTATTCTCTTGATTATGAAGAAGAAAGACTTTGATTTGCTCTATGAGGCGAATGCCTCAGGTGTGCATAATATATATATAGAAGATTATTCAAAAAGGAAGTTTGAAGAGATTCTTGAGAACTGCCATTATAGTTTGAAACGATACAATAAAATGCAGCGTAATCTGTTCAGTCAGGAAGAACATGCTTTCCGAAAACGTCAGCAGGTAATGAAAAAAATTATGCAAAATGCTTTAGAAAAGCCGGAAGAAGTGGAATTTTTGCTTCCGGAGATTAATAAACGATATGGGATTAATTTGGGACCGAATAATTATCAGGTAATCGTAATTAGTGTCAATCGAGCAGATTTATATGGAAAGGATTCAGAGTTTTTAAAAAAAGCTACGTTGTTGGCACTGTTTCATTTGTCATCCGCAAGAGAAATGATTTTTACTGTACAGAACCCTTATGGTCTTATTGGACTTATCAATTATCCGGAGGATTTTCAAAGAAAAGTAAAAAGAAAAGAATTTGAACGATTGCTAGAAGCTATCCAGACTCTGGACTCGCAGTATGGAGATTTCCGTGTGACAATTGGTGTGGGAAGTCTTGTACAAAGTATTACAGAAATGGAAGAGTCTTTACGAAAAGCAGCGCTTGTACAGGAGTTTCGTATGTTTTCAGGGGCAAATATTTTGTATGCGGATGATATTATGCGGATTAATATTCCGCTTTCTGAATTTATTCCGGAACCAAAACTGCGAGAGATGCGAAGATATGTTACCCTTGGAGATGTACCGCATTTAAGAAAGTGGTTTCAGGAATTTTACAAGACCTACGAAAAGAAATTTCGAAATTATCCACCTGCT
>JAXJUI010000044.1:0-43110 GCA_036309165.1 Agathobacter sp. | reverse complement strand
GATAAGAGAATTGCATCCAGAAAGAATTATCCTTTCTCCTGGACCGGGAAGACCAGAAGATGCCGGAGTGATTGTTGAGGCTGCAAAAGAGTTAGGAAAAGAAATTCCTATTCTTGGCGTTTGTCTTGGACATCAGGCAATATGCAAGGCATTTGGAGCAACAATAACTTATGCGAAAGAATTGATGCATGGAAAACAATCGGATGTAAAATTTGACACAAGTTCATTACTATTTAGAGGATGTAAAGAAGTTGCTCCAGTTGCAAGATATCATTCGCTTGTTGCAGATAGCAAGACAATTCCAGAGGAACTTGAGGTGACAGCAAAGACGGAAGAAGGGGTTGTTATGGCGGTACAACATAAGGAGTATCCGATTTATGGAGTTCAGTTTCATCCTGAATCAATTATGACACCAGAAGGAAAGAAAATGTTAAGCAATTTTATTAAAGGAGAATAAGGAAATGATTAAAGAAGCAATTGTAAAAATCGTTAATAAGGAAGATTTAAGTTATGAAGAAGCGTATGCTGTTATGAATGAAATCATGAGTGGAGAAACAACTCCAACACAAAACGCAGCATTTCTTTCTGCGCTATCTACAAAAAGTGCAAAAGCTGAAACAAAAGATGAAATTGCTGGGTGCGCAGCAGCAATGAGAGATCATGCAACAAAAGTAGAAACTGAGATGGATATTTTTGAAATTGTAGGAACCGGCGGTGACAATGCGCAGAGTTTCAATATTTCTACAACTTCTGCGCTTGTGGCAGCAGCAGGAGGAATGAAAGTTGCAAAACATGGAAATCGCGCAGCTTCCTCAAAATGTGGAACAGCAGATTGTTTAGAAGCACTTGGTGTTAATATCGAACAAAGCCCAGAGCGTTGTGTAGAACTTTTAAAAGAAGTTGGAATGTGTTTCTTTTTTGCACAGAAATATCATACATCGATGAAGTATGTTGGACCAATTCGAAAAGAATTAGGATTTCGAACTGTTTTCAATATTCTTGGACCATTAACAAATCCTGGTTCTCCAAAAATGCAATTGCTTGGTGTTTATGATGAATATTTGGTAGAGCCATTAGCACAGGTTCTTGTAACACTTGGAATCAAAAGGGGAATGGTTGTTTATGGACAGGATAAGCTTGATGAAATATCAATGAGTGCACCAACTACTGTGTGCGAGATTCGTGATGGATGGTATAAAACCTATGAAATTACCCCAGAAGATTTTGGGCTTAAAAGATGCACAAAAGAAGATTTGGTGGGTGGAACACCAGAAGAAAATGCTGAAATTACAAAAGCAATTTTAAAAGGTGAAAAGGGACCAAAAAGAGATGCAGTATTAATGAACGCGGGAGCCACCCTTTATATTGGAGGAAAAGCGGATAGCATGAAAGATGGAATTGCACTTGCAGCAGAAATTATTGATTCAGGAAAAGCACTTGAAACACTTTCAAAATTTGTAGAAGTAAGTAATCGTCCGGAGGTATAGAAATGACGATATTAGAACAACTCGCAAATCACGCAAAAGAACGTGTAAGCATAGCACAAAAGAAATTATCTCTAGACGAGATAAAAAAGCTTGCATATGAACTTCCCAAAGGCAATTTCGCTTTTGAGGAAGCATTAAAGGGAGAAGAAATTTCTTTCATTTGCGAATGTAAGAAGGCGTCTCCTTCTAAGGGAGTGATTGCAGAAGAATTTCCGTATCTTGAAATTGCAAAAGAATATGAAAAAGCTGGCGCAAATTGTATTTCTGTATTGACCGAACCAAAGTGGTTTTTAGGAAATGATCAGTATTTAAAAGAGATTGCAAGTAAAGTAAAAATTCCATGTATTCGAAAAGATTTTGTAGTGGATGCATACATGATTTATGAAGCAAAATTACTTGGTGCATCGGCAGTACTTCTAATTTGTTCTATTTTGTCGGAAGAACAAATAAAAGAATATATTGAAATCTGTGATAGTCTTGGACTTTCGGCATTAGTGGAAACCCATGATGAAAAGGAAGTGGTAATGGCGATAAGAGCGGGAGCCCGTATGATTGGCGTGAATAATCGCAATTTGAAAGATTTTTCTGTGGATACCCAAAACAGCCGTAAACTTCGGGAAAAGATACCAAGTGATATTTTATTTGTTTCGGAGAGCGGTGTAAAAAGTAGAGAAGATGTAAAAAAATTGCAAGAGATTGGTGCTGATGCAGTTCTTATCGGAGAGACTTTAATGAGAGCGTCTGATAAATGCGAAAAACTTGCACAGTTAAGAGGAATAAAATGACAAAGATAAAGCTATGCGGACTTTCTAGAACATGTGATATAGAAGAGGTAAATGAACAAAAGCCTGAATATATCGGATTTGTATTTGCAAAGAAAAGCAAACGATATGTATCACCCAAGCAGGCAAAGGAACTAAAAGAAATGCTTCATCCATCTATTTTGGCAGTCGGTGTTTTTGTAAATGAAGAAATAGAAGAGGTAGAAAAACTTTTTTTAGATGGAATTATTGATATTGTTCAACTTCATGGAAATGAAAGCGAT
The DNA here is from genome assembly GCA_036309165.1 of Agathobacter sp. Classification (GTDB taxonomy): domain Bacteria; phylum Bacillota; class Clostridia; order Lachnospirales; family Lachnospiraceae; genus Roseburia. The sequence goes on along the minus strand of JAXJUI010000044.1, from coordinate 40,578 downwards.
GAGTACATTAAGAAGTTAAAGAAAAATGTAGATGTTCCTGTGATTCAGGCATTTCAAATAGAAACGAGAGAAGATTTAAATCGCGCAAAAGAAAGCATAGCAGACTATGTTTTATTAGATTCAGGAGCAGGAACGGGAACGGTATTTGATTGGAGTCTGCTAGAAGGATTTAATAGACCGTATTTTTTGGCAGGAGGCCTTCATCCAAAAAATGTTGAAAAAGCAATCAAAACTTTGCATCCTTATGCAGTGGATGTTAGCTCTGGAATTGAAATAGATGGAAAAAAGGATAGAAAAAGTATGGCAGAATTTGTTGCCAATGTGAGAAAGGGAAAAGATATGAGTAATAAAAATGGTCGATTTGGAATTCATGGTGGACAGTATATTCCAGAAACGCTTATGAATGCTGTAATTGAATTAGAAGAAGCATATGAGCATTACAAAAATGACCCGGAATTTAACCGTGAGCTTACAGAACTTCTAGATGAATATGCAGGAAGACCTTCGAGACTTTATTATGCAAAGAAAATGTCAGAAGACCTTGGTGGAGCAAAAATTTATTTAAAGAGAGAAGACTTAAATCATACAGGTTCGCATAAAATTAACAATGTTTTAGGGCAGGCGCTTTTGGCAAAAAAAATGGGAAAGACTCGTCTGATTGCTGAGACAGGAGCTGGTCAGCATGGAGTAGCAACAGCCACAGCGGCAGCACTTCTTGGAATGGAATGTGTGGTATTTATGGGAGAAGAGGATACAATTCGTCAGGCTCTTAATGTGTATCGTATGAGACTTCTTGGGGCAGAGGTGGTTCCAGTAAAAACAGGAACAGCCACTTTAAAAGATGCGGTTTCTGAAGCAATGAGAGAATGGACATCTAGAATAAGTGACACGCACTATTGTCTTGGTTCTGTTATGGGACCACATCCGTTCCCAATGATGGTACGTGATTTTCAGGCAGTAATTTCAAGAGAAGCAAAAGCACAGATTCTTGAAAAGGAAGGAAAACTTCCAGATGCAGTATTAGCATGTGTTGGTGGTGGCTCTAATGCAATGGGAAGTTTTTATCATTTTATTGAAGAGGAAGGAGTAAGACTCATTGGTTGTGAAGCGGCTGGAAGAGGTGTAGACACATTTGAAACAGCAGCTACGATTGCAACAGGAAAACTTGGTATCTTCCATGGAATGAAATCATATTTCTGTCAGGATGAATATGGACAAATTGCTCCGGTTTATTCGATTTCAGCAGGACTTGATTATCCGGGAATTGGACCAGAACATGCATATTTACATGATATCGGAAGAGCGGAATATGTTTCTGTTACCGATGAAGAAGCGGTATGTGCCTTTGAATATTTATCAAAAATGGAAGGAATTATTCCTGCGATTGAATCGGCACATGCAATTGCACATGCAATCAAACTTGCGCCAACAATGAAAAAAGACCAGATTATTATTGTTACCGTATCAGGCAGAGGCGACAAAGACTGCGCTGCTATGGCCCGTTACAGAGGGGAGGACATTCATGAGTAATATTAAAAATGCATTTAAAAATGGAAAAGCGTTTATCGCTTTTTTAACATGTGGAGACCCAGATTTAGAGACAACATATGCAGCCGTTTGTGAAGCCGTAAAAAATGGAGCGGATTTAATCGAACTTGGAATTCCATTTTCTGATCCAACAGCAGAAGGCCCTGTAATACAAGGGGCAAATCTTCGTGCATTAAATGGAGGAGTAACAACAGACAAGATTTTTGCACTTGTGAAAAAACTCCGCGAAGAAATTTCTGTTCCAATCGTGTTCATGACATATGCAAATGTGGTATTCTCTTATGGAATGGAAAAATTTCTTTCTAATTGCAAAGAATCTATGGTAGATGGACTTATTTTGCCAGATCTCCCATTTGAAGAAAAAGAGGAATTTCTTCCAACTTGTCAAAAATATGGCGTGGATCTTGTTTCACTTATTGCACCAACATCAGAAAATCGAATTGCCATGATAGCAAAAGAAGCAGAAGGTTTCCTTTATATTGTTTCAAGTCTTGGTGTAACAGGTACAAGAAGTGAAATAAAAACAGACTTAGAATCAATTGTAAAAGTGGTACGTGAGAATACGGATATTCCATGTGCAATTGGATTTGGAATCTCTACGCCTGAGCAAGCAAAGAAGATGGCTGATTTGTCAGATGGAGCAATTGTTGGTTCAGCTATTGTAAAGATTATTGCCAAATATGGGAAAGATGCACCGAAATATGTAGGTGAATATGTAAAATCAATGAAAGATGCTATCTTGTTATAACTTTTTCCTATAGCTAATCCATGGATAAAGGTATTGTACAAGGGCATATATTAGTGGTATCTTTATACCATAGTAAATAGGTAGGAAAAAGGAGGAACTTGTTATGAGCAATATTACAGAAAGTACATTAGAATTAATTGGAGGAACACCTTTACTTAAGTTAAACCGTTATGCAAAGAATGCAGATGCTACAAACGCAACAATTCTTGCAAAACTTGAATACTTAAATCCAGCAGGATCGGTAAAAGACAGAGTTGCATTATCTATGATTGAAGATGCAGAGAAAAAAGGAATCTTAAAAGAAGGTTCAACAATTATAGAACCTACATCTGGAAATACAGGAATTGGACTTGCAGCTGTTGCAGCAGCAAAAGGATATCGTGCAATTCTTACACTTCCTGAGACAATGAGTGTAGAAAGAAGAAATCTTTTAAAAGCTTATGGTGCTGAAATTGTATTAACAGAAGGCGCTAAAGGAATGAAGGGTGCAATTGCAAAAGCAGAGGAATTAAAAGAAGAAATTCCTGGAGCAGTAATCCTTGGTCAGTTCGTTAATCCAGCAAACCCAGCTGTTCATAAAGCAACAACAGGTCCGGAAATCTGGAGTCAGACAGACGGAAAAGTAGATATCTTTGTAGCAGGTGTTGGTACAGGTGGAACTGTTACTGGTGTGGGTGAATACTTAAAAGAACAGAATCCAAACGTAAAAGTAGTTGCAGTAGAACCAGCAACAAGTCCAGTGCTTTCGACAGGTACAGCTGGTGCACATAAAATTCAGGGAATCGGAGCTGGATTTGTACCAGATGTATTAAACACAGAGATTTATGATGAGATTATCACAATTGAAAATGAAGATGCATTTGAAGAAGGAAGAAGATTTGCAGTAAGTGAAGGTGTCTTAGTCGGCATTTCTTCCGGCGCAGCATTAAAAGCTGCAACTATCTTAGCAAATCGTCCAGAAAATGCAGGCAAAACCATCGTAGTATTGCTTCCAGACTCAGGTGACCGCTACTTATCCACAGCCCTTTTTGCATAAGGGACGGTTCTTTTGCCACGAGGAGCGCCCTTTTGTCACGAGGATAGCCCTTTTGTCATAGGAGTGTTTATAGACATTGTGTTTTGTAAATCGAAATGCAATGTCTTTTTTTGCTATTTAATAGTATTTGATGTAGAATGGATAAAAGGAATAATAGAAACTAAAAGAGAAAGATAGTCAACATGCTTCATAACGCATCGTTGCCTTCTGAAGAAAGTCGGAAAATAAATATGGAATATGCAAAAATATTTCCTTTTTGGGAACATTTGACAGAATCGGAGAAAGAATATATTGAACACTCATGCTATAAAAAAACATACGAGAAAGGAATGTTGATGCATCGTGAGGAAGAAAACTGTATGGGATTGGTTTCTGTTTTAAATGGACAACTCAGGACCTATATATTGTCGGATGAGGGGCGAGAAGTTACCTTGTTCAGAGTACATACTGAAGAAGTATGTGTATTAGCGACATCATGTCTTATGGATTCTATTGCATTTGATGTTTTGATTGAAGCAATTGAGCAGACAGAAATTTTGGTTATTCCATCGATTTGTTTGAATGAGGTAATGAAGAAAAATCCTTATGTAGAATTGTATTTATATAAAACAGCGACAGAAAAGTTTTCAGAAGTTATGTGGACTATGCAGCAGATTCTGTTCCAAAGAATTGATCAGAGAATTGCGGGCTTTTTATGGGATGAATTCACATATACAGGTAACATGACACTTAGTATTACTCATGATATGATTGCCAAAAATATTGGAAGTGCCAGAGAAGTGGTTACGAAAACCTTGAAATATATGGCTGAGCATAAAGCAATAGAGCTAAAGCGTGGCAAAATTATTATTCTTAATAAAGAAAAACTAAAAACATTTTTGTAATGTGATTTCGTTACATACCGGAATCTTCGTTTTGGATAGGATGATGCTATCAGGAACGAGGGTTCTTTTAGTTTTGAACAGGAGGATAAAAGGATGAAATCTAAAAAATATGCGCAAGCGGATAAGGCAGAATGTGTATCCTGTGGTGCCTGTATAAAGGAATGTCCACGTAATGCTATAGAAATATGGGAAGGATGTTATGCCACAATTAATGCAGACCAACACCAAAATAGATGACTTCCAAGTGGTTTAGGTATGTATTTTTGATATTCTTTTTATCGATGTTTGGCAATATAGTTTTTCAAACATGGATTGTGGCAATTGGGGCTGGTACACTTAAGGAAGTAATTAAGCTGTTTTGGACAATTCGTGTTCCTTGGGGATGGACATATACAGCAGGAATTGTACCGAATTGGATTGCACAGTTTAGTTTTGGATTTTATAGTCTTATGCTAACATCCACGTTGATAGGACTGATAGTTATGGTATTATATAAACTGAGAACTTGGTGTGCTTTTTGCCCTATGGGAACAATGACACAGGGAATATGTAAATTGAAAGCAAAAGAGAAAAGTGAGAAGAGCATATTTGCTTGATTAAATGTGATGGTATTGACAAATAATATATGAAAAACTGCAGGAGAAAGTAGGAGGAAGATATATCCATGAAACAATATTCAGTTACGGGGATGAGCTGTGCGGCATGTAGTGCGCGTGTGGAAAAGACCGTTTCAGGAGTAGAAGGCGTAACGTCATGCTCCGTAAATCTTCTTACCAATTCTATGGGAGTAGAAGGAAACGCATCGCCAGAAGACATTATAAAGGCGGTGCAAAATGCGGGCTACGATGCAATGCTAAAAACTGACAACGTGAAAAATATGAAGAATCATACAATAGATAGTAAGAAACAAATTGATCAAGAGACAACATCCATGCGAAAACGATTAATCGCATCGTTATTTTTCTGGTTAATCCTTATGTATGTTTCAATGGGGCATATGATGTGGGGATGGCCGATTCCTACCTTCTTTGTAGACAATCATGTTGCCATGGGAATTTTGCAATTAATTCTTACGGGTATTGTAATGGTGATTAATCAAAAATTTTTTGTTAGTGGATTTAAGAGTTTGTGGAAAATTGCTCCAAACATGGACACGCTTGTGGCACTTGGAGCGGCAGCGGCATTTGTATACAGTACAATTGCTTTATTTGCGATGACAAAAGCGCAGATGCTTGGAGATATAAAAGCTGTTATGCACTACATGCATGAGTTCTATTTTGAGTCGGCGGCCACTATTTTGACGCTGATTACAGTGGGAAAAACATTAGAGGCACGCTCAAAAGGAAAAACTACAGACGCGTTAAAAGGATTAATGAAACTTGCACCAAAGACAGCAACTATCCTTGAAAATGGCGAGGAAAAAAGAGTTTCTATTGAAGAAGTAAATAAAGGTGATATTTTTGTAGTATACCCAGGCGAAAGTATTCCAGTTGATGGAATTGTAGTGGAGGGAAGTAGTGCTGTAGATGAGTCTTCGTTGACAGGCGAGAGTATCCCAGTTGATAAAGAAATGGGAAATCAAGTGTCGGCAGGAACTATCAATCAGTCTGGATTTTTACGTTGTCAGGCGACAAGAGTAGGCGAAGATACAACGCTTTCGCAAATTATACAGATGGTAAGTGATGCATCGGCAACCAAAGCGCCAATTGCAAAGGTAGCAGATAAAGTATCAGGCGTATTTGTCCCAGCAGTTATGCTGATTTCCTTTGTTACCATAGTCGTTTGGTTAATTGCTGGAGAATCGATTGGATTTGCACTAGCAAGAGGAATTTCAGTACTCGTTATTAGCTGTCCTTGTGCGCTTGGACTTGCGACTCCAGTTGCAATTATGGTTGGAAATGGAATGGGTGCAAAACACGGGATTTTGTTTAAAACTGCGGTTTCATTAGAAAAAGCAGGAAAAGCTAAAACGGTAGTTTTGGATAAAACAGGTACGATTACACAAGGAAAACCCGTGGTGACAGACTTTGTTTTGGGAAATGCAAGTAGTGAAAAAGAACTTTTGGAGTTGGCCTTTGCTTTAGAGCAAAAAAGTGAGCATCCGCTTGCTAGTGCCATTACAAATAAAGCGAAAGAAAATGACCTCGTAGCAAAGGAAGTAGAAGGATTTGAGGCCTTGCCAGGAAATGGATTAACTGCAATTTTGGAAGGAAAAAAACTTTGCGGTGGAAACTATTTGTTTATGAAAAAACAAATTAGTATTCCAGAAGAAATCAAAAATAAATATGATAAATTTGCTAGCAATAGCAAGACTCCATTGCTTTTCTCCTATGATGGACATTTTTGTGGTATGATAATAGTAGCAGATACCATAAAAGACGATAGTACTGAGGCAATCAAAGAAATGAAAAATATGGGTATTCGTGTTGTGATGCTTACGGGGGATAACGAGCAGACAGCGAACGCAATTGGAAAAAAAGCCGGCGTAGACGAAGTAATTGCAGGCGTACTTCCAAATGAAAAGGAAAGTGTAATTCGTAGATTGCAGCAGAATGGAAATGTAATCATGGTAGGAGATGGTATTAATGATGCACCGGCACTTACAAGTGCAGATATCGGCATGGCGATTGGAGCGGGAGCCGATGTAGCAATTGATGCAGCGGATGTCGTACTTATGAAGAGTACGTTAATGGATGTGCCAGCTGCGATTCGCTTGAGCCGGGCAACACTTAAAAATATTCATGAAAATCTATTTTGGGCGTTTTTCTACAATAGTATTGGAATTCCGCTTGCCGCAGGTGTGTTTATTCGCGTATTTGGATGGCAGCTAAATCCAATGTTTGCCGCCGCAGCGATGAGTTTATCAAGTGTAAGTGTTGTAGTAAACGCGTTAAGACTTAATTTTTTTCAGATGTATAAAAAATCAAAAAATAGAAAAGAGGATAAAAACATGGAAAAGACAATAAAAATTGAAGGTATGATGTGTGGGCATTGTGAAATGCATGTCAAAAAAGCACTAGAAGCACTTGAAGGAGTGGAAAAAGCAGAAGTAAGTCATGAAACAGGAACTGCCGTTGTAACTTTAGTAGCAGAGGTTTCTGATGAAGTATTAAAACAGGCAATTGTTGAAGCAGGATACACTGTGCAGTAGGGACGGTTCTTTTGCCACGAGGAGCGCCCTTTGGCTTGCCAAAAGGGCGCTCCTTATGACAGAGGGACACTCCTCGTGACAAAAGGAACGTCCCCAAAGGAAGAAAAAATGAAAATAGTAAAACCAGATTATTATGATGACTTCCAGTGCATCGCAGGCGACTGTCCGTTTACCTGTTGCCAGGACTGGAAGATAACTGTAGATAAGAAAACAAAGAAAAAATGGCATGGACTAAAATGTCCAAAAGAAATGAATTCTGATAAAAAGATGCTTTCCAATTACATCACTACAGTAGAAGATGTAGAAGCAATAAAGCTAAAAGAAGATGGAAAATGTCCATTTTTAGATGAGCAGAAACTTTGCCATATCGTGAAAATATACGGAGAAAGTGCGGTATCGCATACTTGTCATACGTTCCCGAGAGAGACACATGAATTTGAACAGAGAAGAGAACTCTCGCTTACTATGGGATGCCCAGTAGCTCTTGATCTGCTTTTGGAAAAAGATGAATTCAAAATCGTAGAAGAAGGAGAAAGCAAAGCGAAAGATGTAAATCCACTTTACTTTTTGATGCGAGAAAAATTTACAAGCCTAATGGCAAATAAAGACTATAGCATCGAAGAAGTATTAAAAATGATCTTCTTTATGATGCTTAGCTGGGATGAAAAGGAACAAAATGGAGAAGAAATTACAGATAAGGACATACAAGAAGCTTTTGAGGAAGCTTTTTTAGAACAGTTAAAACAAGCAGTAAACGAAGTAAATCAGGACACGTTTGACACCTTTATGGAACAAAATGAACTCTTTTTAGACTTGGCCGAAAACTATAGAAAAAAGAGAATTTACACAGATGTGCTCGAACCACTTGCAAAAAGAGCAGAAATATATGAAAGAGAAACCCTTGCACAAGAAGGACTAAAAAGAAGAGAAGAGTTTGAAAAAGTGTTACTTAGTTACGATAAAGAAATCCGCCTTTTAATGACGGAAGAACTCTTTACGACACTCATCCTGCCAGAGACAGACATGTATACCATGTTGTTAAAACTACAGTGGCAGGGAATGACTTATGCGGTATTAAAACAGTGCCTATTTTTATACTGGGATGAACACGAAGGCTTAAGTCGTGAGGAATTGAAAAAAATCGTAATGGTACTCATTCGCATGACGGGATATACAGAAGCTGATATCGAAGAGTACATGGAAAACAGTTTTGAAGAAATAATATGGGATTGGGGCTATTTTGCGCTTTGCGTAGGAAAAGGAAAAAGAGAAATTGCAGAAATTAATGCTTCCATGTATTTATTTGAATAACCACTTGTTTCTGGCGCATTTTGGGTGTAACATGAAATTAACCAGAGCAGATGATAAAGGAGGACTTGTATGAAGGTTGGAATGATTGGCACATATCCCCAGAATATATATACTTCCTACGACAATGCTGTAAACAAGAAAAATGATTTATCAAACAGTATTGAAAAAGAGGATGACACCCAAAAGGAATGTCAGACTTGTAAAAATCGCAAATATGTCGATGGTTCAGATGAAGCAAACGTTTCCTTCAAGAGTGCGGCACATGTTTCGCCAGAGGCAGCAGGAAGTGCAGTTCGTGCACATGAAGGTCAGCACGTATCCAATGCTTATAGTAAGGCTGCTGAGGGTAATGGAAAAGTGATTTCTGCTTCGGTTCGGATGAAAATGGATATTTGCCCGGAATGTGGACGCTCCTACATCGCAGGTGGTGAGACAAGCACGCAAATAAAATATTACAATGAAGAGAATCCATATCAGCAGGATCAAAAAATGCTAGACGGAATGAAACTACGTGGTGCAAATGTGGATGTGGCGGAATAAAATTTTAATGAAGTCATTGAATTTGGAGAGAAGAGATGATAAGATAGAATCGTTCTCGCAAAAAGGGAGTAGTTGCATGTAATACATGTCCTAGTTTTCGTCAGGACGTCTTTAGAGACCGGAGGCTAGGTAACAAGTTGTTAAACAAGACTTTTTGTGTACATTTATTGTGCACAAAAGGTCTTGTTTTTGTTGCCATGCATCCGAATGAAGCTGCCGGTGGCAGGTTCTGTAGGTGTACATAAACAGTATCATAATGGCAGAAAAGGAGAAAATGCATGAAAGAAGTTTATCAGCAAACCAAACAGGAATTATTTGAAATGTATGGTAGTCCCATGGGTCTTACCGAAGAAAAAGCAACAGAATTACGACAGAAGTACGGAGAAAATGCATTAGAAGAAAAGGGAAAGAAAAGTGTAGTCAGGATTTTTCTAGAACAATTTGCAGATTTACTTGTTATTATCTTAGTAGTGGCAGCGATTATTTCAATGTTTTCGGGAAATGTAGAAAGTACAATCGTAATTTTTACTGTAATTGTATTAAATGCGGTGCTTGGAACCATTCAGTATGTCAAGGCGGAAAAATCCCTGGATTCTTTGAAGGAACTGTCTGCGCCAAAGACAAAAGTTTTAAGAGATGGAATCAAAAAGGAGGTGCCTTCAAAGGAAATCGTTCCTGGAGATCTCTTGCTATTAGAAGCAGGAGATATGATTGTAGCAGACGGAAGAATTATGGAAAGTTATTCCTTACAGGTAAATGAAAGCTCTTTAACCGGAGAATCAACAAATGTGGAAAAAAAGGATGAAGTGATCGCACAGGAAGCTGCGCTTGGAGACCGGTGTAACATGGTTTTCTCAGGAAGTCTGGTCACTTACGGTAGAGCCGAGGTTTTGGTAACAGCCACAGGTATGCATACAGAAATGGGAAAAATTGCAACCCTTATGAATCAGACAAAGGACAAGAAAACTCCTTTGCAGGTAAGTCTGGATGCATTTAGTAAGAAGCTTGCAATTGTTATTATGATAATCAGTGTAATTGTATTTGCCCTTAGAATCTGGCAGAAAGAACCTGTGTTAGATTCTCTGATGTTTGCGGTGGCTTTAGCTGTTGCAGCGATTCCAGAAGCCCTTAGTTCTATTGTTACCATTGTTCAGGCCATGGGAACAAGAAAAATGGCAATAGACCATGCAATTATCAAGGATTTGAAGGCGGTTGAAAGCTTAGGATGCGTATCTGTTATCTGTTCGGATAAAACAGGTACATTAACCCAAAATAAGATGACAGTAAAGGAAGTATACATAGATGACAGATGCATGTTGCCAGAAGAACTGAATTTGAAATCACGTCTGCATCGATATTTCCTATATATAGCTATATTAAATAATGATTCAACAATTACGGATGGAAAAGACATTGGAGATCCAACAGAATCCTGTTTATTAACCATGGCAAGAAAAGCAGGACTTTGTGATGTGGGAGTAACGGAAGAAGATATTAGAAGTATGATGCCTCGCATGGAAGAAATACCATTTGACTCAGATAGAAAACTAATGAGTACAAAGTATCGTGTACATGGAATTCCAACGGTATTTACCAAAGGAGCTGTGGATGTCTTATTAGACAGAGTTACAAACATTGCTACCCATGAGGGAATCCGACCAATTACACAAGACGATAGAAATCGTATCCTAAAACAAAATCAGAGGTTTTCAGAGAATGGTCTTAGAGTATTAGCCTTTGCATATCGAGAGTGTGAAGAAGACGAAATGCTGTCTATGGATGGAGAATGCGGATATACATTTATAGGTCTTGTATCTATGATTGATCCACCAAGAGAAGAATCGATAGAAGCAGTTGCAAATGCAATAAGTGCAGGAATTAAGCCGGTAATGATTACCGGTGACCATAAAGTAACGGCAACAGCAATTGCGAAGCAAATTGGGATATATCAAGAGGGCGATATGTCTGTGACGGGACAGGAATTAGACAAAATGTCTGATGAGAAATTAGATCAGGTACTTGACAAAATTTCCGTCTATGCAAGAGTATCCCCTGAGAATAAAATACGAATTGTAGATGCATGGCAGAGAAAGGGAAATATTGTTGCAATGACAGGGGATGGCGTTAATGACGCCCCTGCTTTGAAAAAGGCAGATATTGGTGTAGCAATGGGAATTACCGGAACAGAAGTTTCAAAAGATGCTTCTGCAATGATTTTGGCAGATGATAATTTCGCAACAATTATAAAAGCAGTTTTAAATGGACGAAATGTCTATAGAAATATCATGAATGCGATTTTGTTTTTGCTGTCAGGAAATATGGCTGCAATTATAGTTGTACTGTTTTGTTCGATTATGGCACTTGATACTCCATTTGAGCCAGTACATCTGCTATTTATCAATTTGCTGACAGACTCCTTACCTGCATTAGCAATCGGTATGGAACCTTCTGATAAACAATTGCTAAGAAATAAGCCAAGAAATCCGCAAGAAGGAATGCTTACAAAACAGTTTTCGTTAAGATTGCTTGGTTATGGATTATTCATTGCAGTGGTTACGCAGATTGCATATTATCTAGGATTAAAGACAAGTCCTATGGCTGCTAGTACCATGGCATTTGCTACATTAACTTTAGCAAGATTATTCCATGGATTTACATGTAGAAGTGAGTCATCAATTTTTAAAATAAAGTTTTCAACCAATTGGTGGAGTATTGCTGCATTTGTTACAGGAACACTTTTATTATCATTTGTTCTATTTGTACCATTGTTACATGGATTATTTATGGTAGAATCATTAGAGATGATTCAAATTGGATGGATTGTCTTATTAGCATTGATTCCTACCGCAAGTATTCAGCTGGTTCGATTAATAAAAGAAAAATAAGAAAAGGAGGGAGCGCATGCGTAGAAATATAATAAAGCGGGTAAGTATCATAATTGCATTCGTTTTACTTATATCAGGAATGTATTTTGAAGATTTCAAAATAGATTCTGTATTTGTGTGCACTCCTTTTGAAACTCCTGTTTCCCAGATGTTATCTGTAGATACAATTATGACAGATACACCAGCATGTACTACAGAAATGCTTGGGGTTCGTGAAAATACAAATCTGGGACAGATGACACTTCGCTTTTCAAATCAAAGAAGGGATTCAAAAACCCTACTAGATGTTCTATGTCCAAATATCTTTTTCCAAAACAAAGGGAAATTATATCCAGGTTTTGAAAAGATAGCATTGGTATCTAAAAATCAGGAAAAGCTTATCACAAACTATATTCACAATTCTGATGGGAAAAAAAGAATCTAAGTTACCCCCCGAATTTATTCGCTTGAAAAAGCACAAACTTATTTAGTAAACAAAATATTGAAAATGAAAGAGCATACAAAAGCGGGTATGCTTATTTTTGGTATGCTCAAAAATGGAGGGAATTATGGTTCAAAACATTATTGTAGCAGGAATATGTATCATTGTATTCATAGCTTTTATTTGGAGCTGGTGGATAGATAATGGATGTACATTTTTTGAAAAAAAAGAGAGTGAAAAAGAATGTGAGGAATGTAAAGATGAGAAAAACTAAGGTGATATGTACGATTGGTCCAGCATGTGAAGATGTCAAAATTCTTTGTGAAATGTGTCGTGCAGGAATGAATGTTGCAAGACTAAACTTTTCACATGGTACACGTGAAGATCATCGGAAAAAGATAGCGCTTGTTAAAGAGACTAGAGAAAAAATGGAAATGCCGATACCAATCATGTTAGATACCAAAGGTCCGGAGTACCGGATTAAAACGTTTGAAAACGGAAAAATACGACTAAATGATGGTGATGAATTTACATTTACCACGGAGGATGTTATTGGAAATGAAAAGATGGTGTCTGTCAATTACAAGCAGTTAATGCAGAATCTTGAAGTTGGCGATACGATATTGGTAAATAATGGATTAGTAATTTTTAGGGTTAAAGAACTTGATGATACAAAGGCAAAATGTGAGGTTTTGATAGGTGGAGTATTATCGGATCGTAAAAGCATGAACTTTCCAAATAAGGTAATGAAACATGATTTCCTTAGTGAACAGGATAAAGAGGATCTGCTATTTGGAATAAAAAACGAAGTAGATTTTGTTGCAGCATCGTTCGTCTCAAGAAAGCAGGACATTGCTGATATGCGCACCTTCTTAGATGAAAATGGTGGAAGTGATATCGAAATTATTGCAAAAATAGAAAATCGGGCTGGAGTAGAAAATATTGAAGAAATCTGTGAGATTGCAAATGGAATTATGATTGCCAGAGGTGATTTAGGTGTGGAAATTCCTGCAATGGAAGTTCCAGCTGTACAAAAGTATCTGATTAGTAAGTGTAGAATGCTTGGAAAAAGGGTGATTACAGCCACTGAGATGTTAGAATCAATGATTCATAATCCACGACCAACAAGAGCGGAGGTGTCGGATGTTGCGAATGCCGTTTACGATGGTACTTCAGCCGTGATGCTTTCAGGGGAAACAGCATCTGGGAAATATCCGGTTGCAGCCGTAAAAAGTATGGTGGAAACAATAGAATTTACAGAGAAAAGCATTCCGTATGAAAGAAAATTTAAAACAACAGAATTTACAATCAAAAATAATCTAGATGCCGTATCCCACTCCACTTGTGCAATGGCAATTGATGTGAATGCGAAATGCATTGTAGTAAACTCCTTATCCGGTCATACAGCAAGAATGGTAAGCAGATTTCGATGTCCGGTAGATATTATGGGAATGACAACATCAACAAAAGGTTGGAGAAAACTCAACATGAGTTGGGGAGTAACACCAGTGCTATGTGAAAAATTCGAGTCCATGGAAGAAATGTTTGAAAATGACATGGAAAAAGCAAAGGAGGTCTTTCACTTAAAGGAAGGTGACAACGTGGTATTAACAGGTGGAATAATGGACGGAAACACAGGGAATACAAATATGATTAAGGTCGAAAGGATGTAATTTATGAGTTTTTCATACGTTATGGGATTACTTGGTGGGTTGGCACTATTTCTGTATGGCATGCAAATGATGAGCACGGGTCTTGAGGCTGCAGCAGGGAACAAAATGAAAGTGATTTTGGAAAAACTGACGTCAAATAGATTTGTAGGGGTACTTGTAGGAGCCTTGACTACAGCAATCATCCAGTCTTCATCCGCTACCACGGTTATGGTAGTCGGATTCGTAAATTCGGGTATGATGACACTCAATCAGGCAATCTGGATTATAATGGGCGCTAATATCGGTACAACAATCACAGGACAGCTGATTGCATTGGATGTTGGAGAAATTGCACCCTTTGTAGCCTTTTTGGGGGTCGCAGCAATCGTTTTCCTCAAGAACGAAAAGGCAAAAAAAGTGGGAGAAATCATGGCAGGTCTGGGAATCCTTTTCATTGGCATGGATATGATGGGCACCGCCTTAAAGCCTTTAGAAGATTCCGAAACATTCGTAAGTATTCTTACGCAATTTGAAAATCCAATATTAGGAATTGCCGCCGGCGCCATTTTTACAGCCCTGATTCAATCTTCCTCTGCATCCGTAGGTATTTTGCAGACGCTGGCGGGTAGCGGAGTAATCAGTTTAAAAAGCGCAGCATTCGTGCTATTTGGACAAAATATCGGTACCTGTATGACCGCCTTTCTAGCATCAATCGGGACGAGTAGAAATGCAAAAAGAACCACTTTGATTCATGTGATGTTTAATGTTTTTGGTACTGTGATATTTACAATTTTGTGTCTTGCCACACCAATAATTTCTATGGTGGAGGGATGGACACCTGGAAAAGCACCTGCTCAAATAGCAAACTTACATACCATGTTTAATATCGTTACAACACTTCTTTTATTGCCAGTTGGAACATGGATTGGAAAGATTGCGACAGCAATTTTAAAGGATAAGAAGGGTGAGAAAGAAATCGAAGGAATGCAGGTTCGGTATCTGTTGGACATCAAGCATATCAATACAGAAAAGTTTGGTTCTTCCGTTGTCTATATGGAAGGAATCAAAAGAGAACTTAAGCGCATGATGGACATGGCAGGAAATAACGTGCAGGAAGCATTTGAAGCTGTGTTAAAAAGGGATAAAGAAAAATATGTGGTTGTAGAGCAAAGGGAAGACTATGTAGACTTTCTGAATAAAGAAATATCCAAGTATATAACATTAGCAGTTTCCTTTGAAACCACAAAAGCAGGAAGTCAGATTTATAACTCTTTATTTTCTGTCACAGGCAACATCGAACGTATTAGTGATCATGCGATGAATATTGCCGGATATTTCAATATGATATCGGATAAAGAAATTACTTTTTCAGAGAATGCAAATGAAGAATTGGCAGAAATGAAACAGGTATGCAAGACTCTTTTTGAAACATTGCTTGAGAAACCTGCAAATTACATTAGATGGCATGAAAAAATTGCCTGCATGGAGCAAAAAATAGATGATATGACAGTTTCGTTTAGGGACAACATGTATGCAAGAATTCAGTCTGGAAAATGTTCGGATGAGGGGAGTATTTTATTTTCTGAAATGTTGACAGACTTTGAACGTATTGGTGATCATGCATTAAATATCGCAAATGAGATGCTAAATATCGCAATCATCGAAAGGTAAGGTGGTGGTATTATTCATTGCATAAAATCTTTTTGAATAGTACAAACTACTTTTGAGGTGATAGCTTTGGAACAGAAACGACAAGAAGAATTACAAGAGCAAAAAGATTATAACAAATTTAATAGCGTTACTCAAAAGCATAAAGTAGAAAATCAAAACCAGACGCATAATGTCAGAAAAGAGGGTATTGCACCGATTAACCAAAAGAGATAAAAAAGTTAGAAAAAATGATATGTCCCCCCTTTACAGGAGAAATTCCAGTGAAGGGGGGACATATCATTTTGTAGTGGAGGTATTGTTTGTGTTGTTAATTACGGTGATAAAATGTACAAAAATCAGAATTATGATAATGGTTACAATTCTAATGTCTTTTGGAAGTTTCTTTTAATTGCTTCAAAGCTTTCTTCGCTCAAATCGTGTTCAACTTTGCAGGCATCGGCTAAAGCGGTTTCTTTACTAACACCGATGCGCATTAGTAAATCTGCAAGGATAGTATGTCGCTCCAAGACATTTTCAGCACGTTGTTTTCCACTTTTTGTTAGAGTAATATATCCGTTTTCTGCCATAGTTATGTATCCTTTTTCACGAAGATTTTTCATGGCAACACTGACGCTTGGTTTTGTAAAGTTCATTTCGTTTGCGATATCTATGGAGCGAACTTGTCCCATACTATTTTGCAACATAAGAATTGTTTCTAAATAATCTTCCAATGACTCATCGGCGCGATGCTTAATGTAACTCATAGTACCTTCTCCATTCTTTTAAGTTCTTTCTTCACATCATATCATTTTCAATAATAAAAGACAATTAAAAGGGCAGAGCTTATTGAGAAAAATACCAATAAAAAATTTTTATGAAAAAATATATTGACAATATGAGTTAGTTATTCTAAACTCAATTCAGTTAGTAAAAACTAACCAAAAAGACATAGGTATATAAATTTAAGAGATTATAGTTTTCTTGGAAAGGTATGGAAGAAGATATGAATTTATCAGAGGTAAAGGTTGGAGAAGAGTACATAGTGAAAGATATTGTTGCAGAAGATGAAGAATTAAAGTCTTTTTTGTTTTCACTTGGGTGTTATAGTGGAGAGCCGATTACGGTAATTTCCCATATTAAGGGTGGCTGCGTTGTTTCTATCAAGGATGCCAGATATAACATTGATACTGATTTAGCGAAGGCTATTTCAATATAAATAAAAGTGGTGATTGTATCACTATTTTTTATGACTATAAGTTAGATAAGACTAACATAGGCTATTAAAAACAACCATATCAAAGGAGGATTCGTCATGAGAATCGCATTAACGGGTAATCCCAACAGTGGAAAGACCACGATGTATAATGCCCTAACCGGTAGGAATGAAAAGGTCGGAAACTGGGCCGGTGTTACCGTGGAAAAAAAGGAAAGTCTGATAAAAAAGGCTTATTACGATGGAAAGGAAGAACTGATTGCAGTTGACTTGCCGGGAGCTTATTCAATGTCACCGTTTACATCAGAGGAAAGCATTACTAGCGCCTACGTAAAGAATGAGAATCCGGATGCAATTATTAATATTGTGGATGCTACAAATCTGAGTCGAAGCCTTTTTTTTACTACACAGCTCTTGGAACTTGGTATTCCTGTGATTGTGGCACTGAATAAGAGTGATATAAATGAAAAGAAAGATACTGAGATCAATGTGGAACTTCTGTCTGAAAAACTTGGATGTCCGGTCATAAAGACTGTATCAACTTCAGCAGGTCATGTAGGATTAAAAGATGTTGTGACAAAAGCTGCGAGCTTAAAAGGAAGTGTTCAAAAAGCACCTTATGACGAGGGTGAAATTGACTTACATAATAAGAATGAAGTCGAAATCGCAGATAGAAAACGATTTGATTTTGTAAAGTCTATTGTAGCGTCTGTTGAAAAACGTAAGATACTTACAAAACATAAGAATGGACAGGATAAAATAGATGAAGCTCTTACAACACCATGGCTTGGTATTCCAATTTTTGCATTAGTAATGTTTGGAGTATTTTATATTTCACAAACTACAGTGGGTACTTGGATTGCAGACTGGCTGGTTGGCTGGATAGAAACTTTCCAGGAGTGGGTCGCAGGTTTAGTTGAAAATGCGAATCCGTTTTTACAGTCACTTCTTGTCGACGGTATAATCGGTGGTGTTGGTGCGGTTGTAGGGTTCCTGCCACTTGTTATG
The DNA here is from genome assembly GCA_036309165.1 of Agathobacter sp. Lineage (GTDB taxonomy): Bacteria > Bacillota > Clostridia > Lachnospirales > Lachnospiraceae > Roseburia. The sequence goes on along the minus strand of JAXJUI010000044.1, from coordinate 22,531 downwards.
GTAATGTATTTCTTGATTGCCCTTTTAGAAGATTGTGGTTATATGGCAAGAGCTACCGTAGTACTGGATCCGATTTTTAAAAGAGTAGGTCTTTCTGGAAAATCCGTCATTCCTATGGTTATCGGAACAGGATGTGCGATTCCGGGTATTATGGCATGCCGTACCATCCGTAATGAGAGAGAACGAAGAGCTACCGCAATGCTTACACCATTTATGCCATGTGGTGCAAAGTTACCGGTTATCGCATTGTTTGTTGGAGCGTTTTTCCCGGATACACCATGGATTGGAACACTGATGTACTTTGTGGGAATAATTCTGATTTTGCTTGGTGCATTACTTGTTAATGCCATTACCGGATATAAATTCAGAAAATCTTTCTTTATTATTGAGTTGCCTGAATATAAACTGCCAAGCCTTAAGAGAGCGGTAATTTCTATGCTAGGTCGAGGCAAGGCATACATCATCAAGGCTGGAACTATCATTCTTGTATGTAATACAATCGTGCAGATTATGCAATCCTTTAACTGGCAGAAGGAGGTGGTAGAAGAAGGAATGGAAAGCACCTCCATACTTGCTACGATTGCATCACCGATTGCGTATCTGTTAGTTCCGATTGTTGGTATTTGGGCATGGCAGCTTGCTGCAGCGGCAGTAACTGGATTTATTGCAAAAGAAAATGTAGTTGGAACTTTGGCTGTCTGCTATGGATTAAGCGCTTTTATTGACACAGAGGAACTTGCATTAGTAGGGGATGGCAATGTGGTTGCATCCGCAATGGCACTTACAAAGGTGGCTGCACTTGCATACCTAATGTTTAATTTGTTCACACCACCTTGTTTTGCGGCACTTGGTGCCATGAATTCTGAGATGCAGAGTAAAAAATGGTTGTGGGGTGGAATTGCACTTCAGCTTGGAACCGGATATACAGTAGCTTTTCTAGTATATCAAATTGGCACATTAATCACGATTGGAAAGCTTGGAGCAGGGTTTGTTCCGGGACTGATTGCTGTTCTTGCTATAATAGTTGCTGTATTGGGATTGATTCACAGAACAAATAAGCAGTTTAATGCAGAGTATGAATTGAAGAAGGAAGTATAAGTTTTTTGCCATATTGTCCATTCAGAAAGGAGCTGCGATGGAAAATTTGATTATTATTGGAATTTTGGTGATGTTAGTAGGTACAGCGGTTTTCTATATACGGAAAGAAAAGAAGAAGGGCACGAGGTGTATCGGATGTCCTTCAGCCGGATGTTGCTCCGGCAAAGGATGTGCCAATATGGACGAGAATGCAGAAAGAAATTGTATTGCACCGTTTGAAAGAAAACGGATGCAGAATCACAAAACAACGGAAAATATTGTTGGGTATGGTAAATCTTTTGGAAGAGATTGGAGCAATTAGTCGGAAGAATATGTATCGTGTTTCATGCGGTATGAATTGCGGCAGAGAAAATGCATGCGTCATTGAATTGGATGATCAGAGCATTTGCAGGTTATCATCAGGTGAGTGGTATAAGGTGATATCTGAAGGGCTTAGGTGTCTGGGGTATGTAGAGGGACAGAAAGTTGCTAGTGTTGTTGTAGAACCTGAAATACATACTTTGGAAATGTTTAATTAAATTGATAAAATCCGCTTTTAGGTTTATTATATTAAACACAAGAGGTGAAAATATGAGTAAAAATCAGTAGTAGAGTAGATTTTCTGATAGGAGGATTCACTTTGCTTCTGCAATGACGCTTTTAGGAAAAAAGGATGGAACACAATCACAAACGGATTGGGACAGATTGTCGCATCGATTTCAAAAGAATTGTTCCACCTAACAGACCAGTATGTAATTGATGTATTAAATCCATCTGATGCGCTTGCTGCACTTATGTTTGTGCTTGCGATTGACGCAGAAAAATGTTCAAGAAATTAGAAAGAAAAAGAGTAAATATTTAAAATTGGAGGACAAATAGATGAAGGATTATTCAATCGCAAATACAACAAAAGAAGAACGAATTGCACTTATTAAACAGTGGATTCCAGAAGAAGATGAAATGTATGAAGGTGGCGAAGATTTATGGGATATCTATGCTGATTACATAAATGGAATAAGAGAAATTGCAGAGATTAATGCTTCTATGACAGGGGTATTCTATACGGAAGAGGATTTGTAGAGTTACTTTGTGGGCGGTGGAGAAAGGAAGGAAGAAAAAAATATAAAATAGATATATCTTTTATAACTTACCTTTGAGTGATTGATAAGTGGCTGTGATGTGATATTATATTACTAAAAAGTATTATTGCATCCTTAAGAGACCATTACTATCAACCGCAACTTGTACGAAGAACGTACATTGCAAAGCAAAACAGCAATAAAAAGAGACCGCTTGGAATCCCTTCTATAGATGAAAAGTTGGTTCAGGAAGTTGTAAGAATGATTCTTGAAGCTATTTATGAACCGAATTTCTCTGATAATTCACACGGATTCAGACCTAATCGCAGTTGTCACACCTGTTTAGGACAGATTAAAAGGGTCTACACAGGCACAAAATGGTTTGTCGAAGGGGATATCAAAGGATGTTTCGATAACATTGACCATCATGTGTTAATTAAAATCGTTCGTAAGCGGATTAACGATGAAAGCTTCATCGAACTGCTTTGGAAATTTCTTAGAGCAGGCTACCTTGAAAACTGGGAATATCACACGACATATACTGTTAAGAGGATACCGATGATAAGACCTAACACAGAAGTGATAACACCTCCAACTGCAAGTCCCTTTCCACCCTGGTCTTTTGCGATTGCTACAATACCAAGTATGGCTCCTATTATACCTGGAAGCCATCCAATACAACAGCAAAGTGTAAGAGAAAGAATACCAAGTACAAGAGAAGTAACTGCTAATGCGCTGATTGGTTTATTCTGTACAGGCTACTGATAGTAAGTGCTTTGTGATGCATAATTAGGTGTTGAATAAGAAACCTGTGAATAGGTATTATTCTGTGAATAGGCATTATCTTGCGGATAAGTTTTGTTAATATTTTCGTTGTCCATTTTATTCCTCTTTCGTTAATGAAATATTATCAAGAAAATTATAGTAAAATATTCCAATATATTTGAGAGTTAAACATAATAAGATTTATTGAAAAAATTGAAAATATTATTGAAATATGTTACAAAAGGGAATAAGATGTATATGACGAAAGTACCAATACACGGAGGCGAGAAAAATGATTTTGGGTGGATATAAAAACAAAATTAATAACATGCTGTCAAGTCTGGCAAAGCTTGATGACATGCAGTATGAACCACAGAATAAAGAGCTAAATGATATTCATAAAAGACTCGTAGAAGGAAGAAAAGAATTTGAACAAGTTGCAACTAATACACTTGACTCAGTAATACAGATGAGTGTAATCGATGCCACTGTCAAGATGAATATTGACAAAATTGCAACAATTAATGAATCATTATCAAATGAAGTGGAGGATATTAGTGAATCTGCTGCATCTACTTCAGCAATTGCATCAGAGATGTCAAAAGCACATGAGAATCTGACATCGACAATTATTGAGGTATCTGAGGAGGCTACTCAGGTTATGGTAGAAATAGACAATTGCGAACAAAAGCTTAATGATATAAATGAGATATCCGGTTCTGCGATTAAAGCATCAAGAGAAGTAAAAGCAGAGATTGATAATCTGCAGGAAGTTGTAGCACATATGAATGAAGTTATTGATGGAATAAATGCAATTTCTAACCAGACGAATCTTCTTGCTCTTAATGCATCAATAGAAGCTGCGCGTGCAGGGGAAGTTGGAAAAGGATTTGCTGTAGTAGCGGAGGAAATCAGACAGCTTGCAGACCAGACCAAAAGCCTTACAGCAAACATGGGTGATTTCCTTCAGAGTATAGCTGATGCATCTAGAAAGAGTTCTGTCAGTGTGGATGTGAATGTAGAAGAGATGAATAACATCAACGAACGAATTCGGGATGTATATAAGATAACTGCTGATAACAGAAAGAGCATGGATACCATTACTGATTCCATTTCATCGCTTGCCGCTGTCAGCGAAGAAATCAGCAGTTCAATGAATGAGCTTGATAATCAGATGGAAAATGTGGATGAGAAGTGCAATATGTTAAAAGAAAATATTTCGCTTCTTGAGATATCTAGTCAGGCAATTAATGATATAGTTGAACCAGCAGTAAAGGTTGAAGAGTATCTCGATCAGTCAATGTCAGTGATCAGTGAAATGGGACTTGATGCATTCTATATGCTTGATAATCAGATTGTAGTTAACTACTTAGAACGGGCAGCTGGTGAGCATATAAAATGGGCTGAGAAATTCCGTACAATAGTAGAGAGCGGACAAATGTTGGTATTACAGACTGATTTTAGAAAATGTACACTTGGTCATCTACATTATTCATTCAGACCAACTCATGCTGAAGTAAAAAGAATGTGGGAAGAAATTGAAGATTATCATGAGCAGTTCCATGGATATGGAGCAAAGCTTATGCAGCTTGCCAAGACAGGAAGGCTTGATGAGGGGGTTGCGATGATAAGCGAAGTAGATAAATGTAATGAGCAGATTCAAAAGAAAGAAAAAGAACTTGTTGCGTTAATACAAAGTCTATCAAATCAGGGAATAAGAATCTTTGAATAAAGAGAAAAAGCAGGACACTGATACAAATTGTGTCCTGCTTTTTTAATATATAGGAAAGTTCTCCTTACTAATTAAAACGCTCCGCGGGGATGCGACCCGTGTGGAGTAGAAGATGCACTTGCGTGCCCACACGGGCGCGCAAAGAGTCACAAAGTGACTCTTTGTTATAAAGGTCTGAAGAAACTATATACTAACTGGTATTTTGAATAGTATAAGTAGTTCATAGGTGGCATAGTTGGTTCCGTTGGAATCGGCGTCTCCGGAGTAGGATTGTCCGGGGTAGGATTATCCGGAGTAGGGGCATCTGGAACTTCCGGAGTAGGATGAATTCCAGGGTCAGTATCATCTGGAACATCCTCTTCAGGTTCTTCCTCAACAGGTGGCTTTCTGTGTAACGTACATGTCTTTTTCATGCAGACCCTTGAAGGGGCAAGAAAAGAGATGGGACTTTCGGATAAGGATGATAAGCCTTTGAAACAGACCATGTTCAAAGTGGTTTAAGGATAAAACAAATTAAAATTGGTAAGGACTGCAGGCTATGGCTTGCAGCCTTGCTCTCATAATGGAGGTAATGCGTATGCAGAAGAAAATGGTAGAAGAAGGTAAGAAGAGACTTAATATTTTATTAGAAATGGGATTGTGGGATGAGGTTACTAAAGCCTTTGAGAAAAATGGAACGACCTGCTTATCAGAGGCGAAGGTGCTGTTTGGTGTATGTGGAATTAACTTCACATTTGATGAAATGCCGGAGTTCAAAGCCATCAAGGAGAAGTTCGAAAAGGATTATGATTGCCTTGTTTATTACGGAGTTTTGACAACAACCATAATTGGGCAGTTCCTCAGTCTTTTATTTGTTTCTCGCTACGAGGAAGAGTGGGAGGATGACAGAAGAGAACTGAAGGAAGGATATCCATATGCGTATGTATGGAACCGTGAAGAAGAGTTCGGAGAGATTGGCTCTATTCAAATTAAAATGGAGCAGGGTGGACTTGTAAGGGTTGCATAACAGAATAATCGATTTGACGGCATTCAGGCATTATGCTTGGGTGCTTTTTTGCTGGTAAAAGAACGTGTTGAGTGCTATAATATAATTTAGTCGTTTTATAATCATTTTGAGAGGTAAAGATTTGTAAAAAGGAACTAACCCCGTATTCATATAGTGTGGCTTTTATTGGCATCCGGGCGAGTTCTGGATGCCTTTCTTTATTTAGTCCGTATTTTGGTACAACTAAGATGTTATTATTTGATTATAAGGAGGTAATTGCTATGAGTAAGTGCATATGTCCGAAATGTAAATCGAATAATATAATTCCCATCATGTATGGATACCCAACACATGAGGCTTTTGAAGAAGCAGAAAAGGGAAATATCAAACTTGGTGGTTGTGAAGTATTTATTGGTGGCGGTCAACCAGATCGATTCTGCAAGGACTGTGAACATGAATGGTGCGTAGATGATTTTTTAGTAGAGGATATTCTAAAAATCAGATTTCGATATTGGTCTAATTGGTATGTTCGTGACCCAGAATTAATAGAGGAAGACCAATGGGCATTTGAAGTATTCCCGGATGGTACAGTTAAGTATTTTGCTTACCCGAGAGTAGGAAGAAAGGTTCTTGATAAAGAAACAGTTCACATTGAAACCGAAAGGGTTATGGATTTTTATCAGAATGTAATATGGCTCTATCGTCCTTGGACTGAAATAATAGATTGTAGAGTTTGTGATGGTTGTAGCTACGAATTGACTATTACATATAAAGATAAAAGAAAAAAGAAAATGACTGGTGATTTAGGCGGAGGTACTGTTGATAAGACCGTGACAGATTTTCTTTGCAGCATACCAGAAATGAAAATAAGGCTAGAGGGGGAAGATGATGATTAATCTTGGAACATTAAAAGAAATTACAGATTTAAGAAGTGTATGGCCGCATGAGGCATTAAACTTTACTCCTTGGGTAGCAGAGAATGTTGACCTGCTTGGTGATGCGGTTGGTCTTGATATAACTGTTGATGAAACAGAATCTTCAGTAGGGGATTTTAATGTTGATATTTATGCATCAGAAACAGGAACAGATAGAAAGATTATTATTGAAAACCAGCTAGAGGACACAGACCACGACCATCTTGGAAAACTTATTACTTATGCTTCCGGCAAAGGTGCAGATGTTGTTATTTGGGTAGTCAAACACGCTCGTGAGGAACATAAGGCAGCAGTAGAGTGGCTTAATAATCATACAGATGACAAGATAGGATTTTTCTTGTGTGAAATTAAGTTGTTCCAGATTGGTAGTTCTGATATCGCTCCATCATTTACTGTAGTTGAAAGACCGAACGATTGGGCAAAGGAAATAAAGAAAACAGAGCATAATAGCCCTCGTCATCATAAGCGTTTGGAATATTGGACGGCCTTTAATGACTATGCTTTTAAGAATGCTATTTTTGCTAAAGAATTTAATCAAAGAAAACCATCTACAGACCATTGGATGGATATAAGCATAGGAACTTCTGCTGCACATCTCGGAATTACTATGATTCAAAAGAGAAATGAAAACGGTGTAGAATTATATATTAATGATGATAAAGAATTGTTTAAGAGCCTTTTTGCTAAGAAAGAATCAATTGAGAAGGAATCTGGACGTGCATATGATTGGCAGGAACTTCCTTTGAAAAAGGCAAGTAGAATTTTGGTGACTAACCCTGCTGATTTTGAAGATTCATCAAAGTGGCCAGAACAGTTTGAATGGATAATGGATACACTTTTAAAGATGAAGAAAGCCTTTAAGAAATATATATAAGGAAGTGTTTTAATGAGTGAGTGGGATTTTTTATGGGACCTCGAAGGACAAGAATTAATTGATGCAATGACTTCTGGTGGAACATATGATGATTGGGCATACATTGAACGGATGGAGCGTAAGCAATACGGCTTCGATGATGATGACTATTACGATGATGATTATTATGATGAGCCGTCAGCTAAGAAGAACACAATGGTGTTTATAGATGCAGAGAATGTTTCTTCGACTCATGCAGCGAGTATTGAGAATGAAATATGGGACATAGGAAATGTAGCAGAGGTTCGATATTATGCTATGCAAAAAGACCCGGCAACAGCAAATTGGAAATCTACCATTAAAGAGTATGGTTACAAACCAATTCTTATGGCAGGGGAACGAGAAAAGAACAAGATAGACAATAAAATCATTCGAGATGCAAAAAAGGTTTTGAATGAAAATAAGAGTATAGATATTTTTGTTATTGTTAGTCGTGATGGAGATTACACCGAACTAGTACGATTTTTAAGAAGTAACAGAAAACGAGTAGTAATACTCGCCCCGAAAAACACTTCTAAAAAATTGAAGAATGCTAGTAGTGAATCGAGAACTATTAAGAATAGAAGGAGAAAATAGCAAAGGCGTGTGTGCTTGCACACCCTTTGTTAAATAGTGAACACCCCCTAGGCAAAAGTGAACACCCCTAGGGTAAAAAGGGTGTTCAAATGAACACCCCAAAAACTTAGTAGTAATTACTTGACAACTCTACTACGATTTTACTACTACACACGGCTGTGAAATGCTAATATTTGCAAAGATATGCCAATTATGTAGTTTACACTTGAAAAAATTGAATGCCCGGAAAACCTGATAAAACCTCGCATTTCTCGGCATATCTTGGCAATTTAGGAGGAGAAATTTTTATGATTAAGATACTTTTCGTGTGCCACGGCAGATTATGCCGATTCTCTTAGAAAGCCAGTAATAGCAAGGGTTTGCGGGTATGTGAGATGAAAAAATAACACAAAAATAACACTCTTGCAGGAATGAGAGAGGGATATGAGAGACTAAAACTGCAGGGGTGGGAATGGAACTTGAAGACAATAGAATCGGGGATGTGATAGAGGGAGAGGATTGTGTAGAGATACATGGTCCTTTTTTCAATGGAAAATGACGAAAGACACTTATCCTTAAGAGTCTTGACTACTAATAAACAGACACGTCCGAGAATGTCAAGTGGGGATGAGATGATGTGGATGGCTTGAGGTTCTAGGGCGGGGATGTTATTTTGGGAAAAAGTGTTCGCTTACTAGAAGAATTTTCTTGAAAGTATTCGCATTGTGGAATACAATAAAAAGAGGTGCATTGTTGATATTTTTGGAGGAAAAATATGGAATATTTAACTTCAGCAGAATGTGCAGACAAATGAAATGTGTCACAGAGATGGGTGGTAATTTATTGTAAATAAGGACGAATCGAAGGTGCCGTTCTTAGAGGGAGAATGTGGTTGATTCCTGTAAGATGTAGAAAAGCCAGATGATCCAAGAAGAGTCCGTAAATTGGGATAAGAAAAAAATAGAACATATATGCCTATTAACCTATTAACCTATTAAATTGGCTTTGATTAATTATAGATATTTGGAGACCAGAGATAAATGAAAAAGGAATTACGAGGAAGACGTATTAAAGATTACGATATTAATTACATTGCAGATTTACGTTGGATAATGGAGTCTGATGACAATATAACTGATGAACACATTATATTTGTAAATGAGGAATACGGATGTGATATTTCTGGAATATCAGATAAGGAAGCGATAATTGAGCTTATAAGGAAATCCATTCTGGAAATGTATAATGATGCTATTACACCAAGTGTAATGCTGCTTTACTCGTTTCTTATTTGGTACAAAAATTCTCTAAAGCGGCTTGAAAGATTAGGGGAAATTGAGAAATGTGAAAAATTGCTGGATTTCGAATCGGTTCTGGATAGTTATGCTATAAGAAATCTGAGTTCACTATTATCACAGAAATATGATAGAGACAATGTCGATGAGTACATAAATCATTCCAAGTATAAGATGATATCAATGATAAAAGCACGTATTATTGCTTCTGATGAGTCTGATTTATTAGATAAACTTGTGCAAAATATATATGCTGCCATTCATAGTTGTTGTTATCTTCATTTTATTGATGATGACTTTAAGGTGGATAATTACTATCTACTTAGATGGGAATACTATCCAGTTGACAAAGTATTTAAAGATGTCATTAATACGTTTGATTCAGAAATAAACAGGCCGGCATATAATGAGCTCAAAGGAAAAGAATTTTTTTATTTTGACAAAATAAAAAAATCGGAAGTAGATTTCTCTTCAATTAAGTCATTAAATATCATAAAAGATGGTAAAAGACGTCAAGTATATATTGCAAATAAAGCTATTGATCAAGCAGCATTAATCTACTTGTCAAAGCGTCTTAATAATGAATTTAATATTTCTTATCCCAATAGAGATAAGATAATGGAATTGAGCTTTAATCTAATTGATAGTCTTCCACGCTTGGATAATTATACAATCTATAAATTTGATTTTAAGGATTTTTTTGATTCGGTTGATATAAAGAGTATATATAATCAGTATTTAGAACATAGCAATTTGTACTCTTATGAGAAAGAGCTAATTCTTAAGATTGCCAAGAAATATAAGAATTGCGTACAAGGGTTGCCTACATCTAACGCATTGATTGAAATAGTATCCCGAGATTTTGATGAGAGCGTAAAAGCAGCGTTCTCTGATAATGGTTTAGTTTTTTATAAAAGATATGTTGATGATTGTATTTTGATATTTAATCATAGAGTCAAAAAAGAGGTTCTTGACAATGTTATTGATAAATGTCGTGAGGCAGTATTTGGGAAAAAAGTTAAATTTTCTCCTACCAAAACATCATATCAGACAAAGTTAGATGGGGACGCTACATTTGATTATTTGGGATACTCCTTTAAGCGATGTTATTGGGATAAGCCCAAAAAAGAGGATCAACGCTTTTATTATTTTGAATTTGGAATTGCAACTCAAAAAATCGATAAGTATAAAAAGCAATTAGATACGATATTTAATTCATATGAGATTAATAAGAATGAACGTCTTTTGCTAAGACGCATACAGTATTTTGATTCTAGAATTGTTTTCTATAATTATGATGGCTCAAAGTACGTTAATAAAAGTACATGGGATGTTAGGGGAATTATAAATTCGTACCGAATGTTGAGGCGATATGTACTATTTGATGCGCGCAATATTAAGGAAGGAACCGCTGGTATAAAGAATCCATATCGAATTCAAAAAGAAACATTCAAGTTTCTTCAATATTATGTAAAGGAAAAAAGAGATTCTTTATCTGTCGTTCCACAGTACTTACAAGGAAAAGGATGTTTTAATCATAATTTATGGAAGGGATTTATGAATAATCAATCAATTGTATTTCAACCTAATATTGGATGGAGCAATGCTTTATTAAGCGAGAGACTCCTTGAAATAGGCGGGACTCCTTGTCATAAATCATATTATGAACAAACACGCGATTACTATTCGTTACTAATAAAAAAACTTTAGAGGTAGCAAGCTACCTCTAAAGCAGTGTTTGGCAATAAGTATTAAACCTAACAAGAACAAGGTTTAGCTTTAGCCGATAATGTGTGTGGCTAATCACCACGTTTATTATGCTAACATAAAAAAGGATTAATAACAAGAATGGGAAAATTAAAATTTCGAAAACGAAATAAACTAGATATTATTCTAACGGATTCACGACCGGTTGAATTACCAAAAAATTACTCATTAGTACATTTTTATAATTATTTGAATTCAAGCAAACAAATGAATTTAATGAGTAGTTGTATAAAAAATGAACTCAGAGCTTCCGATAACGAGGGAGATTTATGGGGGGCAAAGTGGCACGCAGTACCATTAAAATATCATATATATAAAAATAGATTTGAAATGCGCGAAATGTCACTAATTTCACCGCTATCAATGATTGAGCTTCCATTATTTATAGAGGCATTTGAAAAACAATTATTATTGTTTTCATCTGCAGAGGGGTTCTCGGTTCGAAAGCATGAAATTAATGACGGATTACAATATGTTGAGGTGACATCAGGGAAAGGGGTTAAGTATTATTCTGCCGAGAAAAGTATTGAATCTTCAGGCGACTTCTATTCAATTTATCCTTATAAGTATATTTCTCAGTTTCAGAATTCTGATTATTGGTATCAGCTAAATCGCGAATATAGGTATTTTGGAAAAATAGATTATAGTAAGTGCTTCGATAGTATTTATTCTCACACATACACATGGTTGATAACGAAAAATTCTGTTGATGGTAAAAACTATGGTAAATATCAGTATTTTCTGAATATGTGTGATAAACTGATGCAGAATTTTAACGGTTCAGTTACAAATGGAATAGTAGTTGGACCAGAGTTTTCACGGATTATGATGGAAATTTTGGCACAAAATATTGATAATCAAGTAAAGTCAAAACTATTAAAAGAAGGCATTTGTGAGGTACGTGACTATTCTGTGAGTAGATATGTTGATGATATTTTTATTTTTGCCGACGAAGAAAGAACTGTAGAGCACATTATCGAACTATATAGAGATGAAGCTGAAGCTTTTCATTTTAGATTAAATGATCAAAAAAGAATTATAGGGAAACTACCCTACGCATGGTTTGGGTGGAAAGAACATATTCATTCAGTCAATGAATATGTTTGTAGAACACTATTTTTTGATAATACTGCTAAATATACAATTAGGTACAGCCCACAAATGCTTCCGAATATGAAAATGATGTATCAAAATATCGTTGCTGATTACCCGGATTATCAGGCAAAGATAACATCGTATGTACTTACAACAATATATAAGCGAATAATGGGATCCAATAATCCTCTGTTTTCAGATGAAAATGTAGTAAAGAAAATAATGTATTTTTTAGATGCTGTTTTCTATTTTTACTCTTTTTCGTTGTCATATAATAACACAGAGAAAGTTATAAGCATTATGAATGTATTAGGAAATCAAATTCCAGAGGAAATTTTTATAGATTGTTTTCATAGAGTAATGTGTGATTATTCTCTATCATTAGCAAAAGCGAATCCAGAGGATATTATTAATCTGGTTTTATTGTCATCAATGTATGGAATAGAATTGCCAGATGTTGTTGAAAAATTACTTGTAGAAAAGATTGAAAGAACAGGAAATCCATTGATGTATGCTGTTTTTTTACAGTATTTTGGCTATAACAAAAAGAAAAAGAAAGAGTTTCAAAAAAGAATTGAAGATAAAATAGAGGATGCCATATCAAATATATATAAACCACAGGAATTTTTCATGTACACAGAGTCCTGGTGGCTGTATATTTTTTCAAATTGTTCTTTATTATCAAAATCATGTAGAGATAGCATGATTTTAAAGTTGAAAGAGCAAAAGGATTTCTTGGAAAAATCGTCAAGCACACATTTGGCTAAGACGGCTAAGCTCTTGGTTATTGACTACCTATTGGATGATGCCGAAAAATATAAATTTTTTAATTGGGATATGAGTAAAGAGGAACTGTTTGAGTATACAGTTTTTACAACATATGAACGAACTCTTTTCAATGGATATAATGCTAAAACTAATGTAGAGGATTTTGATTATTTTTATTAGCCATGCAAATTTATAATTGTAAAATAGAAAGTGTTCGTATTGTAGAATATAATATAAGAGATGCATTGTTTATATTTTATGGAGGAATATTATGGAATATTTAACTTCAGCAGAATGTGCAGAAAAATGGAATGTGTCACAGAGATGGGTGGCTATTTACTGTAAAGAAGGACGAATCGAAGGTGCAGTCCTTAGAGGAAGAATGTGGCTGATTCCTGCAGATGCGGAAAAGCCAATTGATCCTAGAAAGGCTAGAAAAAATGAGCAGTAGTGTGGCAAAGCCAATTATTAGACAAATTAAAGATAGTCGTGATGCTTTAGATTTTTTTGAAACAGTATCATTGCCAGCAGAGGATGAGAAAACTCAGGAAATTATTATGAACTTTCCTACTGTTTATATTCATAATTGGCAAGATTCAGGAGATTTTGAAGTATATGTAGGTGAGTCAAACGATATTTTTAAAAGAACTCGCCAGCATTATGATGCCTCATCAGACAAATCAAAATGGCAGAGTAATTTGTTGGAAAAAGATGCACGACTTTTTATTATTGGGCATGAGCATTTTAATAAGTCGTTGACCCTTGATATAGAAAATAGATTGATGCATTACATGATGAGTGTAGAGCGTGTAAAGCATGTACATAATTTGAGAGACAATCCGCAGACAAGCTATTATCCAATGGAAGAGCTAGATGAAATATTTAGTAAGATATGGAGAGGTCTGCGTAAAGAGAATAAAGAATTATTTCCAACAGAGAGTGCGATAAAGGATTCTGCAATATATAAAGCATCTCCACTTCATAAGCTTACGAAGGATCAGGAGAAGGCAAGAGAATTAATTATTCAAAAGGTAACTAAGGCACTTGAAAATGGTGAAACAAAACAACTGATATTTGTAGATGGAGAAGCTGGAACTGGTAAAACTGTTCTTAATAGTAGTACTTTCTATGAATTATATTGTCAGGCAGAGGAAAATAAAACTGAATTAAAATGTCATTTGTTGGTTAATCATGATGAGCAGATTACGGTATATGAACAGATAGCAGAGAAGCTTGGATTAACAGGTAAATATGGGAAAGTTGTAAGCAAACCAACTACTTTTATTAATAATCATTCAGAAGATGATCCTGTAGATGTTGCTTTTATAGATGAAGCACATTTACTTCTTACGCAAGGCAAGCAGTCGTATCGTGGAAACAATCAGCTGAGTGATATTATCGATAGAGCACGTGTAACGGTAGTAATGTTTGATGAAAATCAAATTCTTACAACGGAACAATTTTGGGAATCTCAGATTCTTGAACAATATCGAAATCAGGCAAAAGCATCACATAATCATATTGTTTTAGACAAACAGCTTCGTATGCAAGTGAATCCAGAGACAATGGACTGGATTGATTCATTTACTAAAAAGGGACAGCTGAAGAAGATTCCGGATTCACTTGGTGGATATAGCATAAAAATTTTTGATAAGCCGGAGTTCCTTGATATAGAGATTCAGAAAAGAGCAAAAGAAAGCGATTCTGCATTATCACGTGTGGTTGCAACTTATGATTGGGAGTATAGCGCAAATCATAAGCCAGAGGATCGCTTGATGAAATATTGGGAAGTGTTGATTGGAAAATGGCATAAACCATGGAATCGTGAACTTGAATCAGAACTTTCTAAAAAAGAGAAGCGAAATATTGCGGGGCTTGCTTGGGCAGAACAGCCACAGACAATTAATGAAGTTGGCTCGACATTTACAATTCAAGGATTTGATTTGAATTATGCAGGAGTAATCCTTGGACCATCTGTTAAATATCGTGATGGAAAAATTATTTTTGACCCTTCTGCAAGTCATAATGATAAGGCTGTTAGAAATAGAACTTTATCAGATGGAACAAAGCAAAAATTTGGTGAAATGTTAATTCAACATGAAGTGAGGGTACTTATGACACGAGGCGTAAATGGGATGTATATATATGCTTGTGATCCGGAACTTCAGAAAGCTTTGTTAGAAGCAGCAAAATAAGAGGAGTAGAAATGAAACAAGAAACCATAGATAGAATTAGAAAGTTTACAGAAGACCGTGACTGGGACCAGTTCCATTCACCAGCTAACCTTGCAAAATCAATTGTGATTGAAGCTGCTGAATTATTGGAATGTTTCCAGTGGTCAGATGAAGAATATGACTTACAGCATATTAAAGAAGAATTGGCAGATGTAATGGTATATAGCCAGAATCTTCTTGATAAGTTGGGCTTAGATGCTGACGAAATCATCAACATGAAGATGTCTCAGAACGAGGCAAAATATCCAGTA
The DNA here is from genome assembly GCA_036309165.1 of Agathobacter sp. GTDB lineage: Bacteria > Bacillota > Clostridia > Lachnospirales > Lachnospiraceae > Roseburia. The sequence goes on along the minus strand of JAXJUI010000044.1, from coordinate 7,080 downwards.
GAAAAAGCAAAGGGAAGTGCTGCAAAGTACGATCAATTATAAAATCTGAAAGGTGGAACGCATATGCAATTACCATATTCCGAAGAACTGAATATTGAATATCTTGGTCGTCTTTTTGACAATACCAGTGAATGTTATAAGTTCTTTTGGTTTAAGGCAATTGTTGCAAAGGTTACTGAGGGAAAGCAAGAGATATCCTACGAGGAACTTGTGGATGAGATGATAGCGGATGCCTGGTATATGGTCACAGAATATCACCTAAATCTTGGCCCGAAAGATACTTTGGAAGCTGTAGTAAATCTAATTAAGCAAAAGTATCCAGAACTAAAATCCTGTGAGAAAAAGACTGTAATTTTGGATCTGCTAAAAAATACTCAGGACAGAGAAATAAATAGCAAAAAGCGTACTCTTACCTATAATGTTCCATATCGTTTGCAATCACCATTTATGCCATCTATGAAGGGAAAAGAATGGGATGTGTCAGAGAGCAACTTGATTGCTAAAATTAACCAAGAGCAAAGATTAATGTATTATTTCACTGCTCTCAATGGATTATCAACAACAATTGTTGTCAATGATGATTGGGCTAATTATATCAACAAGAATCAGGAGATCATCAGAGGATGGCTGGAATATAACATGATTTTATATATCCAGAAGAGGAATCCAAGTGTTCCGGGCATAGCGGACAAACTGTATCCACCTCAAGAGCGTAAACTAGAAAAGGTTAAGAAATATTGGAAGCTTATTATTGGAATGGAACCTGTTCGCGAAATATATGGAAATGAGATTTTGACAGAGAAAGATATTTCAATCGATCACTTTGTTCCTTGGTCGTATGTAGCTCATGATGAAATGTGGAATTTGAATCCGACAACAAAAAGCATTAACAGTTCAAAGAGTAATAATCTTCCAGATTGGGAGACTTACTTTGTGCGATTGGCAAGGCAGGAATTTCAATCCTATCAGTTGATGTGGAAACACGACAAGATTCATAAGGAATTTGAAAAGTGTGCGAAAGAGCATATTAATAGCGACGATATTAAGTATCGCGTATATCGTCAGGGATTGGAATATGATGAATTCGCAGGCGAACTGAAATCAATTATTTTACCAGTTTATCAATCAGCACAAAATTGTGGATTTAGTAACTGGCAGTATCAGATGGGGGAGTAAATGAAGGTTTATAACAAATTAGTGCGAGATAAAATTCCAGAGATTATTGAAGAAGATGGTAAAAATTGTAAGACAAGAATTCTGTCAGATGAAGAATATATTGCAGCCCTTGAAGCAAAGCTTAATGAAGAGGTTGCAGAGTATCAGGCAGATAAGAATTTAGAAGAATTGGCAGATGTGCTTGAGGTATTGCAGGCTATTTGTGTAGCACGCGGATACTCATTGGAGGAACTGGAAGCACTTAGGGCAAAGAAAGCAAACGAAAGAGGCGGATTTGCAGATAAAATATTCTTAGAATACGTGGAGTAAACTATGGAAAATTTTAATGAATTAAGAGCTGGTTTTGAAACAGCCTACATTGATGGTTCTGTAGCATCTTCTCTTGCATATAGACCACAATTTGTTTCTAACAATTACAAAGAGGGAAAGAAAGTCTTATCTTCTATCGAAGATGAGTTGTTGAAGTGCGACCAATTTCAGATTAGCGTAGCATTTATCACTATGAGTGGAATTACACCTCTTCTTCAGACCTTAAAAGAGTTAGAAAAGAAGAATATCCCAGGAGAAATTCTAACAACGAATTATCTGAATTTCAGCGAGCCAAGAGCTTTAGCAAAACTAAATGAGCTGTCGAATATCACACTTAAAATGTATGACGTAGAAGCAGCGGATGAAGGCTTTCATACCAAAGGATATATTTTTAGAAAAGACGAAATCTATCGTATCATTATCGGTAGTTCAAATATAACAAGTGCAGCGCTCACAAGTAATCGTGAGTGGAACACAAAGCTAATCTCTACAGATCAGGGAGAGATGGCAAAAGAAATTGTTGCTGAGTTTAGAGAACTTTGGAATTCTAAGTATTCGTTATTTTTTGAGGAATTCTATGAGAATTACAAAGAGCGATATAAAATCATTAAACATCAGCGTGATATCGCAAAGCAGGAAGAGATAACTTCGCTTGAAAAATATAAATTACAACCAAATAGTATGCAGGTTGGATTTATTACTAATTTGAAGAAAATAATAGCTACAGGTGAAGAAAGAGCATTGCTTATTTCAGCAACAGGAACCGGAAAAACATATGCATCTGCCTTTGCGATGCGTGAGCTTGGATTTAAGCGAGTATTGTTCTTAGTTCATAGAGGACAGCTTGCAAGACAGACAAAGAAATCCTATGAGAAAGTGTTTGCAAAGTCAGTATCGATGGGACTTGTAGGCGCTGGATATCATGATTATGATGCAGACTATGTATTTGCTACAGTTCAAACGTTAAATCGTGATGAGCACTTATTGCAGTATGACAAAGATACTTTTGATTGTATTGTTTTGGATGATGAGCGCGTTATAATAAGGACAAAGTTAGAGAAACCCAGTAAAATCAAGGGGTTAGCACTAATTTAGTCCTTATTTTTATACCATTTTATCGGTAGATAAGGCAGCGCTGACAAATCAAACCGAAATCCAAACATTGCATCAACAATTCAGGAGTCATGACCTGAGTGTGTTTCGTGCATCCAAGTGAGGTGACAATTTAATAGATTTTATTTTGGTAGGACTAAATTAGCATTTATCACGGAGATATTCCGTTTGGCTGATATAGTCCTACTTTTTATTTTGAAAGGAAGAGATTGTATGAGCAAAGTGCTAATTGAAGTCCTCGTAATAATTCTTATTGTGGGCAGTTATTTGATACTGTATTCAACAGTTAGAGTATCGGCTATAGCAGATCAAAGAATAGCGGAGATACGAAGTAGAGAAACATTTGATAAAGAAAAGCAGTTGAAAACAAATCAAAGTAATCTATCGGGAGGGATGGCTATGGCAAATAAAGAAAAGAAGATTGAAGGCAGACTGGGCTATAACAGTGAGAATGGCAGATATGGATTACTGATATCAGATTTATGGGAACATACCGGATTCCACTGTGGAGAATGCTTGGAAGTCAAGGTTGATGACAAATGGGTAAAAACCCGGATGGAAATGGACATTGACCGTAACTGGTATCTGGTGGATACCCCATATACAGGAGATTTAGAGTATGTTAGGGCGAGAATTTAAGAAGCGGAGGAAACACAGAATGAACAATAATATCGAAGTAATTGGAATTGACCATGGTTGGTCTCAGATGAAAACAAGCAATACCTGTTTCAATACTTCCATTAAGGAATTAGCAAATGCTCCTGCATTTCACGATAATGTGCTTGAGTATGATGACAGATACTTTGCAGTTGGTGAGGAAAGACTGGAGGTGTTGGACAGCAAGGTGGAAAATGAGAACTTTTATTTACTGACGCTGGTAGCAATTGCAAAGGAATTAGAGATAAGAGGAAAGAGTGAGGCTGATGTGGTTCTTGCGGTAGGGCTTCCTCTCACAAGATTTTCAGCAGAGAGAAAACCATTTATTGATTACCTGTCCAAGAATAGGGATGTGGTATTCGGCTTTGAACAGAAGCTATATACAATCCATATATTAAATGTGCTTGTATATCCTCAGTGCTATGCAGCAGTAGCAGGGATGCTCCCTACCTTTGGTAAAAAGGCACTTGTCATCGATGTTGGCTCATGGACTGTTGACAGTATGCTGATAGTGAACAAGAAGCCGGACAACAGTAAGTGCGATACGCAGAATGAGGGCTTGATTAAGTGTATGAGAGCCATCAACCGAGTGGCGGTACAGGTCAAAAACAGAAAGATTGATGAAGCAGAGATTCAGGAATATATGAAAACTGGAAAGACAGAGCTTCCAAAGGATTTTAAGGAGATTATGGACCAGCAGATTCAGGATTTTGTGGATAAGGTGTACCATTATCAGACCGAGTGTGGTTATAGTCTTGATATGTTGCCGGTCTACTTTGTAGGTGGTGGGGCAGTTGTTATGAGAAATTTCGGAAGATATCAGCAGTCCAATATCCACTATGTGCTTGATGTAAAGGCAAATGCCAAAGGCTTTGAGACAATGGCAAAAATAGCACTTAGAAGCGGGAGGTGACCTAAGATGGCAAAAAGAAGTAAACAATACAGTTTTCATCTCAATCTGAATAATCCGGACCATTTGAAGATATACCGAACACTGGAGGATTTGAATACTGATATTCACAAATCTGTTTCAAACTTTGTGATTAAGGCTGTGATTCAGTATATCAATGATGCTTCAAGAGCGAGTCTTACAAAGAGCGGAAAGAATGAAAAGGAGAATCGTGAGGGTTATGTAACCAGACAGGAGTTATCAGAAGCAAAGCTTCAGATAAAAGCCGATGTGATGAAAGAGGTTGCACAGTTGTTTGGAAATGCAGCCATGAATACACAGCAGGTTGTTACGCCTGCGCTTATGCAACAGATGATGCAGATGATACCGGAAAATGCAGAACAAAAGAAAAACTCAGATAAGCCGGAGGAAGAGGCAGAACCTACTGATGCGGCATTAGAGGAAATGTCGGTATTATTTGCCCAGGGAAATTTTGGAGAGGAGTAAAGCCTATGGCAGTAATAAGCGGAATCGGAAATGTGTTACTTACCATATTGAAATGGATATTAAAAATTGTATTAGGAATGCTCAGACTGGTATTGGAGGTAGCAAAAATCTTCCTGCTTCTGCTTAATCTGGTATTCAGAGTGTTTATGGCATTTGTAGGTGCAGGAACACCATGAAAGGGGGTGTGGCTTATGAAGTTTCGATTTGAGAATTATCTTAAGAATCGCAGACTTGTAAAGTATTTCTTTGCTATGAAGAAGCTTGTTATTGCGTAAACGAAAAAGTAAAATGAAAGGAGACTAACAATGCACAGAATACGGGACAGTCCTATAGAAGATGTCCCGTGACAACCGAATAAATTGTTCACATAGAGTAAGAGTGGACAGGTCAGTTTGTCATGAGGACACAAGCCTATCCCTCTTACGGAAAGGGAATAGGTGATTCATATGAAGAAACTATTATTTTTCTTATTATCTGTAGTACTGATAGGAAGTGTCGGATGTGGCTCAAATAAAGATTTGAGTACGGAGGTAACGGATGCAGGAAGCACAGAGATTGTTAATGAAACAGTTGAACCGACAACTGAAGCTGTAACTGTTGAAACCGAGGATGCGGGGACAGCCCAGCAGGAAAGCACTGAGGCTGTAGCAGAGGTGGATTCTTCTGCTGATACAAAGGATACCGGTAAGGATAACCAATCAGATAATATAGCTTCTGAGGAAAAAACTGCTGAGAATAAGCAGTCGGAAGAAAACAAAAGCTCTGATAGTCAGAAATCTGAGAAACAGCCAAAAGACACAAAGAGCGAACCAGCTTCTGAGCAACAGCCGAAACCAGAGGAAAATACAAAAGCAGAGGAAAAAACGGAAGAAAAGCCGGAACCAAAACCGGAGCCACAGGCAGTCTCTTACAATCCGGACAGGGTGGTAAGCCTTGCAATTTCAAAGTGTCAGGCTGGTGGAATGGTTACAACAGAGCAGCATTTGAAAGACAATCTGAATGCGGGAAAGATTACGCAGGAAGAGTATGATGAGTATTATCCTCTGGACGGATTGGAAGACAGCTATTACAGCGTATTTATCAATGTTGACTTAAACAAAGCTGCAACAACATCCGGAAGGGCACTTGGAAGTGAGGAAGCAATAGCAAAGTATATCGCTGATATGTTACTTCTGGAGTCAGATAATGTCTTTAATATCAGATATACCGGTACAACCAAAACATCAGGCGAAACTTTCTATGAGTTCCGTTGCTACAGATAAAAGAATACAGACTGCATCATGAGAGCAGGTATAAGCCAAAAACTTATGCCTGCTCTTTTTTTGCATGTAGTCAATGTGAAGTGCAATGAGAAATTGAGGTGCACTTCAATTATAAATTTTAGGAGGAATATCGAATGAAACAGAAATTTAGACGATTTATGGCAGGTTTTCTTGCCATATTAACCATGTTTACTACGCTGTTTACGAATGGCACTACAGCTTTCGCTGCCAGTTCAAGTGCTAATATTGCATTCTGGGTTGCATCATCGAAAGACCATGGGGTAATCAGTGAATTTAACAGTAAGCATACCGGTAGCATTTTGTATGCAATGATTGATGGTCATTCGGCATACTGCATGAACTTTGGACTGTCAGCGAAGGGCGGACAGCTTATGAACAGTGACAGCAATCCGGATACAAACCTTTCAGCAGCACAGGAGAAGCTTCTTGCCTACTGTATGTACTATGGTTATTCCACAACAGAGGCAAAAGCACCGACAAATGACCAGCGTAATAAATTTATTGCCACCCAGTCCATGGTATGGATTATTGTAAATGGCATATTTGGAACGAGCAGTGCGGATTCGGCAGCAAGCAAACTTTGTGCCTGTGCACCGGATTCATCATCTTCTTATTCGTATTATGAGACATTGAGAGATAAGATCAATGCTTCATACAATGCCACAAGACCAAGTTTTGCATCAAAAACAAAGAGTGATGCTACAACTTATGAGCTTAAGTGGAATGAAAGCAATCAGAGATTTGAGTACACATTTACTGACAAAAACGGAGTACTTGGAAACTTTGATTTTTCCATTGACGGGTTCAGCGTATCAAAGAGTGGTAATTCCATGACAGTTTACACCAAATCTGTAAATACAACAGCTACACTTGGTTCTTTCAAGTCAACCATTGGAGCAGTTGATATGACTTCAAGCTGTGTATTCTGGATTACAGGAAAAGATGGAGACCAGGAATTTGTTTCAGAGCAGCCTTCTGCAGATCCTATTTCTGCATATATCAAGGTAAAGACTGAAAATATCGGTTATGGTGAAATCACAAAAACAGATGAGTCCAGTGGTGTGAAGCTTGCAGGGGCAGTATATGGATCTATTCCGACAGCGGATGCACAAATCTTGTTGGAAAAATGACAACAGATAGCAACGG
>JAXJUI010000043.1:0-2079 GCA_036309165.1 Agathobacter sp. | reverse complement strand
GTGCTGTATGCCTTCTTCGGGGTAAACTCAAAGGATTGCTACCGCTTCTATACGGACATCAAGCGTAGGAAGAACGACAGCCGTACCTACTTCCTCGACAAGATGCAAGTGAAGTTGAACGAGAAGATGCGGAGAGATGATGAGTTGGAGCGAATGAGAAGATAGACTGATATGTTTTGCTGCTAATTGTTTCGGGTAAGGGACTGCGTGATGCCGTTCCTTACCCTTTTTTTTGTACCTTGTCACAAACTTTCGGTATTTTTGTGACAAATCTTTTGGAGGTTTTAAGTGAATTTCCTTTGCTGTGTCACAAATTTGCCGTATTTTTGTGACAAATTTCAAAGGTATGGATAGTATAACATCTAAAATCAAACAGCAAATAGTTTCATCTGAGAAAGGAAGTATTTTCTTTCCTGATGATTTTGTTGATTTAGGTTCATCAGATGCCATCAGGCAAAGTTTAAGACGTCTTTGTAATGAAGGTGTAATAATAAGGGTTGCTCAAGGTATATACTGCTATCCCGTAATTGAAGAAAAATTAGGATTAGGAATTTTGCAACCTTCTTTTGACCAAATAGCTGAAGCAATGGCTAAACGAGATTGTGCGAGAATTGTCCCAGCAGGAGCTTATGCTTTAAATATTCTTGGACTTTCTACTCAAATACCTATGAACTATGTATATCTTACGGACGGTTCAAAGAGAGAAGTTGAAATATCCAATGGAAGAACAATAAAGTTTAAGAATACTGCTCCTAAGAATCTGGCATTTCAAAGCAGATTGGCAATGCTGATCACTTTTGCTCTTAAATCATTAAAGAAAAAAGAGAATGTCGAAGATTGGCAAATAAAACGGATTAGTGAATTATTAAAAAATGAGCCCAAAGAATTGGTTATGGCTGACTTAAAGTTAATGCCGGTATGGATACGAGATATAATAAAACAAGCATATGAATAATTACTTTACACTTACGGTAGAAGAACAGCAACAAGTATTACAAGCTGCTGAAGGTAGAATAGGTTTACCTGCACAAGCCATTGAGAAGGATTTGTGGGTAACAACTATTTTGCAGATTGTTTTTACTCTTCCTTTTGCAGACAAGTTGATATTTAAGGGAGGTACTTCGTTGAGTAAAGTCGGAAAATACATTAGCAGATTTTCAGAGGATATAGACCTTGCAGTTGACCGCTCTTTATTTGGATTGGAGGGAGATCTGACAAAGAAACAGATTAAGAAACTTCGTAAAGAATCATCCGTGTTTGTTCGTGAAGATTTCTACACGGCATTGTCTGATGCCATCAAGCAATATGGTTTGGATGCCTTATGTACAATAGAACCAGAACAAGATGGTGAAGGTGATAACACCTATCCTGAACCACGAAAGATATGGATAACATACAAGAGTGTCATTCAAGGTGAATTGGACTACTTGAAACCTGTTGTTATGTTGGAAATCGGAGCACGATCATTATCTGAACCGTATAAACTAAATAAGGTAAGTAGTCTTGTTGAAGAAAATTTTCCGACTATACAAACAACGCTGGTTGATACTGATGTCGCTACTGCTGTTGCCGGAAAAACATTCTTGGAAAAGGTATTCTTGTTGCACGAGTTGTTCTCCGTAGAAGGTCATGGTGTAAATGCCAACAGAAAATCACGTCATTTGTATGACCTCTATATGATGATGGACAAGGATTTTGCTATCGCAGCAGTCAAGGATGATGAATTATGGGAAACCATCCGACACCACAGAGAGATATTTACCTCTGTAAAGGGTATGGATTATACACCAGATATACGTAAAAGAATAGTCCTTATACCTCGTGAAGATATTATCACCGTATGGGAAAAGGATTATGCTGAAATGTTGGTTAATATGATTTACGGTTCTGGTAAACCTGCTTTTCATGAGATAATAAGCAAAATGAAAATTTTGGAAGAACGGTTTAGACAATAAAAATATAGGGAGAATCAAAGTATGACTCTCCCTATATTTTTTACTTCTTCTGTAACAGATGGCTCAAATTCTCATCGTTGGCTATTCGTGCCAGCTCGTCTTTGACTATCTGTTTCACCTCTTC
>JAXJUI010000042.1:0-57640 GCA_036309165.1 Agathobacter sp. | reverse complement strand
TTAGTAGCCTGACGCTGAGAGTCATTAAAGTAAGCAGGTACTGTAATTACAGCTTCTGTAACTTTTTCTCCTAAATAGCTTTCAGCATCTGCTTTTAATTTCTGAAGTACCATTGAAGAAATCTGCTGTGGTGAGTAGTTCTTATCATCAATTGATACTTTGTAATCTTCACCCATATGTCTCTTAATAGAAGAAATTGTTTTTTCAGCATTTGTTACTGCCTGACGTTTTGCAGGTTCACCGATTAAACGTTCTCCTGTTTTTGTAAATGCTACTACGGAAGGAGTTGTTCTAGCACCCTCCTGATTAGCGATAACTGTTGGTTTTCCACCTTCCATAACAGCTACACAGCTGTTTGTTGTTCCTAAGTCAATACCGATAATTTTTCCCATGATTTTTTCCTCCTGTTTCTAATCACATCTATTACATATTTATTATGACACGACAGATACCATACTATGACGTACGACAGTGTCTTTATACATATAACCTTTTTGGAATTCTGCAGCTACGATTCCAGATTCATATTCTTCACTTTCCACCTGCATTACTGCGTTATGGAATTCTGGATCAAATTCTTTTCCAACTGCTTCAATTGGTGTAACACCAACTGCTTCAAGCTCTGTCATAAGCTGTTTATATACCATATCCATTCCGGTTACAAACGCATCATCTTTATCACTTTCTTCCACTGTTGTAAAACCTCTTTCGAAATTATCAATTACTGGAAGAATACGTTCGATAATTGTTTTTGCACCCATATCAAACATCTGTGATTTTTCTTTTTCTGAACGACGACGGAAGTTTTCAAATTCAGCCATCTGACGTTTCACACGATCAGTTAATTCTTCAATCTGTTCGTCTTTCTTATCTTTTTTGTCTTTTTTTTCTTTTTTCTTTTTAAAAACTTTTTTATCCTCTTTAGAATCTTCTAATTCTTCAGATTCATTTTCTTTTGTTTCTTCTACAGCATCTGCAACTACATCATCAACAGCAGCATCATCTGCAACTGTTTCTTCCATAACTTCTTCAACTGTATCTTCCACAACATCTTTCACTTCTTCTGCCAATTTGTACCACCTTTCTATGATTTACCTTTTGACTTATCAAAAATTCCATCTAACTGAGATTTTAATGTCTTAAGGTTATCCATAACGTTTTCGTAATCCATACGTTTTGGTCCTACAATACCAATCGTACCTTTTACACCTTCACCCAAATCATAGGTTGCCGTTACAACACTACAATCTTTCATGGTCTGAATTGGTGTTTCATTTCCTATATAAACCTGAATTCCTGTTTCGTTTGATTCATCCGAAAGAGATTCAGTTACAAGGCCAAGTAATTGTTCTTTTTCTTCAAAGGTTGAAAGAAGATTGCTTGCACGTTCCGAATCCGATAATTCCGGATACTTCAAAATGTTTGTCGTACCACTTGTGTAAATCTGAAGGTCTTCACCTTCACTTAAGCTTTGCGCTAATGCATCAAGCACCTGACTTACGATTATGCTGTGTGAACCTGCCTGTTCTTTCATTTTTGCAATTGTTCCAAGATTAATTTCCTGAAGTGACAATCCATTAAGTGTCGTATTAAGAAGCAAATTCATTTTCAGTAATGTTTCATTATCGAGTGGTTCATCAATCTGAATCATACAATTTTTTACCATGTTACTATTCATAACTATTACGGCAACAATTTGATTCTCATCCACTGCAGAAAGCTGAATGAATTTCACTTTATTGGAACTATACGTTGGAGCCGATACCAAAGTAGCGTAATTGGTATTATTTGCCAAAAGCTTTGCCACTTGCTTTAATACCTGTTCCATCTTTTCGGTTTTCTCGATTACGAATTCCTTCATATCCGATACTTCTTTATCTTTTTGTGTAATCAAATGGTCTACATAAAAACGATATCCTTTGTCCGATGGAATACGCCCCGCTGATGTATGAGGTTGTACGATATAGCCAAGTTCTTCCAAATCAGCCATCTCGTTTCGAATCGTCGCAGAACTTAAATTCAAGTCCGTATATTTGGAAATGGTTCTTGAACCAACAGGTTCGCCAGTTTCTAAATAGTTACGAATGATTGCATCTAAAATTTTAATTTTTCGCTCATCCAACTCTAAGTTTTCTACTTCCATTCGACCCTCCTCTTTTTATTAGCACTCGTTCTTTTTGAGTGCTAACATCTTTTCTGTTAATAAAATAACACCACCGAAATCCATTGTCAACAAGATTTATTTAATTTTATTTCTTTTTAATAATTTAAGCCCTTATGGAACTTTTCATTCATATTTTGTTCCATAAGGGCTTTTTCTTTTTGTATCTACTTATGACAAAAGAAACTTACTTAATACATAATTGGACAAGTCCATTCCTTTATCGGTTAAAAAGATATGTCCATTTTGCACCTGAAGTAAATCTTCATTTTTTAATTCCGTCATAACATCTTGATAGATTGCTTCAATTGAAATTCCAAATGCTTTCATAAAGTCATCTCTTGTCACACCATTTGTCATACGAAGTCCAAGAAACATAAATTCTTCCATTTGTGATTTACGCAAAACTGCATCCGCGGTGTCATGAAGGTTTGTTCCAAAAATCGCGTCTGGTGATGTTTCTGGAATACTTTGAGAAATATTCTTTGTTTCTTCTATATAACGATATAAGTCACTTGTATTTAAATAGCGAACATTTTCTACAAGACTTGCCGCACCAAGTCCAAGTCCAAGATAATTCTCTCTTGTCCAGTATCCAACATTATGAATGCATTCAAAACCCGGCTTCGCATAATTTGAAATTTCATACTGTTCGTATCCTGCGTCCTTAAGTATCATTTGTGTCACCTTATAAATTCGGTAAGCTTCATCCTCATCCGGAAGCACCTCTGTCTTCATACCTGCTTCCTGACGAACAGCATCAAATTTATAAGTCTCGTAAAAAGGAGTTCCTTTTTCTATCATTAATGTATATGCCGAAATATGTTCTGGTTTTAATCGAATGACCTGCTGTAAATTTTTTGCAAACTTTTGCGCATTCTGATAAGGCAGACCACTCATCAAATCAATATTGATATTTGGAAATCCCGCATTTCTTGCCATCTCATACGTTTTTAAAAATTGATCATACGTATGTATCCTTCCAAGAATCTTTAGTTCTTCATCATCCGTTGATTGAAGACCAATACTTAATCGATTCACTCCCGCTCTACGATACGCTGCAAGTTTTGAAGCGGTAACGGTTCCAGGATTACATTCCATAGATAGTTCTACTTCATCTAAAATCAGAAAATTTTGATATAATGCATCCAAAATTCTAAGCATCAACGATTCTTCTAACCATGTTGGTGTACCACCACCAATATATATAGTAGAAACATGATAATCACGCATCTTTGGACCATAATATTCAATTTCCCTAATTAGGCTTTCTGTATATTCTTCCTGCGTTTTCACGTCACTTGCAAACGATAAAAAATCACAATAATAACATTTCCGTACACAGAAAGGAATATGAATATACAGTTCCAAATTCTTTGCCATAACTAATCCTCGTCTAATTTTAGAACGCTCATGAAGGCCTCTTGTGGAATTTCTACATTTCCAACCTGACGCATTCTCTTCTTACCTTCTTTTTGTTTTTCAAGAAGTTTTCTCTTACGTGAAATATCTCCTCCATAACATTTAGCAAGTACATCTTTACGCATTGCTTTAACAGTCTCACGTGCAATTACTTTTCCACCAACAGCTGCCTGAATTGGAATTTCAAATAAATGTCTTGGAATTTCGCCTTTTAATTTTTCACACATACGGCGACCACGTTCATATGCACTATCTTTAAATACAATAAATGATAACGCATCCACCATTTCTTTATTAATAAGAATATCTAATTTTACAAGTTCTGATTTAACATAACCTTTTAATTCATAATCAAATGATGCATATCCTCTTGAACGAGATTTAAGTGCATCAAAGAAATCATAAATAATCTCATTAAGCGGAAGATCATATTTAATTAATGCTCTTGTTTCTTCGATGTAGTCCATACTAATGTAAATACCACGTCGTTCCTGACAAAGAGTCATAATAGCACCAACATACTCACTTGTTACCATAATTTCTGCCGATACAAATGGTTCTTCCATATAGTCAATCTCTGATGGGTCTGGAAGATTTGATGGATTCGTAAGTTCAATCACCTCTCCATTTGTCTTGTATACTTTATAAATAACGCCGGGAGCTGTCGTTACAAGATCTAAATTAAATTCTCGTTCCAAACGTTCCTGTACAATTTCCAAATGTAACAAACCAAGAAAACCACAACGGAATCCAAATCCAAGTGCCAAAGAAGTTTCTGGTTCATAATGTAATGCAGCATCGTTAATCTGCAATTTTTCTAACGCATCACGTAAATCCGGATATTTTGAACTGTCCGCTGGATATAAACCACAATAAACCATTGGATTAACTTTTTTGTATCCAGGAAGGGCCTCCTCGCAAGGTCTATCCACACAGGTAACTGTATCACCAATCTGTGTATCGGCAACATTCTTAATAGAAGCTGCGATATATCCAACCATACCAGCTGAGATTTCGTCACATGGAATAAATTGTCCGGCACCAAAATAACCAACTTCTGTCACAACAGCTTCAGCACCAGTCGCCATCATTCGAATCTTATCACCAACTTTTGTTCTTCCCTCCATAACACGGACAAAAACGATAACTCCTTTATAGGAATCATATAATGCATCAAAAATTAGTGACTTAAATGGAGCTTTTACATCTCCTGATGGAGCCGGAATTTTTGTTACAATCTGTTCTAACACTTCTTCGATATTAAGACCTGTTTTTGCAGAAATACGAGGTGCATCTGATGCTTCAATTCCAATTACATCTTCGATTTCCTGAGCCACTTCATCAGGTCTTGCACTAGGAAGATCAATTTTATTAATTACTGGAAGTACATCAAGATCATGATCAAGAGCAAGATATACATTTGCAAGCGTCTGCGCTTCAACCCCCTGCGCAGCATCTACAACAAGAATAGCTCCATCACAGGCAGCCAAACTTCTTGATACTTCATAGTTAAAATCAACATGTCCCGGAGTATCAATCAAGTTAAAAATGTACTCTTCTCCATCTTCTGCAGTATAAATAATACGAACGGCCTGAGATTTAATTGTAATTCCTCTTTCACGCTCTAATTCCATATTATCAAGTACCTGCGCCTGCATTTCACGGCTTGTTAACGTACCTGTCTTTTCGATAATTCGATCTGCTAATGTAGATTTACCATGGTCAATATGAGCAATGATACAGAAATTACGAATTTTACTTTGGTCTATAGACATACTTGTCCCTCATTTCTAAATCAATTTATTCTTCTTCTTCGAACTCTCATTATACAAATTTTTTCTCATACTAGCAATCAAATTTGACGGATTTTCTCTCGAAGTCCTATTGAAGTTTGGAAAGAATAGAAGTCCCAATTGCATTTTGGGGCATCTCTACCCCAAAATTATCTGCAATAGTTGCTCCAATAATCGCAAATGTATCTGTTTCTTCTAATTTTCCACTTCCACTAAATTTTTTTGAATATGCAAGAAATGGGACCTTTTCCCTTGTATGATCTGTTCCTGTATATGTTGGATCATTTCCATGATCTGCAGTCAATATAAGTAAATCATCATCTCTTAATACAGGAAGAAGTTCTCCTAGTTTTTCATCAAATCGTTCAATTTCTTTCGCATATCCTTCCGGATTTCTGCGATGTCCCCATTGCGCATCAAAATCAACAAGATTTGTAAAACAAATTCCCGTAAAATCAGACCCAGCCATTTGAATTGTCTGCTCCATTCCATGTACACTACTATCCGAATGTTCTGCCTTTGTAACTCCTTCGCCATCAAAAATATCATTAATTTTTCCAATTGAAATCACATCAAAACCCGCATCTTTTAACACATTCATAACAGTTCTTCCTGCCGGCTTTAATGCATAGTCATGACGATTACTTGTCCTTACAAACTCACCTGGTTTTTCTCCTATATATGGTCTTGCAATTACTCTTCCCACACGCCATTCATCTTTTAAAGTCAGTTCTCTAGCAATTTTACAAAAACGATACAAATTATCTAATCCGGTATACTTTTCATGTCCACAGATTTGTAATACCGAATCAGCAGAAGTATAAACGATTACTTTTTGTTCTAAAATTTCTTGCATCGCAAGCTCATCCAAAATAGCAGTTCCACTTGCAGACTTGTTTCCAATAATCTTTCGTCCAAATTTTTCTTCTAATGCCTGAATCAATTCATCAGGAAAACCATGTTCCGTAAAAGTCACAAATGGTTTTGTCGTATGAATCCCCATCATTTCCCAATGCCCTGTCATGGTATCTTTTCCCTTACTCATCTCCTTCATAGGCATAAAATATCCTAGTGGATTTTCTACAGGCGAAACACCTTCTAATTCCTTTAGATTTGCAATACCAAGCTTTTGCATATTTGGAATATAAAGATTTCCTACTGTTTTTGCAATATGACCAAATGTATCTACATCCTCATCTCCAAATCCCTTTGAATCTGGCATTGGTCCAATGCCAAGGGAATCTAAAACAATCAAAAATACACGATTAAATCGATAACTCATATATGCCCCCTATGTGTCCTAATATCCTAGTCCATTGTCTTGATTTTTTATAATTTTCACAATACGACTTGTCCCAAGTCTTGTTGCTCCAAGTGAAATAAATTTTTCAGCATCATCTAAGGAAGATATTCCGCCTGCTGCCTTAATTTTTACATTTGGGCCAACATGTTTATGGAACAATTCTACATCCGCAAAAGTTGCTCCCCCAGTTGAAAATCCTGTTGAAGTCTTAATAAAGTCTGCCCCCGACTCTGTCACTATTTCACACATCTTAATCTTCTCTTCTTCTGTTAACAAACAAGTTTCAATAATTACCTTTAAAATTTTATCTCCACAAGCCGATTTAATTTCCCTGATCTCATTTAAAACATAATCATATTCTTTTGTTTTTAGCATCCCAATATTAATTACCATATCAATTTCGCTTGCACCATTTGCAATTGCATCCTTTGTTTCAAACACCTTTGATGCAGTTGTCATATTTCCATTTGGAAAACCAATAACTGTACAAACCGGAATTCTATCCTGCATATATTCACTTGCCAGTTTTACATAACACGGTGGAATGCAAACAGATGCAGTATGATATTTCATCGCATCATCACAGATTCCTTTTATTTCTTCCCATGTGCTTGGTTGTAATAATAAGGTATGGTCTACCATACCCAAAATTGTTTCCTGATTCATATTTCTACTCTCTCTTCTTATATTCATTTATCTACTTGCTCTACTATATTGCTACATCCTATTTCAAATTATCTGGACCAAATCCTAATGGCAATAATTCTTCAAGCGTATATACTCGCATATCATTCACTTCGGACCCCAAAATAATGCGAAATGTCTTAGGATCACAAAATTCCATCATTACCTGCCTACAAACACCACATGGTGCGCAAATGGAAAGTTCTTTAGTATCTTCGCTTCCTCCAACAATCGCAATAGCATCAAAGTCCTTTACCCCTTCGCTTACTGCTTTAAAAAATGCAGTTCTCTCTGCACAGTTTGTGGGCGTATACGAAGCATTTTCGATGTTACACCCTTTATAAACATTCCCGTTTTTTGCAAGAAGAGCTGCACCAACTTTAAAATGAGAATATGGTGCATATGACATTTTTCTAGCTTCTAATGCTATCTCTAACAATTTTCTATCGTCCATCATTTTCCTCATCCATCTTCGCAATTTGAAATCCTATTTCATTCCCTTATCATTTTTAATCAGCGTACGAATTGCTTCCACTGCCGTTACAATAGCAAGTTCTGTATCATGCACTTGCTCATTTGGCAAACCTTTCTTTGCTCTTTCCTGATTTGCAACAACAAGAAAACAAGCGCCCACTCTTACTCTTAAGAAGCCTCCCGCGATAAAAAGCGCAGCAGATTCCATTTCAGATGCAAGGCATCCCATCCGAATCCATGCCTGCCATTTATTTTCAAGTTCGTAACTAACCGGCATAATTTCTGGTTCGTGCTGTCCAAAGAACGAATCTTTACATTGTACTACCCCTACATGATGACGGATTCCTTTATCCTTTGCAGCATTCATTAAAGCATTCGTTACATAAATATCCGAAACTGCCGGATACTCAATTGGAGCAAACTCCCTACTTGTTCCTTCCATTCGAACTGCTCCAGTTGCAATGACCACATCACCGCCGAGTACCTCTTCCTGCATTCCACCACATGTTCCGACACGAATAAAAGTATGCGCCCCACATTTTGCTAGTTCATCGATTGCAATACTAGCTGAAGGACCTCCAATACCAGTTGAAGTAACACTTACCTTCACTCCGTCTAACGTTCCTGTATATGTAACATATTCCCTGCTATCTGCAACAAGAACCGGATTATCAAAATGTTGTGCAATCTTTTCGCAACGTTTTGGATCTCCAGGTAAAATCACATATTCTCCAACATCTCCTGGTCCAACACCTGTGTGATACTGTTTTCCTGATCCTTCTGTATAATCAACCATATTTTCCCTCCAAAAACGACATTTCTATCTTCTATTTTATAACGAATCCTCCTCTTTGAAAAGGAAATATTATTGTAAAATCAATTGTCCCAAAACCTCTGACAAAGGCTCCATCGCATTCATTGCCTCTTCAAAGGTATTCGTTTGGGCTCCCACCTCAATCAACAATGATTTCGGACACATATGCATATTATAACGGTATCCTTTTAAATAAATTCTCCTTGTAAATCCGGGATACTTTTCATTTGCTATCATCTGTAACTGAAACGACAAAGCCAAATTTGTATCCAGGTAGGGATTCGGTGTTGCCGTAAGTTCACCCCTTGCGGTCGTTCTACATAGTCCATTAAAAAACATAATCTGTGCTGTTGGTTTTCCATTAATTTCTGTAACTAAATGTGTCGTTTCTGCCACCCCATCTCTATGTAAGTCAATTACCATTTGAATAGAAGGATTTTGAGCAAGAATATCTGTTAGCGCAGGTTCAACATTTGAGTATGCATGGTCCCTATCTCCAACATCATATTCTCCTGTATGATGTAACACTTCCACTCCATAATTTTCTCGAAGAAGTCGCGCAAGTTCTTCTCCCACCGCTACCACAGAATGCGTTGCATCTCCTTCCACACAATCTGCATAAGTCTCCTGAGAATGGGTATGATAAATAAGGATTTGTGGTCCACTTGCATTTTTATCTACATGCACATCATAGCTTAACAGCTTGTCTACATTTAGCATATCACTTCCAATCGTTGTGGTTTGATCA
The DNA here is from genome assembly GCA_036309165.1 of Agathobacter sp. GTDB lineage: Bacteria > Bacillota > Clostridia > Lachnospirales > Lachnospiraceae > Roseburia. The sequence goes on along the minus strand of JAXJUI010000042.1, from coordinate 48,241 downwards.
ATCTGATAATAGTTCTTTATTAAAAAGTCAAAATCCCGAAGCTTTTCAACATTTAAATAAAGAGCCGAATTAGCTGCCACTTCCTGTTGCTCACTACCTACTTCTTCCTGTACTTCTTCCTGTACTTCTTCTTGAATAACCCCCTCTTGTATTTCTCCTTGTATATTTTCTTCTAACACACTCTGCAACGCATTTTCATTTTCCATTTCAAGCTGTGCATAAATATCAAAATTTGTATTTTCCTCTTCTTCGTTTACATGATACGTCAACATTTCCTCACTCACGTAAACAGACGGAAGACTCATTTGCATCATTTCTCCATAAACTGTTTGTTCCTCCATCGTAAGTGTTGGAACAAACAAATTAAGAAGAAAACAACTGATTAAATATAGCAAATCACATCACCTCTTTGGAATTATATTCAAGAAGTGCACAATTAATTCCTTCCGATATGATTGTACTAAGTTCCTTAATACTTGAATCAATATTTTTAGGCGTAACAAACATTCCATTTACTTGTGGTGGCAAGTTCTCATCATCACTAACAATACTTGCCGCGTCTACCACTGTTGGTACCCCAATTGCAATAACCGGAACCCCGATACTATCCTTAGTTATTGCATGCCTGTGGTTGCCCACTCCACTTCCCGGAACGATTCCTGTGTTTGTCAACTGTATGGTTCTACCAAGTCTTTTTGCTTCACCTGCAGCCAAAGCATCTACCGCAATCACCACATCTGGATTTGTTTCCGATACAATTCCTCTAATAATCTCAGCAGATTCCATCCCTGTTTGGGCCAAAACCCCCGGAGCAATTCCACTTATTCTTGTGATATCAGCTTCATCATAGGCATATTTTCCAAATTCTTTTATCACATGTCTCGTAATAAACAGATGATCAATCACTCTTGGACCAAGTGAATCCGGTGTCACCTCTCTATTTCCAAGACCTACAATTAACACTCCAAATCTTTGCAGTTCATCCGGACGAATCATCTTCATAATAATGCGTGCTAATGCTTTTGAAATCTCTTTATGACGATCCTCGTCTTCTTCTAATAACGCCGGGGAGTCCAAAGTAACATATCTCCCTTTTGCCTTTCCCATTTTTTTAGAAGCATTTTCCGTTTCAATATCTACAACACTAATTTTTATGTGCCCATACTGCATTTCCTCATGATATTCCACCCCGCGAATCACTTTCGCTTTTTGAAACAATCGTTCCCTCGTTTCCACTGCCAAATCGGTTCTTGCCACATAAGAACTACTCATTGAACTTCTTCCTCCAATTTTCTTCCTATTATTATCATTTTTTACAGAAAAAGTGAAATTATGTATTGACAGTTAGGGTTGCATAGCATATTATATTTGAGTATGTTTACGTTGAAACGTCCGTGTCAGTTTTAATGTAACAATTGACTTTTAATATTTTATTATTTAATAATTTGGAGGTGCACAAATTGGCTAACATTAAATCTGCAAAGAAAAGAATTTTAGTTACAGAAATCAGAACAGCAAGAAACAAATCAATCCGTTCTGAAGTAAAAACATCTATTAAGAAAGTTGAAGCTGCTGTTGCTGCAAACGATAAAGCATTAGCAACTACAGAATTAGCAAACGCTACATCTGTTATCGAAACAGCTTGCACAAAAGGTGTTTACCATAAGAACAATGCAGCAAGAAAAGTTTCTCGTTTAGCAAAACTTGTTAACTCAATTGCTTAATTATTGATTTATTTATCACCCTAAATACAAAACCCATCAGGCCGTCATCTGATGGGTTTCTTTTTGTATATAATATTATATGCCAAAAATAATATTTTGCTAATCATTTAATGCATAAATAATTCCACCGCCATTTGGTCGTTCATCTGTCCTGTTTTTACAGACTCTTCGAATTCCACTCCCTTTTGAACAATCTTTTTCAAATCAGAAACCTGGTAATTACGACACTGCGCCTGATATTTTTTTACAAGCCATTCCTGCTTCCCAATCTTCGAAGCGATTTCCTTTGGTGGATATCCCTTCACCGTCATTGCTTTTACAATCATCAAATTCTGAAACTGGCTCGTAATCAAAAACATGATACGCATTGGTGGCTCTTTTAATGCTAACAAATCATAATATAAATCTAAAGCCTTCTTTTGATTCCTATTTACAATCGCTTCTACCATTTCAAAAATCTTATTCTGAATTTGTTCAGTAGTAACTGCTTCTACATCTTCAAGCGTAATCGTATCCCTTTCTAATGTATAACAGAGTAACTTTTCAAGTTCCTTATCAATATTTTCCATATCTGCTCCTGTCTTTTCAACAAAAAGCTGATATGCATTCTGCGAAATATTCTTTCCTTCCTTTTTTATACGTGAAGTAATCCATTTCATCAAAGTTTCATCCGTTTGTTGCACAAACTCTACAGCACTTCCAACTTTTCCAAGCGCCTTATACATTTTAGAACGTTTATCCACTTCTTCCTCTACAAAAAGAAAGTATGTTGTTTCAGCTGATTCTGGGAGATAAGTTGCTAAATCTTCTCCACCTTTTTTAAACAGCCCACTTCCTTCAATCATAATCAAACGACGATCTGCAAAAAAAGGAAGTGTCTCTGCTAAATCAATGATTTCTTTTTCGTTTAAATTTTCTCCCTCAAAAGAAGAAAAATTCATTGAATCAGATTCATCAACAATTGCCCTTTTTAGCTTTTCTTTATACTGTCTAAGCAAATAGCGTTCTTCGCCATATAATAGATATGCTCTTTTTATATTCCCAAACTTAATATCATTATCAATTGTTTTCATACTCTCTGTCTATCTCTTATTCTTCTATAATTTCTTTTGATTTCGAAAAGGAAATCGGAAATTGTGCAATAACTACGGCCACAAAAATAAGACCACAACCAATAAGCTGTCTTGCTCCCATTGTCTGTTTTAAAATCAGCCACCCTGCAATTACGGAAAACACCGATTCTAAACTAAGCAACATAGAAGCAATAGTCGGATTTATTCCCTTCTGTCCTACAATTTGTAAGGTATACGCTACACCACAAGACATAATTCCTGCATATAGAATTGGTATCCAAGCATCAAAAGTTGCAAGACTTGGAAGCCACTTTTGTATTCCTGATATAGAATGTCCCATTTCCACGAAAAACATCGGAATAGTTCCAAGAATTCCACATACAAAAAATTGAATACAAGACATACGAACCCCGTCTACCAAAGGTGAGAAATGATCAATTGTAAGAATGTGTATCGAAAATAACAATGCACAAATCATAACAAGCACATCACTTAGCTGAAAGCTCAACGTATCCGATACACAAAGAAGATATAAACCTACTAATGTAATCGCAACACCAACCCAAATGTTTGCGCCACACTTTTTCTTTAAAAACATTCCAAGAATTGGAACAAGCAAAATATAGCAAGTGGTCAAAAATCCAGCTTTTCCTGCCGGTGTCCCCATATACATTCCAACCTGTTGAAATGAGCTTGCTAAAAATAAAGCCGTACCACAACACACTCCTCCTACCAAAAGTGTCTTCTTTTCTTCTTTCGTTACCGGCTTTTTGCTACTCGGGTTCATTTTATCGAGAATTGCGATTACTGGAATTAAAACGATACCTCCCAAAATAGAACGAATACAATTAAAAGAAAAAGGTCCTACTGCTTTTCCTCCCTCACTTTGAGCCACAAAAGCAATTCCCCAAATTAATGCAGTTAAAATTAGAATTAATGAATTCTTTATCTTTATATTACTCATACCGCTAATTCTAACATACCGCTATACTTTTATTCAAGTGTCACCTGCCCCTCTAACATCGTATAGAATATTTCACATCCGAAATCTTCAAATCGTTCTATAGTCTCCTGATGCGGATGTCCATATCGATTATTTCTTCCACACGAAATAACAACTTTTTTAGTATCAATTAACTCTAACAATTCTCTCGAATTAGATTCTTTTGATCCGTGGTGAATCGCTTTCATGAAATCCAAATCACATAATACATTACTTTTGCTATAAAAAAGAACCATCTCCCTTTCTATCTCATCAGAAATATCCCCTGCAAACAAACCCTTACAATCTTTTGTTTCATATAAGAGTACCAAAGAATTTTCGTTATCATCTCCTTTATTTGAAGATTGCCTCGTCGGATAAAGACAATACATCAACCACTCCTTTGTCTTTACACTTTGTCCCTTATCTAAATAAGAAATACTTACCCCATTCTCATTTGCTAAGGATTCTATCTTTTGAAATGTTTCTCCTTTATTTATCCACTTTGAAAATACAATCGAATCTATCGGATAGCCTGACTCCATACACTCAATCAATCCCGAGCAATGATCATTATCCAGATGCGACACAAACCAACAATCTATTCTTCTTACACCTTTTGCTTTCAAAAAAGGAAGAATGCGATATTTTCCAACATTTCTTACATCTGTACTTCCCCCATCAATAAAAAGATTCATTTGATCTTCTGTCTGTATATAGATTCCATCTCCTTGTCCAACATCCAGGAAAATAATTTCTGCTTTCTTTGGAAACGAAAAGAAAATTATAAGACTCATTAACAAAAAGAAAATACTTGTAACAACTGCCTTCCATTTAGTCATCATCCTTCCATTCCGAATAAATCCAAGAAGCAGAGCCAAAATAACATAATATACCACCATTTTTACAACCGATGGTTTCCCAACAATACACTTATCACCCGGGAGATTCGCACTAAAACAACATATCCGTTCAAATAAATCCAAAATAACATTACATGGAAAAAAGAATACTTTTGCAACATAAGGGAACCATATTCCAACAGCACCACCATACATTGCACACTTTATGAGTAGTGACATCAAAGGAATCACCATCATATTTATTGCAACAGAATACATAGGAATCTCATAATAATTGCACGCAACAAATGGTAAAGTTGTAATCCAAATTCCAACACTCATTAAAACAGACGCCCGAATCTTTTTAATCTTATCCTTTCGCTTTTGCTTTAATATCTGTTTCCATCCAATATATTTCTGCGGCTCCTTCTTTTCATCAAACCGTTCGAATTCCTTTTCAAAAGTTCTTCCAACAATACCAATCCCCAAAATTGCACTAATCGAAAACAAAAAACCAGAATAATAGATAAGAAACGGATTCTCAAATAGAAATAAAAACACCATTAATCCCAAAGAGTTTAACAAATCACTTCTTCTTCCTATTGCAGATGCAATATTAGATACCAGTAACATTCCAATTGCTCGTTTTGTTGAAATTCCGTTCCCCACCAAAACTCCATAAAACATAAGCAAACTGCCTGAAACAACCGTAGCACTCCAATATCCTACCTTCCTTTTTCTTAAAAAATGAAATATCCCCATTCCAAGAACCGATACATGCAACCCCGAAATAGCCAAAACATGACTGATTCCTGCGTCTTGATATAGTGTTTTCGTTTCTAATTCCAGTTCACCTTTTTCCCCAAGAAGCATACCACATAACAAACCGCCTTTTTTCTTTCCCGTCTGTTCTAGAAAAACCTGGGATAGTTTTTGCTTTATCCGGTATGCCAGCTTAGGAATCATGCGCGGATTACCAGACACATCACAAACGACAGCATCATTGATCGCAAAATCTATCTTTTGACTTTGATAAAATTTCGCCCTATCAAACATTCCCTCGTTTGTTGCTGTTTCAAAAATATGTACTTTTCCTTTTATTCTCAGGATTTGTCCGACGGAATAATCGTCGCTAGACATATACACCAAAACTTGATTACAAGGTATATAACTTTTCGATAACTGCAAATAGCAGTCTTTAAAATAATAATAGAATTGCTCGTTTTTATAGGAAAACTTATCAATCTCTCCCACTATGACAAGTTCCTGTTCTTCTTCTAAATTGGGCAAATATGCATTGCGCAAATTTACTTCTGCCCCAACACGAAACCATCCAATCACAAATAAAAATAGAATTGGACATCCTCTCACAAAAATTGGTATCCATTCTCGTTCCTTCCAATATTCTTTTCCCGCTAAATAAAGAAATATTGGAAGAACGAAAAATACCATCGGCTTACTATGTAAGCGAAAAAATAATACAACAAAATAGGTGCACGCAAGCAATAAAAAATATCGCTTTGTTACCATAAGACTCCTTTTTATTGTCCTTCTGTATTTTCAATTTTTAAGTCAACATCATTTTGGATAATTGGCGTATTTTGTCCATCTACAGTCATCCCATCTTCTGTAGAAATTTCCTCTGCTGGCCTCTCTTCTGTTGGAACCTCTTCTGTCGGAGTCTCTTCTGTTGGAGCCTCCTCTTGATTTTCAAAATATACAACATCACTTTCGTACTCATACAATTTTGACAAATCATAATTGAATCGACATTTTCCACTGCTATCACCATTAATAGATATTTGTACCTTACTAACAGTAGGAAGTTCAATCAGTGAGTTTACAATAGAAAATAATACAACCTGCTCTGCAATTTCCAGATTTTGATTTTCAAAGTTTGTATCAAAGTTTACATAACAAATTCCATCCATTACGGATACAGAAATAATTTTTGTCGCACTTGGAATTGTTGCTTGTAAATTCTTATTCATAGGCCCTTCAATCAGCTGTTCTACCACCAGCTTCTCTAAAGAAACATTGGTACTATAGTGAACCGTTCTAGTCTCTTTCACAAGCATGGTTCCATCTTCATTTGCAAAATACAAAGTAAGATTTTTTTCATCCGTAGAATTAATTGCGGCTCCCGGATTTTCTACAAAACTGTCAATTCCCATGCTTCCAACCACAGCCCCCGAACTACTAAGAAGCGGTTCTCCATCTACAGAGAAAATACAATATTTTCCTCCCTCTACCTGACATAAAGTTCGAACAATTGCAGCACGAACTAATATCTCTTCCGTAGGTGTCATATCATAATACTCTTTACTAAAATCAACTGAAATAAGATAGGTGTTTAAAGAATAATTATTCACCTTAATACTTTCCGTAAGCGTTGGTCTTAACTCTGTTTTATCTGGAGATACATAAAGCGCATCAATCAGTTTCCCTAACGCTTCATCAGGACTTACATCATCTTCAATATCAATCGAAACCGGAGCGATTTTTGTAGCCTCCATATTTAAATAAAATACCTGATACGATTGTTCTTCCTTTTCTTTCTTTCCACATCCACCAAAAGAAAATAAGGAAAGAAAAAGAACTGCAATCATTGTCCAAATCAAAAATTTCTTTCTCATACAAGTCTCCTATGCTATATAGCTAAGTGGAATACGAACATCAAACGTGGTTCCTTCCCCTAACACACTATGTGCTTTAATCGCCCCACGATGCATCAAAATAGAATTACGCGTAATCGCAAGTCCGAGTCCCGTTCCTCCAATTTCTCGTGAATGAGATTTATCCACGCGATAAAATCTTTCATAAATATGCTCTAACGATTCCTCTGGAATACCCATTCCAGAATCTTCCACTTTAACGTAGAAAAACTGATGATCTGCATTTAATGTAACATGTACCCAACCGGTTCCATCATTTTTATTATATTTGATTGCATTTTCCACTAAGTTTGTGATCGCAAGTGTAAGTTTTACTTCATCAATTTCTGCCGTTACCGGACGGAAGCTTTCTAAAACCACCTCTACTTGCTGTTTATCTGCAATTGGTTGTAAACGTTTCAAAATCTGTTCAATCAATTCATTGATATTTACAGATGAAATATTTAAATCAGCCGCAGTTTTATCCATTTTTACAAGAGATAACAAGTCATTGATAATCGATGTTTCTCGCTCAATTTCATTTGTGATATCTCCCATAAATTCCTGATATAACTCAAGCGGAGCATCCGGCATACTGTTAATCGAATCCGCTAATACCTTCATGGATGTAAGTGGCGTCTTTAATTCATGGGACACATTTGATACAAATTCCTGCCTTGATTCATCCATAACTTTCATACGACTCATCATTGCATTAAACTGCTCACAAATTTGGATGGTTTCCGTATAATCATTGATTTCAAGCACATCATCACCATATCCAATTTTCATTTCTTCAATACTTTTGGACATTTTCTTAAATGGTTTCATTGCTCGGATTGAACCAAGAACCCCAAAGAAAATAATAACAACGCTCAATAAGAGAACAATTATCGTTGCAATCTCATATAAATAATCCAAATTCATTGCAATGGTATCTGTCGATACACTTACAAGCATTACACCTAATACGTTCTCTTCTGTATCATCTAGGTCTATGATTGGAATCGTCATTTCTATGTAATGATTTTCAGGATCATAATTCGTAATCTCGGCATTTGAAAAACTACGCAATACCTCTTCTGAAATAATAATTTTCTTATTATCTAAGTTATATGAATCGTATTTAATCTTGAAATCATCTGAAATAATCATCAAACGACCGTCATAAATAGTAGTAAGCATATCTATTTGAGACATTAAAATTTGCGTATCCGCCTGCTCATCAGTCATATACTCACTTTTTACAATCTGATTCGTAATAATTCGAGCCTGTCCTAACACTTCGCTTGTACGAATTGCGATTGCTCGATTTTTATACGAATTCAATATACCAGCCGAAACTAAAATTGCTGGCACGATAGCAATTAGGATGACCACAACGATCATCCTAAATTTTAAACTTTTTATATTGTTTTTGAGATTCTTAGTATTTCGCATTCCACTATGCCTTTCTACTATTTCTGACTATAGTAATATCCTACTCCCCATTTTGTATGAACATATTTTGGTTCACTTGGATTTCCTTCAATCTTTTCTCTCAAACGACGAACGTGTACATCTACTGTACGTACATCTCCTGGATATTCCGCGCCCCATACTAAATCAAGCAGTTTTTCTCTACTATATACCTTATTTTCATTACGGAATAATAACTCAAGTAAATCAAATTCTTTTGCTGTAAGATTAATTTCTTCTCCAAGAATAAACAAACGTCTGCTATCGCAATCTAATTTAATATCCTTTTTTTCAATAATAGAAGCTTCTGCATCCTTTTTCTCTCTTGCCGAAGTACGACGCATAATCGCTTTTATACGGGCCTTTACTTCCAAAATATTAAATGGTTTTGTGATATAATCATCTGCACCATATTCAAGACCAAGGATTTTATCCATATCATCGCCTTTTGCAGTTAACATCACGATTGGCATATCAGAAAATTCACGAATTGCCTGGCATACTTCAAACCCATTCATTTTTGGCAACATGACATCTAAAAGAATCATGTCATATTCATTCTCTTTTGCCATCTGAAATGCTTCTTCCCCATCATATGCACAGTCTACTTCCATGCCGTCTTGTTCTAGACTAAAACGGATTCCCTTTACGATTAATTTTTCATCATCAACGACAAGTACTTTCTTTGCCATAGTCTATCTATCCTCTTTTATTAATTATTTTATACTTATGGTTATTCAACCGTAATATATGCTTGTATTTTTTCAAATGCCGCTTCTTTTATACCTGAAACATTCATTATATCCTCTATTTTATCAAATGGTCCATTTTTCTCCCGAAATGATATAATACTCGACGCCCTTGTCTCTCCAATTCCCGGAAGTGTAATAAGCTCCTCTAACATTGCTTCATTGATGTTAATTAGCCCGGATGCATCCTTTTCTTCCTGTTCCTCTATCAATGCAACCTCTTCATTTGTTAGCACTTCAATTTTTTGTCCATCTGATACATAAGATGCAAGATTCAAATAATCCGTACACGCGGTTTCTGTCATTCCACCAGCGGCATCAATTGCATCGCAAATTCGCGAACCCTCCAGGAGTTCATACACTCCTGGACATTTCACTTCTCCACAGACATAAACATATATTTTAAAACCCTCTCCTGGTAAAACTACATCGTCCTTGTCTGTCTGTAAAGCCAAATCTTCACTCCCCGCTACCTCTGTATCGGTATCAAATACTGGCCTAGCTGTTTTGCCACAACCAGTCACAAAAATAACATTGCAAATAATCAATAAAAAAAATCGCCAAAATGTTTTGGTCATACTATCCCCCTATCTCCATAGGGAATGCAACGTCCATTTAACATTTTAACGATTTTTCACAAGTATTACAAGTATATTAAAAAAGTTTTATTATTCTTTTATGAATTTTATTCAAATGACCCCAATACGTCATCCAGGATAGCCACCATCTTATCCACATGTTCTTTTTCAATTACAAGTGGCGGAACCATACGAATCACATCACTGCCTGCGGAAATAACAAGTAAACCTTTTTCCAATGCTTTCGCACTAACCTGTCCTACCGGAACTGTAGTTACAAGGCCTTGCATAAATCCCATACCTCTACGTGTTGTTAATATATCATGTTTTTCTACAAGTTCATCTAACTTTTTCTCAAAATATGGCGTCACTTCATTTACATGTGAAAGAATATCCATCTCTTCAAACAAATCAATGACTGTAGAAACAGCTGCTCCAATAAATGGATTTCCACCATAAGTGGTTCCATGATCTCCAGGTGCTAAAGATTTATCTGCAACCTTTTGCGTCATAAGAAACGCTCCAACCGGAACACCACATCCAAGTGCTTTTGCACAAGTCATAATGTCAGGTTTTACACCGTAATTCTCCCATGCAAACATTTTTCCAGTTCTTCCCATTCCACACTGGATTTCATCTAAAATAAGCAGAATATCATTTTCATCGCAAAGTGCACGAACACCCTTTAAAAATTCTTCTGTTGCAGGATAAATACCACCTTCACCCTGTACAGTTTCCATAATAACCGCGCATGTTTTCTTTGTAATGAGATTCTTAACACTATCTAAATCATTAAATGTTGCAAATTTCACACCTGGCATAAGCGGTGCAAATGGTTCCTGATAATGCGCATTTCCTGTAACAGAAAGTGCACCAAGACTTCTTCCATGGAAAGAATGATGCATAGCAATCACTTCATGCCCGGCTTCACCATCTCTTGTAAATGCATATTTTTTTGCTGCTTTGATTGCACCTTCAATAGCTTCTGTTCCACTGTTTGTAAAAAATACACGATCCATTTGAGAAACCTTTAATAGTTTTTCAGCTGCCGAAATTGTAGGCACGCTGTAATAAAGATTTGATGTATGTAATAATTTATCAACCTGAGCCTTTAAACTATCATTATATTTCTGGTTTCCATATCCCAAAGCATTTACTGCAATTCCTGCTGTAAAATCAAGATATTCTTTTCCGTCTGTGTCATATAAATATACGCCCTCTCCGTGGTCCAAAACCAATGAAAAACGATTATATGTATGAAGTAAATTCTGTTCTGCTACATCAATATATTCCTGTTTATTCATAGCTGCCTCCTATTCTAGCATTATCCTTGAAAAAATTTAGGTTCCATATCATCAAGGATTGCCGTGCCAATACCTTTGTTTGTAAAAATTTCAAGCAATAAACAATGTGCCATACGGCCATCCAAAATATGTACACGAGATACACCATTTTCAACTGCATCAATACAGTTATTAAGTTTTGGAAGCATACCTCCACCAATATATCCGTCTGAAATCAAATCATGCGCTTCTGAAATAGTAAGCTCTGAAATAAGTGTAGAAGGATCTTTGGGATCTTTGTATACACCTTCAATATCCGTAAGAAATGCTAATTTTTCTGCTTTTACTGCTCTTGCAATAGCACAAGCCGCATCATCAGCATTAATATTATATGTATCATAATTATCATCTAAACCAATTGGACAAACGATTGGTAAGAAGTCTTTTTCCAATAAATCAAATAAGATTTTAGGATTTACTTCTTTGATTTCCCCAACATATCCAATGTCCTGTCCGTTTGATAACTTCTTTTCTACTTGTAAAAGACGTCCGTCTTTACCGCTAATACCAATTGCATTAACCCCAAGTTCTTCTACCATCTGTACAAGAGATTTGTTTACTCTGTTTAATACCATTTCTGCGATTTCCATCGTTGCTTCATCTGTTTTACGAAGTCCATTAATAAATTCCGGTTCCATCCCGGCTTTTTCTACCCATTTACTGATTTCTTTTCCACCGCCATGGACAATAATTGGCTTAAATCCAACCAATTTAAGTAATGTCACATCCTGAATAACCTGTTTTTTTAATTCTTCATCTACCATTGCAGATCCGCCATATTTTACAACGATTATCTTACGGTTAAATCTCTGAATATATGGTAAAGCTTCAATTAATACTTCTGCCTTTTCTAATAATGTTTGCATCATTTTCTCTTCCATATCAGTTTCCTCTTCCTTTTCTAACATTTTCTTTATTTATTAAAGATGGTCACATTTTCATCATTTAGTGAAAAATCATATGAATTTAAATCATCTCTTAGTTCCCAACCAAGACTCTTCCAAAAACGATTACCATTCTCATTGGTTGTAAATGCGACAATTGTCACCTTGTTTATCTGTTCTTCTTTTAATGCCTTGATACAAGCTTCCACAAGTTCTTTTGCAATACCTCTTTTGCGAAATTCTTCTTTCACACAAACATGGTAAAAACATGCACGTCTTCCATCGTGTCCACAAAGAATTGCTCCGATTACATGTCCGTCTTCATCTTTTGCTACCATACTTGTGGTTGGATTTCTTTTGATAAATCGCGCAATGTTCTCCCTGGAATCATCAATACTTCTCATTCCAAAGCCCTTAATACCAGACCAAAGAGCATATACTTCATCATAATCATCCATTGTCATTACGCATACTTTTTCATTCATACAAAAACTCCAAATTTACATTTTATGGGAACATTGGAATAAGATTAAGTCCCTCAGATTCATCAAATCCAAAGAGAATATTCATATTCTGTACAGCCTGTCCTGCTGCTCCCTTTACAATATTGTCGAGTGCACCCATCATAATAATACGACCTGTACGTTCGTCAATCACAAAGTTAATATCTACATAATTACTTCCTTCTACCCATTTTGTTTCAGGAAGTGCACCTTTATTCAATACACGAACAAATTTTTCATCTGCATAATATTTGTCATATACAGCCTTAATTTCATCATAAGTAGGAAGTGATCCATCTGCCTTCCTATTTAATTTTGCATATTCTGTTGCCAGAATACCACGATTCATTGGTACTAAGTGTGGTGTGAAATTAAGAACAACTTCTTTATCACATGCATAACCAAGCTGTTCCTCAATTTCTGGAGTGTGTCTATGACTTGCAACACCATATGCTTTCATATTTTCATTTACTTCGCAGAAAAGGTTTGGTGTTTTTGCACCACGCCCTGCTCCTGAAGTTCCTGATTTTGCATCAATTATTAATGTATCTACATCAATAATTCCTTCTTTTACCAATGGATATGCTGTAAGAATAGAACATGTTGTATAACAACCAGGATTTGCAATAAGACGAGTTTTCTCATTAATCTTATCTCTGTTCACTTCACATAATCCATAAACTGCCTCTTTAATAAACTGTGGACTCTTATGCTCAATTCCATACCATTTCTCATAAGTAGATACATCTTTAATACGGTAGTCTGCACTTAGATCAATGATCTTAACCTTATTTAATATATCTTCCGTTAACAATCCTGCCAAATACCCTTGTGGAGTTGCTGTAAAAATAACATCAACAGCATCTGCAAGTTCCTGCATATTATCGTCCATACACTTTGCATCCACAATTTCAAACATATTTCCAAACACATTTGCATATGGTTCATCAACATAACTTCTTGATCCATACCATGCAATTTCTACTTCTTTATGATTCATTAATATTCTTACAAGTTCTGCTCCTGCATAACCAGTAGCACCAATAATTCCTGCTTTTATCATAAGTTTTCCTTCTTTCCGTTCCCGCCTTATAGAAAGACGTAATCCAAATTTACTTTATAATATAGTACACCTTTAAAAAGTAGTAAAGAGAAAAAATACACAAAGTTTTGTATAATTATACACTAAAAATGTATAAAACTACACTTGAAATCTATTTTCTATTGTTATATATTAGGTTTATCGAAAACAGATATACATTAATATTACATAAAGGAAAGGAAATACGTTATGAAAGAAAAAGTTATTTTAGCGTACTCAGGTGGTCTTGATACTACCGCAATCATCCCTTGGTTAAAGGAAAACTATGATTACGAAGTAATCTGCTGTTGTATCGACTGTGGACAGGGAGAAGAATTAGACGGCTTAGAAGAAAGAGCAAAATATTCAGGTGCAACTAAATTATATATCGAAGATATTACAGATGAATTCTGTGATGAATACATTGTTCCATGCGTACAGGCTGGTGCTGTATATGAAAATAAATATTTACTTGGAACATCAATGGCTCGTCCAGGAATTGCAAAACGTTTAGTAGAAATCGCTCGTAAAGAAGGGGCTACAGCTATCTGCCACGGAGCAACTGGTAAAGGTAACGACCAGATTCGTTTCGAACTCGGAATCAAAGCACTTGCTCCAGACTTAAAAATCATCGCCGCTTGGAGACAGGATAACTGGACAATGCAGTCTCGTGAAGAAGAAATCGAATATTGTAAAGCACATGGTATCGATCTTCCATTCTCTGCTGACCAAAGCTACAGCCGTGACCGTAACCTTTGGCATATCAGCCATGAAGGTCTTGAACTTGAAGATCCAGCAAATGAACCAAACTTTGATCACCTTCTTGTTCTTGGTGTTTCTCCAGAAAAAGCTCCAGATGAAGGTGAATATGTAACAATGACCTTTGAAAAAGGTGTTCCTACTTCTGTAAACGGAGAAAAAATGAAAGTTTCTGATATCATCCGTAAACTCAACGAACTCGGCGGAAAACATGGTATCGGCATCGTCGACATCGTAGAAAACCGCGTTGTTGGTATGAAATCTCGTGGTGTTTATGAAACTCCAGGTGGAACAATCCTTATGGAAGCACACGCACAGTTAGAAGAACTCGTCCTTGACCGTGCTACTATGGAAGTAAAGAAAGATATGGGTAATAAATTTGCTCAGATTGTATACGAAGGAAAATGGTTCACACCACTTCGTGAAGCTGTACAGGCATTTGTAGAATCTACTCAGGAATATGTAACTGGTGAAGTTAAATTCAAACTTTACAAAGGAAACATCATCAAAGCTGGTACTACATCTCCATATTCACTTTACAGCGAATCACTTGCAAGCTTTACAACTGGTGAACTTTATGACCATCATGATGCAGAAGGCTTCATTACATTATTCGGTCTTCCACTTAAAGTTCGTGCAATGGTTCATGAAAATCTTAACAAATAGTAAAAAACAGGGTGTCCAAATGGACACCCTGTTTTATTTTAGCTGATTAAGAATTCTGTTTTTTTACAGCTTCAAGAATTTCTTCTTTCATAATCAACGCCTTATTCTTAATGTTACGATTTGCTGCCTGAGATACCAAAATACCAGAAACAAATCGTGAAGCCACATCATATTTTCCAAGTCTCATTGCCATCGATGCAACTAACATATCTACCGTACTTTGATCCATTCCAGCCATTGGATAGTTTTCAGAAGAAATCGCCTTTTGAAATCCCTCAAACGCTTGTGTATAATATGTAAGTTCATCCTTTTCACACTGCGCAATCAACTCTTTTGAATCTTTCTGTTCCGGATCTTTTTCCAGCAACTCTTCTCTCTTTCCACGGTATAACCATGCAAGTTTAAGACACTCATATGCCTTTTCACTAGTCTGCCCTTTCTTAACTAAAGTACAATAAAGTGCTAATTTGTATCGTTCAATTGCAGTATCATAATCATATGCAGATACTTCTTCATGCAAATCGATTGGTGACGATTTGAATTTTGAACGTACTGTTTCTTCCATCATCTTCACCTGTACTTGAGAAAGATGGGGAAAATAACGATTGATTGCAGTATATCCACAATTAGGACATGACGAAACATCATATTTATTTGTGTCGATATACTGAAATCTTGGTCGTAAATCCTTATCTGATTCCAAACGTTTTGCTCGCCCTGCTTTTACCATACGAGAACGAAATACCGCATCACATACAGGGCAACGAATGGATTTCATGAGAAGGAAATCCTTCTCTTCCGGAGGTAAAACTTTTGTTTCTCCAGTTTCTATTACGACTTTTTTTGTAGTGGACTCTTCGAAAAGATTATCCATTTTCATTTCATCTAAACCAAATTTTTCTAATCCAGATAATAAACTCAATTTATTTTCCTCTTTTATGCTTGATTCGTTGGTAACTTAAAAGAACTCTTTAATGAAACAATTCGATTAAACACAGGTTGTCCTGGTTTTGAATCTTTACAATCTGCACAGAAGAATCCCTGTCTTACAAACTGGAAACTGTCATATGCATTTGCTTCCATAAGAGATGGTTCTACAACACAATTTTCTAATACAGTAAGTGAATTTGGATTTAAGTTTAAGCTTCCGTCTTCATTATATACGCCTAACTCTTCATCAATAAGATTCTCGTACAAACGAACCGTTGCTTTCTTACCATATTCTGCAGAAACCCAATGAATTGTACCTTTTACTTTACGCCCATCCGGACTATTTCCGCCTTTTGAAGCAGGGTCGTATGTACAATGAATTTCTGTCACCTTTCCATTTTCATCTTTTACAAAGCTCTCACATTTTACGAAGAATGCATTCATAAGACGAACTTCGTTTCCCGGGAACATACGGAAGTATTTCTTTGGTGGTTCTTCCATAAAATCATCTCTCTCGATGTAAAGTTCTCTTGTGAAAGGAACCTGACGTTTTCCAAGTTCCGAATTTTCTAAGTTGTTATCTACATCTAAGTACTCAACTTGTCCTTCAGGGTAATTATCAATAATAACTTTTACAGGATCAAGAACTGCCATTGCACGTGAACATTTCATTTTTAAATCTTCACGAATACAATATTCAAGCATCGCATAGTCAACAGAACTATTTGATTTTGAGATACCACAAAGTTCAACGAATGAACGAATTGCGCTAGGTGTAAATCCCCTTCTGCGAAGTGCTGCAATCGAAACAAGACGTGGATCATCCCACCCATCAACAATTCCATCTTCTACTAATTTCTTGATATAACGTTTACCTGTTACAACATTTGTCAAATATAATTTTGCAAATTCAATCTGCTTTGGTGATTCTTCTGGAGAATTCTTATAACCAAGTTCAATTAATACCCAATCATAAAGTGGTCTATGATCTTCAAACTCTAATGTACAAATCGAATGTGTAATCCCCTCAATTGCATCTTCAATTGGATGAGCAAAATCATACATTGGATAAATACACCACTTATCACCTGTGCTATGATGAGTCATATGGGCCACACGATAAATGATAGGGTCTCTCATATTGATATTAGAAGATGTCATATCAATCCTTGCACGAAGAACTTTGCTTCCATCTTCAAATTCTCCATTTTTCATCGCTTCAAATAATGCAAGGTTTTCTTCTACGCTTCTTGTAGAGTATGGATCTTCTTTTCCTGGTTCTGTTAATGTTCCACGATATTCTCTAATCTGTTCTGGAGTCAAATCAGAAACATATGCTTTTCCTTTTTTAATAAGTTTAACAGCACCTTCATACATCTGATCAAAGTAGCTTGATGCATAATATAAACGATCTTCCCAATCAGCTCCAAGCCATTTAACATCTGCCTGTATAGATTCAACGAATTCCATACGTTCTTTGGTTGGGTTTGTATCATCAAAACGGAAATTAAACTTTCCGTTATACTTTTCTGCCAATCCAAAATTTAAAAGAATAGATTTTGCGTGACCAATATGAAGATATCCATTTGGTTCAGGAGGGAAACGGGTTTTTACTGTTTCACAATGACCTTCTGCTAAATCTTTCTCAATAATCTGTTCAATAAAATTTTTGGAAACTACTGCTTCATTTTCCATACTTATTAACTACTCCTTTGCTCTTAAACACTATCCTTTATTATAGAATCTAAGCTCATCTTTGTCAACGAAACCATCTTAATCCTAATTGGTAAAATCGCCGCCCCCTACATGTTTATGTGTAAACAAATGATCCTGGCAATACTCATGACTTCCCGCACATTTTGAACAATAACGGAATGATAAATTTGGATCATCTAACTCAGTGCGTCCACAAATACTACATTTATGCTGTGTAATCCCGGAACCCGGTCTTGGTGTGGCGCTTCGAAACTGCTGTTCAAACTCTTTTTTACGTTTCTTTTGTTTCCGCGACACACGTCCTGTCATAAAGAAAAACAAGAAAAAGTTTACAAGTGCAAGTATTGTCTCTGATGCAAGCGCTAATCCAATCACTGGTCCCATTTTGAAATATGTCACAATTTCATAAACAAAGTTTGCTCCATAAATAAGAAGCATCCATTTCATTTTTATTGGCAGTATAAAATATAAATGTACCGTAGCATCTGGAAGCATAATTGCAAGCGCCATGAATAGCGTAATCAAAATGTGATACGTAGAAAGATAAATTGGAATTCCTACTCCTAATACCAAAAACGAAACAAAATAAACAATAAATCCACCAATTACACTTACGATAATTCCACCAAAAATATAAAAATTCATTCGAAAGCTTCCCAAAAACATTTCGAGTGTTCTGCTCATTGGAATTAAACATACCAAAAATACAATCGCCAAAAGCGGTTGTGATCCCATAGGTGGTGTAATAATCCACGTAACAAGTCTCCACACCTGTCCCCTTAATATATCGGCTACAGAAAACATCATAATTCCAGTTAGAAATGGTGCAAATAGCTGAATAACAAATCCAATCCCAAGTGCAATTGCAAAATATTTCGTAATATCTGGAATCGCTTTTCTTCCATATTTTTGTTCTAATCGATCTATCCAATTCATATAAAAGCTCCAATCTTATAAAAATTCCTTAAAACTCATTATAGTTTTTGTCCTTTTGATTTGTCAATCTAGCCAGCTATTCTTCATATTTTTTTAATATTTTTTGTCGATAACATCATTGTTTTTTATTTATTGAAAGCGTATAATGACCTCGTATGCATAAATGGAGGAAATCTATGGAAAACAACAATTTACATAAGCTGGGAATTGATATCGGGTCTACTACAGTAAAAATCGCTGTATTAGATAAAGAAGACCAACTTTTATTCTCAGACTATGAAAGACATTTCGCAAACATACAAGAAACATTAGCAAATTTAATCCAAAAAGCCTTTGATAAATTGGGTGAAATCAAAATTGCGCCTATGATTACAGGCTCAGGTGGACTTACACTTGCAAAACATCTGGATGTTCCATTTGTCCAGGAAGTAATTGCAGTGTCCACAGCATTACAACATTACGCACCATTAACAGATGTTGCTATCGAATTAGGTGGTGAAGATGCAAAAATCATCTACTTTGAAGGTGGAAATGTTGAACAGCGAATGAATGGTATCTGTGCCGGCGGTACAGGTTCTTTTATCGACCAAATGGCTGCTCTTATTCAGACTGACGCAACTGGATTAAATGAATATGCAAAAAAATATAAAGCGATCTATCCTATCGCTGCCCGTTGTGGTGTATTTGCAAAAACAGATATCCAGCCACTTATTAACGAAGGTGCGACAAGAGAAGACTTATCAGCTTCCATTTTTCAGGCAGTGGTAAACCAGACCATTAGTGGACTTGCTTGTGGAAAGCCAATTCGCGGACACGTTGCGTTTTTAGGCGGACCTCTTCATTTCCTTTCTGAACTAAAAGCTGCTTTCATTCGTACATTAAACTTAGATAAAGAACATGCAATTGTTCCAGATAATTCTCATCTTTTTGCGGCGATTGGATCTGCTCTTAATTATAAGGAAAATTCCACAACAACTCTAAAAACCATGTTAAACATGCTCTCTTCTGACATTCACATGGAATTTGAAGTTGCTCGAATGGACCCATTATTTAAAAACCAGGAGGCTTATGATGCATTCTGCAAACGCCATTCCGGAAACCATGTAAAAACTGCGAACCTTTCTACTTACGAAGGAAACTGCTATTTAGGAATTGATGCTGGTTCTACTACTACCAAAATTGCATTAGTTGGAGAAGACGGTTCTCTTCTTTACTCTTTCTATAGCAACAATAATGGTAGTCCGCTTACTACTGCAATTGGAGCAATCAAAGATATATATGCAAAGCTTCCTGCAAATGCAAAAATTGTACACTCTTGCTCAACAGGCTATGGAGAAGCACTTATGAAAGCAGCTCTTATGCTTGATGATGGTGAAGTTGAAACCGTTGCACACTATTATGCAGCTGCATTCTTTGATCCAAAAGTAGACTGTATCCTCGACATCGGCGGTCAGGACATGAAATGTATCAAAATTAAAAATCAGACCGTGGATTCTGTACAGTTAAATGAAGCATGTTCTTCTGGATGTGGTTCCTTTATTGAAACCTTTGCAAAATCACTTAACTTCTCTGTACAGGATTTTGCAAAAGAAGCACTTTTTGCAAAAAATCCAATCGACCTTGGAACCCGTTGTACGGTATTTATGAATTCGAAAGTAAAACAGGCACAAAAAGAAGGGGCTACCGTTGCTGATATTTCTTCAGGTCTTGCTTATTCGGTTATCAAAAACGCTTTATTCAAAGTAATCAAACTTTCTGATGCAAAAGATTTAGGAGAAAACATTGTTGTTCAAGGTGGAACATTCTATAATGATGCCGTTTTACGCAGTTTAGAAAAAATCGCTGGAGTTCATGTAACAAGACCAGATATTGCTGGTATCATGGGTGCATTCGGTGCTGCTTTAATTGCAAGAGAACGACATGAAGCCGATTATCAGACACAGATGCTTACGATTGAACAAATCAATGAGCTTAGCTATACAACAAAACTTGCAAGATGTCAGGGTTGTACAAACCACTGTCTTTTGACTATCAACAAGTTCTCTGATAACCGTCAGTATATTACAGGTAACCGTTGTGAACGTGGACTTGGAAAGGAAAAGAACAAAGAAAATGTTCCAAACCTTTTCGAATATAAAAATAAAAGACTCTTTGACTACGAACCACTTAGTATAGAAGAAGCAAAACGTGGAACTGTTGGTCTTCCAAGAGTCCTTAACATGTATGAAAACTATCCTTTCTGGGCAACTTTCTTTAAGGAATTAGGTTTTAGAGTTGTATTATCTCCACAGTCAACTAGAAAGATTTACGAGCTTGGTATCGATTCGATTCCATCAGAATCAGAATGCTACCCTGCAAAACTTGCACATGGACATATTGCATGGTTAATTCATCAGAATGTAGACTTCATTTTTTACCCTGCAATTCCATACGAACGTAAGGAATTCCCTGATGCAAACAACCATTACAACTGTCCAATCGTTACTTCATATTCAGAAAACATTAAGAATAACGTAGAAGAAATCACTTCTGGACAAATGCGTTTCTTAAATCCATTTATGGCATTTACAAGCGAAGAAACACTCTCTACACAGCTTGTAGAATGTTTCAAAAAGGAATTTAACATTTCTGAATCCGAAGTACGAAATGCCGTATCGGAAGCTTGGAAAGAACTTGAAGTTACAAGACTTGACATGCAACAAAAAGGCGAAGAAGTCCTTAAATACATGGAAGAAAACCATAAACGCGGAATTGTACTTGCAGGACGACCATATCATGTTGACCCTGAAATCAACCATGGTATTCCAGAACTTATCAATTCCTATGGAATCTGTGTACTTACGGAAGACTCTATTTCTCACCTTGGCGAATTAGAAAGACCTCTGATTGTAATGGATCAGTGGATGTATCACACAAGACTTTACTCTGCTGCCAACTATGTAAAAACACGAGATGATCTGGATATGATTCAGCTCAACTCTTTCGGATGTGGTTTGGATGCCGTTACAACAGACTGTGTAAGCGATATTTTAACAAATTCAGGAAAAATTTATACATGTCTCAAAATCGATGAAGTAAACAACCTCGGAGCCGCAAGAATTCGTATCCGTTCTCTTCTTTCTGCAATTCGCGTAAAAGAAAAGAATCAGGAAAGACGAAACATCAAGCCAGCAAGCTTCAACCGTGTTGTTTTCACTGAAGAAATGAGAAAAGACTACACTATTATTTGTCCACAGATGTCGCCAATTCATTTTGAGATATTAATGCCTGCATTTAAAGCAGCTGGATATAATATGGTAATTCCTGATATTCCAGCAAAAGAATGTGTAGATGTTGGTCTTAAATATGTAAATAACGATGCGTGTTATCCTTCACTTATCGTGATTGGTCAGTTGATGTCAGCTCTCTTATCCGGGGAATACGATTTATCAAAAACAGCCGTGATTATCACTCAAACAGGTGGCGGTTGCCGTGCTACCAACTACATAGCATTTATTCGTCGCGCCCTTGAAAAAGCTGGTCATCCAGATATTCCTGTCATTTCACTTAACATGGTAGGATTAGAGAAAAACCCTGGATTTAAACTTACCCCAAGTCTAATCCAGCACGGATTATATGCACTAATTTTTGGTGACATTTTCATGCGTTGCTTATACCGAGTAAGACCTTATGAGGCAGTCAAAGGCTCTGCTAACGCTCTTCACCAGAAGTGGTTAGAACGTTGTAAAGAGTTTGTTGGAAATGAAAAATTCCTTTCTCATAGGAAATTCAAAAAGATGTGCCGTGAAATCATTCGCGACTTTGACAATCTTCCAATGACAGATGAGAAAAAACCACGCGTTGGTGTAGTTGGAGAAATCCTTGTTAAATTCCTTCCAGCCGCAAACAACTATGTTGTAGACTTACTTGAACAGGAAGGCGCCGAGGCAGTTGTTCCTGATTTAACAGACTTTATTCTTTACACTTGCTTTAACCAGAATTTTAAAACTGATTTCCTTGGTGAATCAAAAAAAGCAAAACGTGTAAATAACTTAATTATCAAGTTCTTTGAATGGTTAAGAAAAGCTGCCAGGGATGAACTTAAGAAGAGTAAACATTTTGAACCAACTGCATATATTTGGGATTTAGCAGATAAAGCAAGTTCCATTGTATCAGTTGGTAATCAAACAGGTGAAGGCTGGTTCTTAACGGCTGAAATGCTTGAACTTATCGAACAAGGCGCAACAAACATTGTCTGCGCTCAGCCATTTGCATGTTTACCAAACCACATCGTTGGAAAAGGTGTTATTAAGGAAATTCGTAAAGAATATCCTTCTGCAAATATTGTTGCGATAGACTATGACCCAGGTGCATCGGAAGTAAATCAGTTAAACCGTATCAAGCTGATGCTCTCAACTGCACATAAAAATTTAAAAAATGACAAGTAAAACTAACGGTTTATAAACATTTAATAATTTCCGAATCCATTGATTTTACTTGCTTTATACGATTATTGTTAGCACTCTCGTTTGTAGAGTGCTAATTTTCTATTGACTTTTATTTCTGCCAGTTTTATCATCTATTGTAGAAAAAATTTCAATAAAATTTAGAAATAAAAAAGATAAAAAAGGAGACACAAATATGAGTAACAAACATGGAAATCTTTCAATCGATAGTGATAACCTATTTCCAATTATTAAGAAATGGTTATACTCTGACCACGACATCTTTTATCGTGAATTAATCTCAAACGGTTGCGATGCAATTACAAAATTAAAGAAACTTGATATGATGGGAGAATACTCTCTTCCAAACGATTACAAAGCAAAAATTCAGGTTATTGTTAATCCAGAAGAAAAAACAATTAAAATCATAGATAATGGTCTTGGTATGACATCTGATGAAGTAGAAGAATACATTAACCAGATTGCATTTTCCGGTGCAACAGACTTCATCGAAAAATATAAAGATAAAGCAAGTGATGATCAGATTATCGGTCATTTCGGTTTAGGCTTCTACTCTGCTTTCATGGTTGCAGACGAAGTAACAATTGATACACTTTCTTATAAAGAAGGAGCAACACCAGTACATTGGTCATGTAATGGCGGTACTGAATACGATATGGAAGAAGGTACAAAAGATACCATTGGTACAGAAATCACATTATTCTTAAACGAAGATTGTCTTGAATTTGCAAACGAATATCGTGCACGTGAAGTAATACAAAAATACTGTTCTTTCATGCCAACTGAAATCTACATTGAAAAAGCAAATGCCGAAACACAGTATGAAACAATCAATAGAGAAGACAAACTCGACACAGACGTTGTTGTAGAAGAAATCTTTGAAGAAGCAAAATTCGAAGAAAAAGAAAACGAAGATGGTACAAAAGAAACTGTAGAAGTTTCTCCTGCAAAAGATCAGCTTAAAATTGTAAAACGCCCGGTTGCATTAAATGATACACAACCACTTTGGGCAAAGAATCCAAATGAATGTACAAATGAAGAATACTTAAGTTTCTACCGCAAAGTATTTATGGATTATAAAGAGCCACTCTTCTGGATTCACTTAAACATGGATTATCCATTTAACTTAAAGGGAATTTTATACTTCCCTAAAATCAACACAGAATATGATTCTATCGAAGGAACAATCAAACTTTACAATAATCAGGTATTCATCGCTGATAACATCAAAGAAGTTATTCCAGAATTCTTAATGCTTCTTAAAGGTGTAATTGATTGTCCTGATCTTCCACTTAACGTTTCTCGTTCTGCATTACAGAATGATGGTTTCGTAAAGAAAATTTCTGAATATATTACAAAGAAAGTTGCTGATAAACTTTCTGGAATGTGCAAAACAGAAAAAGAATCATATGAAAAATACTGGGATGACATCGCTCCATTTATCAAATTTGGTTGCTTAAAAGATGAAAAATTCTGTGATAAGATGAATGATTACATCTTATTTAAAGATATCAATGGAGACTATCAGACACTTCCAGAATTATTAAAACCTGTAGAAACTGAAGAAAAACCGGAAACTGAGGAAAATACAGAAACTGAAAATAAAGAAACTGAAAATAAAGAAGATCCAATGGCTGCATATAATAACCGTTCTACCATCTACTATGTAACAGACTTAGTACAACAGGGTCAGTATGTAAACATGTTTAAAGAAAACAACATGAATGCGGTTGTTTTAAGCCATAACATCGATACTTCTTTCATCTCACAGTTAGAACAGCGTAACGAAAATTACAAATTCATGCGTATCGATGCAGACCTTACAGATGCATTAAAAGATGAAGCTACAGAAGATTTAGAAGAGGCAACAACAACTCTTTCTGACATCTTTAAGAACGCACTAAAAAATGATAAACTTACTGTTAAAGTTGAAAAACTTAAAAATGATGAACTTGCTTCTGTAATCACTCTTTCAGAAGAAGGTCGTCGTATGCAGGATATGATGAAGATGTATGCTATGGGTGGAATGTCCGGAATGGACATGAATATGTTCGCAGCAGACCAGACACTTACACTTAACGCAAACAACGCTCTTGTAAAATACATTTTAGAAAACAAGGAATCTGAAAATGTTCCAATGTTCTGCGAACAGCTTTATGATTTAGCTATGATTCAAAACCAGCCACTTAGTGTAGATGCAATGGCACGTTTTGTAAAACGCAGTAATGATATCATGCTACTCTTAACAAAATAGCATAAACCAAAATAAGCATAAATAATAAAAACAAATCCTTGGATATGAGAAACCTAATTTCATATCCAAGGATTATTTTATAATTACTTTTTTTATTCTCTAACTTCTTTTTTCTTTCGATTCATGAAATAATGTACAGAAATTGCGGAACAAATACCAATCGCTAATCCTCCCATGATATCAGTTGGAAAATGAACCAAATTATACATTCTAGAAAATGCAATCGCTGTTGCAAATACAATAGCTATGCTTCCCCACTTTTTGTTATAAAAGAAAAATGTAATTGCTGCTGTATATCCATTCATCGTATGTCCGGATGGAAATGAATATTCAGACGGTTTTGCAATCAAAAGTTGTAGCGTCGGATCTACCACATATGGTCTTGCTCTATGAATAATATTCTTTAAAATAAGATTTCCAACGATAAATGTGACTAACATTGCTATTATAGTTTGCAATCCCACTTTACGCGTCCTATTTGGAATCAAAAGAATAAGTGAAATTGCAATCCAAAGAATTCCAGCATTTCCTAACGTCGATAGTAAAATCATGATTCCATCCACAATTCCACCATCATGAATGCTCTCTAACATATGAAGAAAACTTAGTTCCCATGCCATACTCTTATCTCCCACCAATGTTTTTATAGTTTAAGGATTAAAATATTTATCATATGTAGAAAAGAAAGAATCTGTCTGAATAGAGCTTTCATATCCCTCTAAAGTCACTTCGTCCCATACCTCATCATTTAATACAAACTCTGCATTCTCAACAAATGCTTCATAGACATCGTTAAACTGTTCTTTCTCTCTACGAATCAAAATATTTCCTTTATTCGCTTCTGTTAATTCCTCTTCAAAACGACTAATACATTTTATAAAGTAATATCCATTTTCTACTGGAATCATTTGTGAAACTTCACCATCGTCCATATTAAATGCAATTTCTTCTACCGCTTCCGGATAATCTCCTCTTGCAATTGTTGCTTCAACGGAAGACAACTGACTAAATGTATTTGCAATAATCGAAAACTCCGTTCCTTCATCAATTTTCGTCTGCACTTTATCTGCCATTTCACTCGTTGAAACATAAATCTGTTCCACACGGATTACTCGTGCTTCATCATCACTTACTTCTTCGTTTACCCCTTCTGTTAAGGTACTATATAACTTACAGGCAAGTGCATAATTCTGATAAAACTGCTTTGTTTCATTCAAATCAATACCCATAAATGATTTTTCTTCTTTTGATAAGGAATCAAAATACTCTTTTGCTGCCTGATTTGCCAAATCAATTTCTTCTTCTGAAAGAGAAATCCCTTGTTCCTCCGCAAGCAAATCCATGCAGACAATACGAGACAACTCATTAATCGCCACATCTTTAATATAGCTTTCTAATCGTTCATCTCCATCAAAATCCTTTTCCCATAAATCCACGCCGAACGCTGTACCATAAAGATTTTTATAATTACATAGATACAGTTTCGCCTCTTCTATTTTACACTCATATTCGTTAACATAAAAAACACTATGATTTTTCAAACGAACACTATCCAATACAAATTCTGTATTTCCTATTTTACATCCTGTTAATGTTGAAAGTGCCAAAGACACCAAAACACAACCTGTTAAAAATTTCTTCTTCACTGTAAACTCTACCTGCTATTATATTTTGCATTAGCCTTCTACGATTAAGAATCTTCCACTTGGTAATTCGAATACTTCACTTGCATCTAATAAATCATCATCAGACATTCCAGCAATATCTGTCCCTGCCTCATCAAAGTATTCTCTTACTTCTTTTAAATTCTTTAACACAACTGCCATGCAATCCTCTAAAAATTCTTCTGCCTCTTCTGGTGTATCAGCTACTTTTTCTGAAAATAATTGCGTCTGTTTTTCTAAAAACGTACTTAAAACTTCTTCATCATAATCATACATATTGGATACCTCCTTTAAAGCTTTTTTGTGTATTTGATTCTACCATAAATACCAGTCAATTCCAAGACTAAGTAGTTCCTGATAAATTCTAGAAACCGGAAGCCCCACCACATTGTTGTAGTCTCCGGAAATCCCTTTAATATACTTAAGTCCAAACGGTTCCTGAATCCCATATCCGCCTGCTTTGTCTCGCCAATTCCCAGAAAACGAAGTTTCCTCTACTTCAACATACGCACAAATATCTTTTTCTGAAATTGGCCACATTGTTACATCACTTTGCTCAAAGAAAACTTTTTCACCCGTACGTCCCGACTTATCTATAAAGACAAAAGTA
Source organism: Agathobacter sp. (assembly GCA_036309165.1). Classification (GTDB taxonomy): domain Bacteria; phylum Bacillota; class Clostridia; order Lachnospirales; family Lachnospiraceae; genus Roseburia. The sequence continues at coordinate 20,390 of JAXJUI010000042.1, read as the reverse complement.
ACACCCGTATATACACTGTGTGTATTTCCCTGTAGCATGCGCATCATTTTTTTTGCATCTTCTTCGTCTTTTGGTTTTCCAAGAATTTGACCATCGTATGCAACAATAGTATCTGCTCCAATCACAAGAATATCCTGTGGGGTTACGATTTCTGGATTTTGCTCACCAAAGGAAAGCACAAGGCTTGCGACCTCTTCTGCTTTTTGCTTCGAAAGCTCCATAACCACTTCACTTGGAATTGTTTTCGTGATAATTTCCTCTCCCTTAGCCGGACAAATTTCAAATTCTAATCCCACTTGCTCTAACAATTCTTTTCTTCTTGGTGAGGCTGATGCCAAAATAATCCTGCTCATATACTAATTTCCTCCTGCAAACGGAAAGAATATATCATGCATTCCTTCACATTTTTTTGTTTTTCATCTGTAGAAAACACTCTACATAAAGCATCTGCATATAATTCCAATTGTACCTTATACCTGTCAATAAGTTCTTGCCCTTTTGTAACATAATCCGTTTTATAATCGAGCACTACAATTTCATCTTCTTCAAACCAGAATACATCGACAATTCCTTGTACTAAATAACCATCCTGGTGCTTCATAACAAATGGTTTTTCTTTAAAAAGTTCTCCACGTTTTGCAGCCTTTGCCATACGCATTGCAACAGGTGATACGAGAAATTTTTCAATCAATATCGGTAAAACAAGCTGATACATCTCTTTGGTTATTTCCTCATTCTGAAGCATTCTTTGCAACTGTTCTTCTACAAATTGTTTTACTTCGTCTTGATTTGTTACATCTAAATCATTCACAGAAACAAAGTCAAGACATTGCATCACCCTATGCACAGCCGTTCCACGAAGCGCCCCCAGACTTACTCCTGGTACTTTACTTTCTGTAATTCCATCTATTTTTTTTGCAAAATCAGGAACAAAGCTTTCTTTCTCTGTTTTCAAAAAATCTGGTTTTTCTGCATCATTAAGATTATCATCATAGATTTGCTTCATTGAAGCATGCTTTATCTCAGAAACAGAGTATTTACTTTTCTTTCCTGCCTCACTTTGATGTGGATAAATATATGAAAAACTTTGTTTGATTTCATTGCAAATCGAATCATCTGCTTTTTGAATTTCATTCATTAATACATCAAGTTCTACCTGTTCTTTTACTTTTTCTTCTATCTTTTCCAAAATCAGATTTTCTAATTTCTCAAACTGTATTTCGTACTTATCCGCATAAGAAAGAAACGAAGGAATCAACCAATCTAAATACGACTTTGCGCCTACTCTTGTTGCAAAAGGAAGTGCACAAGGGCCCGTTACGCCATGATGTTTTTCCATTTCCTTTGTTGCATCTTTCACTGTACCTGTCAGGATTAATTTTTCTTTTGCACGTGTTAGTGCAACATATAAAACTCGAAGTTCTTCTCCAATATTTTCTCGTTTCATACACTCTGCAATTTCCGTACGAATCAAAGACTTTCTTTTCGTTCTTGGATTTACTGTCATTTCATTAATTCCAAGCCCATATTCCGGATGCACTACAAGCCCATCTCTTATATCCATCTCATTGAACTGTTTTCCAATTCCGGATACAAATACAACCGGAAACTCAAGACCTTTACTCTTATGAATGGTCATAATGTGTACTACATCTTCCCCCTCACCAGAGACATCGGCCTCTCCAAAATCCACTTCATACTTTTGCAGGTTATCAATATATCGCACAAAATGGAATAATCCTTTATAACTCGTACTCTCATAGGTAATTGCCTTTTCAAGGAGCATATCAAGGTTTGCACCACGTTTTTCACCTGCCGGAAGTTGCAACATAAACTGACGAATTCCTGTTTTTTCAAAAAGAAGTTCCAAAACCTCATGAATCGGAGTATCTTTTACAATTTGTCGAAGTTCATGATACACTTTGCTAAACTCGTAAAGTTTTCCTTCGGTTGCTTCTTTCATTGCATTCATTGCACTTCTTGAAAATCCAAGTTCACGATTTTGAAGTTCTGCTAATTCTTCATTATCTAACCCAACAATAGGCGATTTTAATACTGCAGCCATTGGTATATCCTGATATGGATTATCCAAAATGCGAAGCATATTAAGAACAATTTGAACCTCATATGCACTAAAATATCCAGTTTGTGATGTCACATGACAAGGAATATTTGCGTCCTCTAAAACCGCTGCAAAATCCGTTCCCCATTCTTTTAGACTTCTAAATAGAATAACAATATCTGAATAACGCATCGGGCGCATGTGTCCTGTTACTTTATCCATCACCTTTTGGTCTTTCATCATATCATGTATTTTTTTTGCAACCAAATGTGCTTCAAGCTGTTTTTTTCCTTCCTCTAAATCCTCTTCCCCCGCAGATGTCAAATCCAGTAAAAGAAGTTCTGTCTTTTGCACCTCTTCATCTTCTGTTTTAGGATAATAAGTTGCACCCAAATATAGTGCAGCGTCCGCATCATACGATATTTTCCCAAGATCATCTAGCATAATCTTATAAAAAATGTCGTTTGTCGCATCTAATATTTCTTTTCTACTACGGAAATTCTGTTTTAAATCAATACGAATATTTTTATCATCCAGCGGATTAGCAAATTCATGATATTTCTTCATAAAAAGTTCAGGACGGGCCAGACGAAAACGATAAATACTCTGTTTTACATCTCCCACCATAAACATATTATTGTTTCCATTTTCAATACCAGAAATGGCACACATAATGTCTTCCTGAACCTGATTACTATCCTGATACTCATCAATCATGATTTCATCAAATTGTCTTTGGAATTCTTTAGCCGTCTCTGTTGTCTGCTTTGTCTTTTCATCTACAAAAATCCGAAGAGCAAAATGCTCCACATCAGCAAAGTCTGCAATATGTTTTTTACGTTTTGCTTTCTCCATAGCCTCAAGGTATTCAAGTGAAAGACGAACCAATTCTTCTGCATATGGTCTTACTCTTTTCATCTGTAAAAGAATTCCCTCTAAGTCCATGGAAAAATATTTCTTTGCTAAGTCTTCTACCGTTTTCTTAACATCCGTACGAAGGCCTTGTGCTCCCTCTTTCTTTTGTACATCAAATTCGCCTCTTATTGTCGGCATTTTTTTCCATGAAAACTTCTCGAGAAAATCTTTTAATTCATCATATCCTTTTACTTCATCTAATCCCTCAAAAAAAGCTAGTTCAGGTTCAAAATGCTTTTCATATGCTATAAGTGACGGAACACCTTTCACCATCTCATAAGCCATTTTCATTCGTTTGCCGGCATCGCAAAGCATTTCCTTTACATAGGATATGATTTCTCTCATAATCTGTGAATTAAGTAATTCTTCTTCTTCCTCCACTTCATATAAGCAAGACAAATTCTCTATCCATTCTTTAGGCCAGGAATCACTTGCAGACTGATGATAAATTTTCGACACCATATCACGTACCACCTGGTCACTTCGACTTCCTGCATAAGCATCTATTAACTGTAAAAATGCTTCATTATCTTCTCTTACATAATTGTCTTCAAAAACCTCTGTTAAGACATCTTCTTCTAAAAGCTTCACTTCACCAGAATCCGCAATACGAAAATTGGGATCTAGACCAATTTTTTCAAAATAATTACGTACAACAAATACACAGAAACTATCAATCGTAGTAATCTGTGCATTATGTACAAGTGTCATCTGACGGTCTAAATTCTCATCGTCAGGGAACTGTTCTTTTTTCTTTTCTAAGGCATTTATTACACGTTCACGCATTTCAGCCGCAGCAGCTTTTGTAAAAGTCACTACAAGCATACGGTCTATATCAATCGGATTCTCTTTACTTGTAATTCGATCTACAATACGTTCTACCAATACTGCTGTTTTTCCTGATCCCGCAGCCGCAGAAACTAAAATATTTGCATTTCTAGCCTCGATAACTCGCTTTTGATCCGGAGTCCACTTTACTTCGCCCATAACGCAATTTCCTTTTCCATTTCGCTGTATATCTCGTCTTTATCTGGAACTTTTACCTTCTTTGTTTCAAACCCAGGAAGCTTGCAACTAATGCCACAAATAGATTCATATGGACAATAATTACATCCGTCTGGAATCGGATTTGTCGATACCTTTCCTTCATAGATTTCATTTCCCACACGTTTCATATGCATTTTTACATAATCTTTGATAATTGCAAATTCTTCACTAGATGCAACAGAAGTTCCTGCCTTTGCAAAACTTCCGTCCTTTTTTAAGGCTACTGGAATTACGTCAGATTTTCCTTCGAATTCATCGTCCATAGCTCGATATACACGTTCCTCGCTATTTACAACCCCATCCGGTTTTAGCGCTTCAAAAATCTTTTGATTTATTTCCGCTTCCGATAATCCTTCAGCTACTTCAATCACTGGATCATCAATATGATAATAAAGCAAACCACCAGTAACTGCTTCCAAATTTGGATGTTTCTTTTTTTGCATTTCTTCAACTGCATTCATATATACAGCAAGCTGAAGTTGCGTTCCCTGATAGATTTTTAGCAAATCAAAAGTAGTTTTACCAGACTTATAATCAATTACTTTTACATAAATCTTTCCATCTTCCTGGCAGGTATCTACTCGGTCAATTCTACCAAGAATCTCCATACGTTTTCCTTCTGAAAGCGCAAAAGACAACGCATCCAATTTATCATGTGATGAAAATGAAATTTCAAACACTTCTGGGACAAAACGACCTTTTCTTACCTGTTTTGTTAATGCCCATACCGTTTGAACAAAAACATGCTCCATACGTTTCATTCGATACTCATTTTCCGCTGTTGCATAAAAAGCCAGACTTGGATAAGCCTCTATTGCCTCATGAAATGCTACTTTGGCAAAATCATCACGTATTTCATCCGTCACCTTAAACCAGTCAAACTCCGACTGTTCTAGCTTTTGACTATAACGCTTAAGTGCATCATGATAAATATTTCCAATATCCATACTTTCAAAGCCACATATATCACGTTCTTTTAACAATAATCCATACTCTAAAAAGTGTGCATAGGCACATTTTGCGTATTTTTCTAATCTTGTAACGCTTCCTTCTATTTTCTTTCCATATATCGCTTCTGCAACAATCTTACTAATTGGTTCATCAGTATAGTGCATATAGGAAGCCTGTAAAAGTTCTTCTGCCTTTTCCTTATCCTGTTCTAAAAAGACCTTTGCAAGCGCATACCATTTTTCATCCTTTTGTCCATGAATAAAATAATCCATTGCTGCATCAAAGGTTGACCAATTTACCTCTTTTTCTAACTCAAATAACTTTTTCTCTGATATTTGTGGAAACAAATGCTTCATCACACCAATAAGATAAGAAGGACGAAGGGTCTTTCCATCAGCATCAACATCTGCATAACTTAAATAGAGTTTTTTCGATGGTTTTGTCATATTTAAATATAAGTAAAATTTCTGAATAAATACCTGTTCTCTAGCACCTGGGGCAAGCTCTATATCCATCTCTTTTAGCATTATTCTTTCATATTGAGAAAGAATTCCACCTCTTCCTGCCGTTTTAGGTACAGTTCCATCATTTACTCCTACAAAGAATAACACCTTTATACCATTTAATCTGGTACGCTCAATATCACCAATAATCACAGAATCAAATCCAGGTGGAACACTTGCCACCTTCGCTGCCTCAAAACCAGCATCTAACACTTCGGAAAAACTTTCCACATCCATTCTTTCGTCACCAAGAAGTGTTACAAACTTATCTAAAAGTTCTATAACAATACGATAAATCTGCTCATATTCTTTTGCTTTTACCTGTTCATTCTGTAATAAGTACTCTTCTTCTTTCTTTGCCAATTTCTGCTCAACATCAAGCGTCACAACCATTTGATAAAGAGACATACATTGTTCTAAAACTGTTGCATAATTCCCCTCTTCACCTTTTGAAAAAGTATCTACTACAGGCTCTAACAAATCAAAAATCTGTTTTCTTAGTTCTTCAACAAAGTCTAAGTCCTTCTCTCCTACGAGCAAAGACTTATTTCTTGGCACACGAAGGAAACGGCTTCCCCAGCTTCTTTTGCCACGGATACCCGTTGATAAAATATAATTTTCTAATAAATCAATATCTTCTTCCTCGATATCTACAAAACCACAACGTAGAAAGCGAAATACTGACTCATGTGAAAAATCATGTGTAACAATCTCAAGTGTTGCACGAATAAACTCAATAAATGGATGAAAGATTACTTCTTTTGTCTGATCCAAAAAGTACGGAATATGATATTTTCCAAAAATGCTTTTTACATAATTCCCATATGTTTCTACCGCACCACTTACAACTGCAATTTCCTTATATCGATATCCTTCCTCGCGAACTAATCGATTAATCTCTCTTGCTACATAAAGCATCTCTTCTTTTGGATTTTTGAGTTCATAAATCGAAATATCTTTCGTTCTTTCATCATACGCTTTTATTTTTCTACGGAATAAATTTTCTTCCATAAAAGCAAGTTCGCTTGATTCTACAAATCTTTTCTTCGATGCATCAGCAAAAACGACTGGCTCAAGCATGTCTATGTGAAGAAAATTTGCCATTTGGCATAATGTTTTGATTGTCTTTTTTGGCATATCAAAAAGTTCATGCATTCCATTGCTATGATAAAAATCCTCTTTTCCATCGATGGTAAGCGTTACTATCATTTTCTTGGTAAGAGGCATCAATTCCTTAATGAGACTAAGCTGAATCGGTGTAAATCCTGTAAATTCATCAAACACCATAACACTATCTCTAATAATTTTTGAATCTTTTGCCACATACGTTAATACATTTAAAACTTCTTCTGCCGTCACATAACGCCCCTGCATGTATTCTTCAAACCCTTCATACATCACAGCTACATCTTTAAGCTTAGCTTCTAAAACTGAGGGCAGCTTTCCACTACGAATATGCCCCCATAACTGATTTGACGTAACATTGTACTGAACAAATTCAGAAATAAGAGATTTCACTTCATTAATGTAGCCCATACGATTTAAATTTGGTCGAAGTACAGACAATTCCTCTTCCTTTTCCTTTGCAATTTTGCGAAGAACAAGATTCTTTCCTGTTTCCTCTAAAATCTCCTTTTCCACTATCCCAAGTTCATCAAACACGCGATATGCAAGTCGATTAAAACTAAGTACATCGATATTCATAATCGCCTTATTCGGTGATAATTCAACAAGTTTCTTTTGGGTTTGTAATGTGAACTGTTCTGGCACAATTACAAGGTAGTCCTTAGTTGGGTTTTCTCCCGCCTCAAGGACTACCTGTTTGTACATATATTCTGTTTTTCCACTACCGGAATTTCCCAAAATGAACTGAAGTGACATATTCCCCTCTAAATAAAATTTCTACATTGTTTCGTCTAAAATACTATAATCATCATACACTTTTTATTCTGTACTTACAAGGATATGGCACTTGTTTTTCTTCTTAAGAAACTACAATTTTTTTCGTCGAAATATGCTCCACAAACGTTTTGTCATGCTCTACGAAAATCATCGTTGGCCGAAAAGTTTCAATAACCCTCTCAATCTGCATTCTTGAGAATACATCAATATAATTCATAGGTTCATCCCAAATATAAAGATGTGCTTTCTCACAAAGACTTCTAGCAATCTCTACTTTTTTCTTCTGTCCCTCGGAATACTCTTCCATTCGTTTTTCAAACTGTACTCGCTCAAAATCCAACTGACGTAATACCGATAAAAAGACCGTATAGTCTATCCCGTATTTTCTTGCATATTCTTCTAACGTTCCCTTCATCAAACTTGCAGACTGTGCTACGTATGAGATACGAACTCCCTGACTGCAATTTAGTTCTCCACCAATAGGCTTAAGCTGTCCTAAAAGAGTCTTAATCAAAGTCGATTTTCCGGATCCATTTCCACCCACAATTGCAATTCGGTCTCCCCTTTCAATCTCAAATGTAAGTGTTCCTCCCACCTTTTTGCCGTTATATCCGATTTCTAAATCTCTCGCTGTAAAAATGTATCTCTTATAAAATTCCTCAGGAAATAATTTTAAATCCACGATTTCTTCTACATTTTTTAGAAGTCCCTGCTTTTCTTCGATACCTTTTTGTATTCTACCCTCCAAATTCTTACGACGCTGTTGCATTCGACGAGATTTTTCCCCCATGTATGCGCGTGTATCAATACAACGATGTGAATCCTTTTTAGGGTCATAACCAATCTTTGCACTCTCTACTTTATCCGCCCATGTTCTTGCCTGCCTTGCAGCCGTAGTAAGTCTTCCAATATCTTTTTTAAGTGACTCATTTTTATCTTTTTCAAACTGATCTTGTCTTTCTTTATTTTCGTACCAAGTAGAGAAATTTCCTTTCACGACTTCAATATTTGTTTTATTAATGACAAGCACGTGATCAATACAGGCATCCAAAATATCTCTATCGTGTGAAACCAAAATAAATCCTTCCTTCTTTGCAAGATATTCTTTGATTTTTTCTCTACACTCAACATCCAAGTGATTGGTTGGCTCGTCTAACAAAAGGAATTTGTGTTCTCCTGCGAAAAGATATGCAAGCATAACTCTTGTACGCTCTCCATAGCTTAGCGTCTGAAATGGACGATATAAAAGTTCTGCATCCATTTCTAAAAGATTTAGTTCCATACAAACACGCCAAAATTCTACATCCGGAAACACTTCTTCCATCAAATCAATTACATTATGAGAATACTTTTCTTCTGGTATCCCAATTGGAAAATACAAAAACTCTAAATCCGATTGAATCGTTCCACTATACTCATATTTTCCCATTAGAAGATTTAAAAATGTAGATTTCCCACGTCCATTTCTTGCCACAAATCCAAGTTTCCAATTGGAATCAATGGCAAAGCTTACATCTTCAAAAATATTGTCATAATAATCATCATATGAAAAAGTTAAATTATTTACTGAAATTCTAGCCATATTTATCTACCTCCTTATCTGGAAGCGGAATGAATGATCAAATAAAAAACCACAGAAACATTGTTCTGTGGCGCTTTATACATTAGTACTTGTTTATAGAGACTATGAGATGCAGATAACATCGCATTTCATTTTCAAATATCAAAGACTTCAATTTCTATATTTTTACATTCCGCTAATAAACCTGACAGATACACTACTCTACAGGTTAACCACAAAATCTCTTTGTTTAGTTATTTCATTATTTGCAGAATGTTCTATACATGTATCTTCCTCTTTCTTTCTTAAAACTACGGACAGTATATCCCTTCTAAAATCCTTTGTCAAGATTTCGGAATATACTGATATGGATTTTTCACACTAGAAAACATTTGATAAGACACTTTTTTTGCTACCTCTGTCACGTTGTTTTCCTTCATCCAATTGATTCCTTCTTCCGTCATTTTTCCTGTTTGTATTTCTTCAATCACATAATGGTTTAATGTATTACAAAAATGCATAAGTTCCCTAAATTCCTGTATATAATTCAACAAATGATTACCATACGCTTGCTGCTCCAATCCACAGATTGCGATAACCTGCATACATAAATGAAGTTCTCCAGTCACATCAGAGGCTTCCATCATAATATCCGGACGCTTTCTTCTGCATTCCAAAAAATATTCTTTTGCTCCTTCAAAATCCTTATTCTGAAAATATCTTGCAATCTCTTGCTTTATTGCGGTAATCTCAGCTTTTTCACCCAACATACCAACCATGCATTCTTTCACTTTTAATCCATGATAAGTAATCCAGACATACTGCAAAAATTCTGAAATAAAGCCAAATATTCGTCGATGATAAGAGTCTTCTTCTTCAATAGTAATCCTTTTTTCCATCGTAAAGAAAATAGAAAACAACCACTCCATATACTGATCATACAATTCTTTTCGTGTAATCAAAATATTTCCGAAATATGTATGTTTTTCATGAACAAGTTTTTCATACAAAGGATAATACTCTGGATAAAGTTCCTTAATTACTTTTGCTGTTTCCTCTAAATAGTACTGCTTATGGTTATGCGAAAAACCTTCAAAATAACTATAATTTAGTTGCAGTAATTTGGTTGTAATAATATCATACCCTTCTGCATCAAGAATTTTTCTAATTTCTGATTCTGTCAAAACGAATTCTTTGTCATTTATCAAAAATCTACGATAATGACAGGTTCCCACCACATCTACATTCGACACATTTTTCCAAATCCAATACATTCCAGTAAGTTCACTATAGTAACAATTTTTATCTGCAATATTTTCTCCTTCTTCAGTTTTAACATGGAGAACCTGATACATAGGATCTGAAAAAACCTCAATTTCTTTATGTGTCATTACATATATTTTAGTTTCCATACCAATTCCATTCTCCTTCTCAAATAATCAATTCATCTATCAAAGAACAAAGAGTCCGCTTGACGGGCTCTTTCGCGCCCGAGCGTGTCGTTTACGACTAACTTCATCTCCGCGAGGTGCGCATCCTTGCGGAGCTTTTTTATTTGATAGGAATTTCCTATCAAATAAAGAAAAAGTGCAAGAGTCTCCTCTTGCACTTCATTATACACAAAATTAGTGATGGAATAAACGAATTCCTGTAAAGCTCATTACCATATCATATTTATTACATGTATCAATAACATGATCGTCACGTACAGATCCACCTGGCTGTGCTACGTATTTAACACCGCTCTTCTTAGCTCTTTCGATATTATCTCCGAATGGGAAGAATGCATCTGATCCAAGTGCTACATCCGTGTTTTTATCTAACCATGCACGTTTCTGTTCAGCCGTAAATACTTCAGGTTTTACCTTAAAGATTCTCTGCCATTCGCCTTCTGCAAGAACGTCCATGTAATCCTCACCCATGTAAAGATCGATTGCGTTATCACGGTCTGCACGCTTGATTCCGTCTACGAACTGAAGCCCGAGTACCTGTGGAGACTGACGTAACCACCAGTTATCAGCTTTTGAACCAGCAAGACGTGTACAGTGGATACGAGACTGCTGTCCAGCACCAATACCGATTGCCTGTCCACCTTTTACATAGCATACAGAGTTAGACTGTGTATATTTAAGAGTGATCATAGCGATTGCTAAATCAATCTTAGCCTGTTCTGTTAATTCTTTATTGTTTGTAACGATATTTGAGAAGAATTCATCATCAATTACTAATTCATTTCTTCCCTGTTCGAAAGTAATACCAAATACATCTTTTCGTTCAATTGGAGCTGGTGTATATTCTGGATCAATTTCGATTACACAATAGTTACCATTTTTCTTCTGTTTCAAAATTTCAAGAGCTTCCTCTGTGTATCCTGGAGCGATTACACCATCTGAAACTTCACGTTTGATAACAAGTGCTGTGGAAGCATCACAAACATCTGATAATGAGATGAAATCACCAAATGATGACATACGGTCAGCACCACGTGCTCTAATATAAGCATTTGCCATTGGTGTAAATTCAATATCCATATCATCTACCCAGTAGATTTTCTTTTCAACATCTGTAAGTGGAAGACCTACTGCTGCACCTGCCGGAGATACATGTTTGAAAGAAGTTGCTGCTGGAAGTCCAGTTGCCTTCTTTAATTCTTTTACTAACTGCCAACCATTGAAAGCATCTAAGAAATTGATATATCCTGCTCTACCTGATAAAACTTTGATTGGTAATTCTCCATTTTCCATGTAGATTCTTGATGGTTTCTGGTTAGGGTTACATCCATATTTTAATTCGTATTCTTTCATTCTTCCTATTTCTCCTTGTGTCATTTACTGAATTTACACATTTTTGTTTACGATACGAGATTCATATTTTCCTGTTTCGATATCAATATATCGAACAAATAAAGAAACTTTATTTTCTTCGTTTAAGTTTTCCCATACGAGTTTTGTGAATGTATCAATATCTTCATTTCCAATTTCAACCCATGTAGGTTCTCCTTCATAACTTGGAAGTGGATTTCCATCTCCCATGTATGTATGGATAAAATGTCCTTCACCAGCAATTGGATTGCTGTATGTAAATGTATAACGATTGCATGAATCTGGATTTCCGTTATTGCTCTTTAAGATTGACATTGCATAATCATAAGAACCATTTTCCACATTCATTAATCCTGAAATACGAGGAGTAAAGTTTGGAGCATCTGGCTCAAACTCTCTTGTCATTAATGACTGTTCAAATGTCTGTCCTTCTTTCATTAAATCGTAAACTGTATCTGTCTGATCTCCGTTTGTTACGATTGTTTTGTTTCCAAGAACACGTACTGGTGCGTAAATAATTAAACTTGGATCACTTAATTTTGAAGGATCAAATGCCTGTGTACGGATTCCTTCTCCATCTTCTACAAATACACGATTGCGGCTGTTCTCGCTTCTTCCCATGATAAAATATGCTGTTACAGCTTTTTTACCATCTTTTGAACGACCGATAACAATACCTCTTCCTGGATATGATGTTGCTGAAAGTTCTTCTTTTAAAGACATAATTTTCATTTTACTTACCTCGCATGTATAGTTTTCTTTCATTGGTTTCACTGCTACAAATTATACATGGACATTCTAGCAGATGAAAAAATGATTTACAATATAAAACGCCTATTAGCATCATTAAACTTTTTACTATGTATAATTAGTTCTTCTTATATATCACTTTTCTTCACCTTAGTTTTTAAAGCTATGAATTGGTGCTGGAATGCGTCCTCCACGATTAATAAAGTCGTCACAAGAGAATTTATTTACTGGCATAATTGGTGCATATCCAAATAATCCACCAAATTCTACCTGTTCACCAACTCCTTTTCCAATAACTGGAATTAATCGAGCTGCTGTTGTTTTCTGGTTAATCATTCCAAGTGCCATTTCATCAGCAATCATACCTGAAATAGTTGTTGCTTTTGTATCGCCTGGAATTGCAATCATATCAAGACCTACGGAACATACACATGTCATAGCTTCTAATTTTTCAAGTGTAATAGCGCCCGCTTCTACTGCATTAATCATACCCTGATCCTCTGAAACAGGAATAAATGCTCCACTAAGTCCACCTACATATGAAGAGGCCATTACCCCACCCTTTTTAACCTGATCGTTAAGAAGTGCGAGTGCCGCTGTTGTTCCTGGCGCACCTGCATATTCTAAACCGATTTCGCAAAGGATGTCTGCAACGCTATCTCCGATTGCTGGTGTTGGAGCTAAGGATAAGTCAACAATACCAAACGGAATACCAAGCTGTTTTGATGCTTCCTGTGCTACAAGCTGTCCAACACGGGTAACTTTAAATGCTGTTTTCTTGATTGTTTCACAAAGTACTTCGAAGTTTTCTCCACGTACTTTTTCTAATGCTGTTTTTACAACACCAGGTCCACTTACTCCGACGTTAATAATCGCATCTGCTTCTGTTACACCGTGGAATGCACCTGCCATGAATGGATTATCATCTGGTGCATTACAAAATACAACTAATTTCATACAATCTACAGAATCACGATCTTTTGAATTCTCTGCAACCTGTAATAAGATTTCTCCCATTAATTTGACTGCATCCATATTAATACCAGTCTTTGTAGATGCAAGGTTTACTGAACTACAAACACGGTTAGTTCTGCATAATGCAATTGGAATAGAGCGGATTAACATTTCATCTGCAGTTGTCATACCCTTACATACAAGTGCAGAATATCCACCGATTAAGTTTGCTCCAACAGTTTCAGCTGCACGATCCAATGTATCGGCGATTGTTGCGAAATCCTCTGGTGTCTTACATGCAGCTCCACCAACTAATGCGATTGGTGTAACTGAAATACGTTTATTTACAATTGGAATACCAAATTCTTTCTCAATTTTTTCGCCAACAGATGCTAAATCTTTTGCAACTGTTGTAATTCTATTATAAATATTTTCATTCAATTTCTTTAAATCGGAATCAATACATTCTAATAAACTGATACCAATTGTAATAGTACGAACATCAAGATTTTCCTGTTCTACCATCTTATTTGTTTCATTTACTTCAAAAAAGTTAATCATGATATTTCTCCTTAGATTCTATGCATCATATTAAAAATTTCTTCACGCTGGCATTTAATTGAAACACCAATTTCTTCACCTAATTTTTCCATATCAGAAGAAACATCTCCGAATGATTTTGATGCAGAAGCCATATCTACAATCATCATCATATTGAAATATCCAGACACGATTGTCTGTGAAATATCTAATACATTTACTTTATTATCAGCAAGGTATGTACATACTTTTGCGATAATTCCTACTGTATCTTTTCCTACTACTGTTATAATTGCTTTGTCCATTGATTTGTCCATTTTTCTCTCCTCTTCTTAAAACACTTATACTGCTCGAACCAACTGCGAGACAGTATCTCTTTTAGCCACAAACATTGGGAAATCCTCTGCTTTATATGGATTATCTCCCATCGTCACTTCTAATCGTACGGCTTCATAAGCAAGTTCCTCATAATTATTTTCTTTACTTAAATGGCCTAATACGACGGTTCCAAAATTATCATGAAGAAGTTCACATAATAATTGTCCACTTCTTTCATTTGACAAATGTCCACGATCACTTAAGATTCTTTGCTTTAGTGGATATGGATAAGATCCCATCTGGAGCATTTTCACATCGTGATTCGCTTCTAACAATAATGCATCAAGACCTTGCAATTCGTCAACTATATTTTGATTATAATTTCCAAGATCTGTACAAACTGCCATCTTTTTCTGTCCACATGTCACTTTATAAGCACACGGATCTGCCGCATCATGCGAAATTGATATAGGTTTAATCTGCAAATCTCCAATTGAATATTCTTCTCCAGGAGTAATTACATGAAAAAGCGACTCATCTATCTTTCCAAGAGACTTTACAGATTTTATTGCCTCAATTGTCCCGTGTGTTGCATACATCGGAATCCCATATCTTCTTGCAAGCACTCCAAGTCCTGCAATATGATCAATATGCTCATGTGTTATTAGAATTCCTTCCATTTCGCTACATTTTAAATCAATAGATTCTAGTCCTGTTTCAATTCTTTTTCCACTGATTCCTGCATCGATTAAGATATGCGAACGATCCGACCCAATACATATACAGTTTCCGCTAGAACCACTTGCAATACTACATAACTCTAACATTGTCTTTTAATTCTCTTTCCAATATAAATCGATTTTATCGCCATCTTTTAATTTTGCTGTAAACTCAGCATCTAATCCATTTAACACAGTTGCAATTGCACGGCCTTTTCCAGCATTTAAGTCAAATGTGATTCGATCAAAAATATCTACAAATATGTAATCTTCTTTCCCCATAAGTGTAACAGGCTCTCCATTTACTGTTACGATAATTTCATTTGTATATGAATCTGTATTTCCATTTGCATATGTGCTCTCTTGCGACTCTGGATTTGTGTAAGAATTTTCCTCTTCATAAGAATCTGTTGTTTCATATCCGTCTGTATTTTCATATGAATTCTCATTTGATTCTTCTACGAAATTTTCATACGACTCATCTAGCATTCCCCAGTCAATTGAGAAATTCTCATACACAAGTGTTTCAGGAGTTGCTTCTTTGTTGTTTACATAGATTTTCTGATTCATATCAAGAACAATATCCATAAATTCAGCAACCTGACTTACTGTATAGAAATTTCTTGTTTCAATCACGTCACCTTCTTTGATTTCATATGAGCCAGGTTCTAAGCTTCCATTTACCTGCACAAATTTTGGACACGTAATCATTTTCCCATTAATTTGGAAGTTTAAAGTTGCAGTTGAATATTCATCTAACTGTGCAATCGTATATCTTGCATCATCACCAGATGTTGATGGTTCAATTGTAATTTCACAGTTTGGCTCAAGTGGAGTATTAATATTTGCTGCACGTCCATTCATAGTTACAATTGCAGGTTCCCCAGCCTCACCACGTGCGATTCTTGCAGAACCATTTACTGTAAAGTTAATTGGAAGCCCACGTTTTGGAAATAACTGTTCTTTTGGAAATCCCGCCTGTAATGCAGCATCCACAATTGTAAGGTGATTATTATCATATAATTTCATTCTCTCGCCATTAAAACGAACCATAATGAAATTATTTCTTTGTTCATAATAGTTTAAACAAATACCAATTGGTGTTACCAAAAGCGGATCTTTCTTAATATCTTCCTGTTCAAAGATAACCTCTTTTAATACTTCTTCACCACGAAGGGCAACTCTTTCTTTTGGTAGTTCCAAGTATTCAGCAAGCTTTTCGGTAAATCCATGGATTTTTCCACCTCCACCGACAACAAAACATGCACTTACGGTCTTATCACCATTCAATTCGCGAATCTTTGAAGCAACTTCTGATGTAATCTTTTCAACCGTTCCACTAACCACTTCCCATAAATCACTTGATGAAATGGTATGCTCGATACTCATAATATCTTCGTATGTAATCTGATCACTCATTGTAGACTGAATCTTCATATACTCTGCCATTTTGAAGTCTACAAGATAGTGCTGAACGATAACTTCTGTTAATTCATCTCCAGCATGAGGAATCATTCCATAAGCAATAATACTTCCGTCTTTTGTAATAGAAATATCGCTTGTTCCAGCTCCAACATCGACAAGAGCAATATTAAGCATTCTAAAATTCTCAGGAATTGCAACATTAATTGCAGCAATAGGCTCCAACGTCATATTTGCAACTGTTAGTCCCGCTTGACCAACGGCTGAGTACAAACCATCCACAACATCCTCAGGAAGGAATGTAACAATAATGTCTTCGCCAATTCTATCTGCCTTATGCCCCTCTAAATTAATAAATGGTTCTTCATTTAAGTAATATTTAACTACAGAGTATCCCACACAGTAAAACTTATAGCGTGTATCGTTTTGCTCTTTCAAAATCTCCTGTGCTTTTTCTACGCCTAAAAGATGTAAAGTATGCACATCTTCTCCTGTTACAACACTTTCTTCTGAATAGTCATATTCAACATGTGTTGTAACTGTTTTTAACACACGACCAGCTGCCGCAATACATACATCACTAAGCGGTTGGTGAATCTGTTCCTCTAAATCTGCCTTCACTTCTGAAATTGTTCGTGCAACGCGACCAATATCATGAATCTGTCCATCGAGCATCGCTCTAGTACCATGCTCTTTGATATTTTGAGCAACAACAATAAACTCTTCATTTTCATCTCGATAGCCAACTGTTCCCACAACATTTCTTGTTCCAATGTCTAGACCAAATACGTTATTCATCTGCGTGATTCTCCTCTTTCAACGCTTTTTCTATTTGTGCATAGGTAATGGATAAATCCCCATTATTATCAATCGTAACTTTGCACGCATTACGATATTCTTCTTCCGAAAGCTGACTAGAGAAAATTTGAGAAATCTTTTCATCAGAATATCCTCTCGTTTCATTTAGTCGCTTTCTTCTATTTTGCTCACTGGTATAAATATACCAAAGTTCATCGCAAATTTCATCATATTCTTCTTCAACCAAAAGTGCAGCTTCCAAAACCAATAGCTCTAATTCACCCTTTTTCTTTTCTTCCGAAAACATATGCATAACATACTTCTTTACAGCTGGATGAACAATCTCATTTAGCCGAGTACGTTTCTTTTCATCGGAAAAAATTACACTTGAAAGTTTTCCTTTATCAAAGCTTCCATCTTCAGCTAAGATATCATCTTCTCTAAACTGCTTGCATATTTCATGGTAACAGGTATTTCCTGGTTCCATAAGCTTATGAGCAATCTCATCTGCAAGCATTACTTTTGTCCCTTTCTTTTCTGAAAGGTACGATAAAATTGCAGACTTTCCAGCTCCAACGCCACCTGTAATTCCTATAAATCTCATATCAATGTGCCTCGTACCAATTATTCCCAGATTCTGTTCCGACTTCAAGTTCGACAGAAAGATTTGCTGCTTTTTGCATCTCTTCCTCAAGTAATGCAATAACAGCCTCCTTTTCCTTTTCCACAGTCTCGATTAACAGTTCATCATGTACCTGAAGAATCAATCTTGATAAGAAACCATCCTTAATCAAACGATCATGAACTCGAATCATGGCTATTTTAATTATATCCGCAGCAGTTCCCTGAATAGGAGAATTCATTGCAATTCTCTCACCAAACTGTTTCTGCATAAAATTACTAGAAGAAAGTTCTGGAATTGGACGAATACGTCCAAACATCGTTACAATACTTCCAGTTTCTTTGGCATTTTCTACTGTCTTATCCAGAAAATCTTTTATTTTTGGATAAGTTTCAAAATAGCTATCAATATATTCTTGTGCTTCTTTCCTACTAATATTTAAATCCTGACTAAGTCCAAATGCACTAATTCCATATACAATTCCAAAATTAACAGCTTTTGCATTTCGTCTTTGTAGAGCAGTTACTTCTTCAAACGGAACATGAAATACCTGCGATGCTGTTGTTGCATGAATATCCTGTTTTTGTTTGAATGCCGAAATCAGGTTCTCATCTCCCGACATATGTGCAAGCACACGAAGTTCAATCTGTGAATAATCTGAATCAACAAACAAATTCCCTTCTTTTGGCAAGAATACTTTTCGAATCTTTCTTCCAAGTTCGATTCGAATCGGAATGTTCTGTAAATTTGGGTCCGTACTACTTAATCGCCCCGTCGCTGTAATAGTCTGATTGAAAGTCGTGTGAATTTTTCCATCTTCGCCAATAAAATTGGTAAGACCATCAGCATAAACAGATTTAAGTTTTGACAACTGACGATATTCCAAAATATCTTTTACAATAGGATAATCATTTTCTAATTTTTCAAGAATCTCTGCCGAAGTCGAATATCCTGTTTTTGTTTTCTTTGCATTTGGAAGACATAATTTCTCAAATAGAATTACTCCCAACTGTTTTGGTGAATTAATATTAAACTCTTCTCCTGCTTGTTCATAAATGCGTTTTTCTAATACATCAATAGAAGACGCCAATTCTTTGCTGTATTCTTTAAGCACTCCTCCATCAACACATACACCTTCTTTTTCCATATCTGATAATACAAAAATAAGAGGCATTTCAATCTCAGCAAAAAGGTCATGCATTCCTTTTTCTTCTAATTCATTTGAAAGAACAGTTTCACTCGCCCAAGAAGTGTAGCACTCATAACAAGCCCATTTTACGACCTTTTCTGGTTCAGACTCTAACATTTCTGATAAAGATTTTTTTCCGAACAAGTCAGCCTTTGAAGGAACCATTTGTCCCAAATAATTCTTTGCAATATCATCATACGGATATTCACCCTTTAACGGATTTAAAAGATAAGCCGCCACTGTTGTATCAAAAAATCTATTTCTTTTTGCCAAATATAAATCCCAATTTTCCGATGGATTACATCCATTCATAAAATCAAATTTCTTTAAGGCAGATTTCAAGTTTCCTGTAATCCATAATGAAGCTTCTACTGTTTGAAGTTTCTCCAAAAGATAATCGCTTGTCAGATTTTTATTTGTTTCTAAATAATAGGTGTCTTCTTCTCCAAAACAAATGCACATAGCATTGAATGTATTGTTTGCTGGTTCATCAAACAGACTCATCTGTCCTGTTACATCTACATTTTTGCATTCATGCTCTCCAATAATTGAAAATGCTATCTTTTTTCCTTTAGCAAGATTCCATATTTTTTCTGCATCTTTTAATTCTTTTACATGTTTAAAGTGCTCTTCCGCATTATTTTTGGGAACATCAACAGTAAACCTTGAAAGCAGATTTTTAAACTCTAAACGTTTGCAAAGTAAATATGCATCATTCGTATAAAGTGACTGAATGCTCGGAAGCCTTGCCTCTGAGAAATCGAATTCTAAAGGTGCGTCTACACAAATAGTAGCAAGTTCCTTACTCATCACTGCCTGTTCCCAAAAATCTACAATATTTTTGCCTGCACGAGGTGGCTTAATCGTAGCTGCATTTTTGTGAACTTCTTCAATTGAACCATATTCTGCAATTAATGCCGTTGCTGTTTTTTCACCAATTCCAGGGACTCCTGGAATATTGTCTGCAGTATCTCCCATTAATGCTTTTACGTCAATAAACTCTTTAGGAGTAACCATATATTTTTCTTTTACATCGTCTTCGAGGTAATTTTCGATTTCCGTCCCTGTCTTTTTTGTTTTGGGAATACGAATCATTACTTTTTGGGTTGCAAGCTGTAGTAAATCTCTATCTCCAGATACAACCGAAACTGTCATACCAGCTTTTTCACCAAGAACAGAAACCGTTCCAAGTAAGTCGTCTGCTTCGAATCCTTCTAATTCGATCATCTTGACTCCCATAGCAGAAAGCATTTCTTTCATAAGTGGAACCTGCTGTCTCAATTCCTCAGCCATCGGTTTTCTTGTACCTTTATAC
>JAXJUI010000041.1:0-4725 GCA_036309165.1 Agathobacter sp. | reverse complement strand
CCATAATTCTCCTTTAGGGACGTTCCTTTTGCCATGAGGAGCGCCCTTTGGCTTGTTTTCGAGCCAAAGGGCGCTCCTTATGACAGAGGGACACTCCTCATGGCAAAAGAACCGTCCCTAAATTAATAATTTTCTTTTCGAACTTCAAAGTATGCTTGTGGGTGATTGCATACTGGGCAAACCTCAGGAGCTTCAACTCCAACTACAACATGACCGCAATTACGGCATTCCCACATTGTTACCCCGCTCTTTTTGAATACTTCCATTGCCTCAACATTGTGAAGAAGAGCACGATATCTTTCTTCATGCATCTTTTCAATTGCTGCAACACCTCTAAACTGTGCAGCTAATTCTGTAAATCCTTCTTCTTCAGCATCTTTAGCCATTCTCTCATACATATCTGTCCATTCCGCATTCTCTCCTTCTGCAGCATGTAAAAGATTAGTAGGAGTATCACCAAGTTCTCCTAATGCCTTGAACCATAGCTTTGCATGCTCCTTCTCATTTTCTGCTGTCTGTAAGAATAATGCAGCTATCTGCTCATAACCAGCTTTCTTAGCTACTGAAGCAAAATAGGTGTATTTGTTTCTTGCCTGAGATTCACCTGCAAATGCTTCCCAAAGATTCTTTTCTGTTTTTGTTCCTGCGTATTTGTTTCCCATATTTTTATCCTCCATTTTTTTGATTACTTTTTCAAAGTCAGATGCCGGATGCTTACAAAGTGGACAAATGAAATCCTCTGGAAGTTCTTCTCCCACATATTCATATCCACAAATGGTACATCTCCAAATCGTCTGTCCATCTTCCGTTTTACCTACTTCCTGTGGTTTCGGCTTGATGTTATTCATATAGTATTCATATGTTGCTGATGCATCTTCACTCAGCACTTCCATATCTGTTATTTCGCCAATAAACATAGTATGGGAGCCAATATCCTCTGTTTTGTCAACTTTTACAGAGATATAGGCGTTAGTCCCTTCTGTAACATAATAAATTCCATTCGTTCCTCTGCTACATGCGGAATAATCTGCGAATTTATCAACTTCCTTTCCTGTCTGAAAACCAAAATGCTTGAACAAGTCAAATGTAGCCTTCTGACTAACAACAGAAACCGTAAATGCACCCGTTCTCATAATCATATCATGTGTATAGTTTGCCTTATTCACACAAATACTCATCTGATTCGGTGTTGACGCCGCCTGAATCGCGGTGTTAATGATACAGCCATTATCCTTCTCTCCTTCTCTCGCCGTAAGAACGAATAGACCATAACTTAGTTTGTACATTGCCTTTTTGTTCATTGTAAAAACACCCCCTTATGTTGTATATGATATGATATTATATTATATCACTTTTTTGCTTTAATTTTGCTAGCAAATAAATCTTTCCACACTATTGGATGAAAAAGTATCAGTAAAGGAAATAATTCCAATCTACCCGCTAGCATGTCAAACATCAATACATATTTTGAAAAAACTGTAAACCCTCCAAAATTCTGTGTAGGTCCTACAAGTTCAAGCCCCGGTCCAATATTGTTGATTGTAGCAACGACGGCTGTAAAGTTTGTGACCAAATCTTTTCCTTCAAAAGAAATAGCAAATACTGATATTGAAAAAATGATCATAAAGGCAATAAAGTATACGTTTATCGCACGTACCACATCATGCTCCACCGGTTTACCATCAATCTTAATCTTTTTGATACTCTTTGGATGTATATAGGAATTCAATTCCTTAATAATCGTCTTAAATAGTACTACAAAACGTGAAACCTTGATTCCTCCACCTGTACTTCCTGCACAAGCACCAATAAACATCAAAAGCACCAGAATCGTTTTCGAGGTTTGTGGCCATAAGTTAAAATCCGCCGTTGAAAAACCTGTAGTTGTAATAATGGAACCAACCTGAAAAGCCACCTTTGTTAAAGCGTCAAATGCACTCGCACTCCTGTCAATGATATCCATAAAAATAATACCAATTGCCGCAATAATAATCAGGAAATAGCATCGGACTTCTTCCATTGAGAATGCCTTTTTAAAATTACGAAACAGGATATAATAGTAGGCATTAAAATTCACTCCGAACAAAATCATAAAAATAGTAACGACCCACTGTAAATAATTCGAATAGCTCATCAGACTATCATTCTTTATGCCAAATCCACCCGTACCAGCCGTACCAAAACTCGTAGTCAGCGCATCAAATACCGGCATCCCTCCTGCCAGCAGAAAAATGATTTCCAAAACTGTAAGCGCAAGATATATTCCATACAAAATGCGCGCCGTGTACTTTACCTTTGGAACAAGCTTTCCAACCGAAGGTCCCGGACTTTCCGCACGCATCAAATTAATGTGTGAGCCTCCACTCATAGGAACAATTGCCAAGAGGAAAACTAACACTCCCATACCACCAATCCAATGCGTAAAACTTCTCCAAAACAACGAACAATGGCTTAAACTCTCAACATCAGACAAAATGCTTGCCCCCGTCGTGGTAAATCCAGAAATCGTTTCAAACAACGCATCTGTAAAAGAAGGAATCTCTCCACTCAAAACAAATGGAAGGCATCCAAATAAACTTAAGAATATCCAGCTTAAAGCAGTAATAACACAGCCTTCCTTTAAATAAAACACCGTATTTTGGGGTTTTCGATGTGTCATCGCTAACCCTAATAACGCACACAACGCTGCTACCCCAAGATAATACAGTCCAAATTTCTCGCGATAAATAATAGCAACTACACATGGCAAAAGCATCAGGAAACTTTCGATTTTTAGTACATATCCCAAAATATATAGAATAATCGAACTATTCATGTTTGATCTCCTTTTTGCTCAAAATATCCTGAATATCATTAAATCCCGTATGAGTAGTAACAATCATAACAGTGTCTCCAACCTTGATACAATCCTGTCCACTTGGAATAAAAATTGAACCATTTCTGTTAATAAATGCAATTAGAAGATTCTTCTTAAGTGACAACTCCGCAAGTGAAACATTTGTCACCGCAGACTCTTTTTCCACACGAAATTCTATCGCTTCTGCTCTATAATCAAACATATGATACAAAGTCTCAATATTGCTATCCATCGATGCTTTTTTTGCTCGAACGTAAGCAATAATTGCCTCGGACGTAATCATACGCGGATATATCAAGCTTCCCAAATCAAGCTTACTAATAACATCTTTAAATGTAATACGGTTAATCTTGGTAATTACCTTTGCCTTTGAGACCTGTCTTGCATGAAGTGTCAGCATAATATTTTCTTCATCAATTCCTGTCAGAGGTACGAAAGACTCCACATACTCAATTCCTTCTTCTTTTAACAATTCTTCATCCGTACCATCTCCGTTTATGATAATTGCCTTTGGTAAAAGCACACTTAACTCCTCGCATCGTTCTTTGCTCTGCTCGATGATTTTGACCTGAATTCCAGTATTAATAAGTTGCTGCGCAAGATAGTAAGCCGCCTTTCCACCACCAATAATCATAGTGTTTTTTACCTGATTCGTCTTAAATCCTATATCTTCAAGGAACTTCTTTGCTACTTTGTGGGTGGCAGCAAATGAAATAATATCCCCTTTTTCCATTCGGAAATTTCCTGAAGGAATATGAACCTCTCCGTTTCGCTCTATGGCACAAATCAGAATATTAGGTGCAATCTTTTGTCCCAGATATGAAATCTCCATCCCCTCTAAGACCGTTCCCTCGGGAATCTTGAATTTAATCATTTCCGCCTGTCCATGCGCAAAGGAATTAACCTCAAGAACTGTTGGCAAATATAAAATTCGCGCTGCTTCCTTGGCAGCCTCTAGCTCCGGATTAATAATCATGGCAAGCCCAAGCTTCTCTCGAAGATATGTTACATCCATACTATAATCCGGTGTTCGAACTCTCGCAATGGCTGCACAGTTACCTACACGTTTTGCCACCGTACAACACAACAGATTTAATTCGTCAGAATCTGTGACTGCAATAATCAAATCCGTACTCTCGATTCCCGCCTCCATCTGTACACCGTAGCTGGCACCATTCCCAACAATCCCCATAACATCAAATAAATTTGTCATGTTCTGAATCTTGTCTGCTCTTTTATCAATAATAGTTATGTCATGGCCTTCTTTACTCAGCTGCTCAATCAAAGTTGAGCCAACCTTTCCACATCCAACAATAATAATCTTTAGTCCTTGTTTTCCCTCTTTGGGGGTCCGTAACATAATAGATACCTCCATGGTTTCTGTTCTACTAACAGCTTTATTATATCACATTATTTTGCCATATCACAGTATCCCTTTTTTTATATTTATAAATGCTACCACTCGTTATCCTGCTCAACAATCAAAGCTCTCGCATCAACATTCTCTTCTCTTTTACTCATTATTGCCTGATATTCTACAGACGCAAAACACCTTTCAAGTTCCTCTCTTGATGAAAATCTAATAATAATCTATATCTTCGAGTTTTTTCAAAGCATCGAAAGTCTGTCTTGTTTCAAGCTCATCAATTGAAAAGGGCTTTTTCTATGTTCGTTAATCTTCTCTAAACAAAAAGAAACCGCAACTCTACCAGAACCTACTGTTCTACCACCTTCACGCTCCCGGTTTTGGATTTGTCACTATCTTCTACCATGTTTTTTATTGATTTTATGCTGTTTTTAGGCACTACATACATTGCAATATGTTCGATACTCATAATCACCACTGCCAACTTCATTTTTTATTCTTG
>JAXJUI010000040.1:0-38644 GCA_036309165.1 Agathobacter sp. | reverse complement strand
TGTCACAAAATCTGCAAGAAGTGGATTTCCGTGTGCCAAGAATCTTCTTTGTGTAATTCCGTTTGTTTTATTATTAAATTTCTCAGGGAACATCTCATAAAAATCATGCAATTCCTGATTTTTTAAAATTTCTGTATGGAGTCTGGCTACCCCATTTACGGAATATCCTGCCACGATTGCAAGGTGTGCCATTTTTACTTTTCCGTCATATAAAATGGACATTTTACGCACTTTATCCTCATTTCCAGGATAACGATTTCTAATTTCCTCCACAAAACGACGATTGATTTCTTCAATAATCTGATATACACGAGGAAGAAGACTCTGGAACAAATCTATCGGCCATTTTTCCAATGCTTCCGCCATAATGGTATGATTTGTATACGCAACAGTCTTTGTTGTAATCTCCCACGCACTATCCCAATCCAAACCATTTTCATCGATTAAGATACGCATAAGTTCTGCAACCGCTACGGTTGGATGTGTATCATTCATCTGAAAGGTCACCTTTTGAGGCAATTCTCGCAAATCAGTATGATTCTTCTTAAAGCGTGCTAGCGCTCTTTGTATACTTGCTGAAACAAAGAAATACTGCTGTTTTAAACGTAATTCTTTTCCCTTTTCATGATTATCGTTTGGATATAAAACTTCCACCAGATTACGTGCTAAGTTTTCCTGTTCAACCGCTTTTTGATAATCTCCTTTATCAAAATATCCTAAGCCAAATTCTTCTTTTGGCATCGCATCCCAAATCATAAGCGTATTTACAACCTGATTGTTATATCCCACAATCGGCATATCATAAGGTACTGCCAAAACTGACTGATAATCCTTATGCTTAAACTTCAATTCGCCCTTCTCACTCATTCCAAGTTCCACACGCCCACCGAATTTTACTTCAAAACAATATTCTGGTCTGCGGAGTTCAAATGGATATCCATTTCTTAACCAATTGTCAGGTACTTCAATTTGAAATCCATCTTCAATCTTTTGTTTAAACATTCCGTAACGATAACGAATTCCACATCCATACGCTCCATAACCTAACGTTGAAAGTGATTCCATAAAGCATGCCGCAAGACGTCCTAATCCGCCGTTTCCAAGTGCTGGATCTGGTTCTTGATCTTCGATTACATTGATATCAAGCCCAAGTTCTTTTAATGCTTCTTCTACTTCTTTGTAAGCTTCAAGATTAATAAGGTTATTTCCTAATGCCCTTCCCATTAAAAATTCCATGGACATGTAGTATACAATCTTTGGATCCTCTTTATCCATTGTTTCTTGTGTTGAAATCCACTGATCCATGATGACATCTTTCACAGTAGCAGAAACCACCTGAAATAATTCTTCCTGTGTTGCTGCATCCAAATTTTTACGATACATACTCCTTAGATTTTCTTTTACACTTCTAATAAATTCTTTTTTTGTAAAATTATAAATCTTTCCTGACATGTTTATGCCCCCTCCTTATGCGCAAAGAGGGAGGCGTACCTTTGATACGCTCCCTCTTCTAATGTCAACTATTGTTTTTCCACTGCAAGTTTAACTTGTTCCCCATTGATGTTCCAATCTTTCTCGTATCCAGCTAGGGTTCCTGAAGAAATTTCATCTGCAAGAACTTCTGATTTGATTTCTTCTCCATATTTATTAAAGATTTCTGTTACTTTCTCATCCGCATCAAATGAGATAGCGATATGATCCATAACCTCAAATCCAGCTTCTTTACGCATAGTCTGGATTTTACTAATCAATTCACGTACAAAACCTTCTTCTAAAAGTTCTGGTGTAAGGTTTGTATCAAGGACTACAGTTACACTGTTATCTCCCTCTGTTACGTAACCTTCCATCTGTGTCATTGTGATAAGTAAATCCTCTTCTAATAATACAACCTCATCACTTACACTGTCAAGTTTTAAAGCCCCTGTGCTCTTTAATTCAGCCATTGCTTTATTGCCGTCAAGTTCTGCTAAAGCTTTCTGAATCTGACCTAAGAACTTACCAAATTTTGGACCTACTGTACGAAGCTGTGGCTTAAACTGATAGCTTGTGTATGCAGAAACATCATCTGTAAATGTAACATTTTTTACATTTAATTCTTCTGCAATAATATCTGTGTAGAAGCTGTCAAGTGCATCTGCTTTTACATACATTTGTCCAATAGGCTGACGGTTTTTGATGTTTGCTCCATTACGGCAAGCTCGTCCCATAACAACGATTTTGAGAACTTCGTCCATATTCTTTTCAAGTTCTGTATCAATCATGCTTTCATCCACTGTTGGGAAGTCACATAAATGAATACTTTCTGGAGCAGAAGCATCAATACTGCATACTAAATTGCGGTAAATATCTTCTGTCATAAATGGAATCATTGGTGCTGCTGCTTTACAAATTTCAACAAGTGCTGTGTAAAGAGTCATGTAAGCATTAATCTTATCCTGTTCCATTCCTTTTGCCCAGAAACGTTCACGTGAACGACGAACATACCAGTTACTCATGTCATCTACAAATGCTTCTAATACACGAGCAGCTTCTGGAATCTTATAATTTGCAAGATTACTGTCTACTTCTTTGATTGCTGTATTTAATTTTGAAAGCAACCACTTATCCATTACAGCAAGCTTGCTGTAGTCTAAGCTATATTTTGTTGCGTCAAACTGGTCAATATTTGCATAAAGTACGAAGAATGCGTAGGTATTCCAAAGTGTACCCATGAATTTACGCTGACCTTCCTGTACAGATTTGCCTGAGAATCTGTTTGGAAGCCATGGAGCACTGTTGATATAGAAATACCAACGAATTGCATCTGCACCATACTGTTCTAATGCTTCAAATGGATCAACCGCATTTCCTTTTGATTTAGACATCTTCTGTCCATTTTCATCCTGAACATGACCAAGTACAATTACATTTTCATAAGGAGCCTTATTGAAAAGTAATGTAGATTCCGCCATAAGTGAGTAGAACCATCCACGAGTCTGGTCAACACCTTCTGAAATGAATTTTGCTGGGAACTGCTGCTCAAACACTTCTTTGTTTTCGAATGGATAATGGTGCTGTGCAAATGGCATAGCTCCTGAATCAAACCAGCAGTCAATTACTTCTGGTACACGTTTCATTGTGCCACCACAATTACACTTAAATGTAACGTCATCAATATATGGTCTGTGAAGTTCAACTTCAGCATCTTTTGGATTACCTGTTCTTTCTGCTAAAGCAGCACGGCTACCAATAGATTCCTGGCATCCACAATCAGGACATTCCCAGATGTTAAGTGGTGTTCCCCAGTAACGGTTACGCGAAATACCCCAATCCTGGATATTTTCTAGCCAGTTACCGAAACGTCCTTCACCGATTGATTTTGGAATCCAGTTTACTGTATTGTTGTTTCGAATCAAATCTTCTTTTACTGCAGTCATCTTGATGAACCAAGATTCACGTGCGTAGTAAATAAGTGGAGTGTCACATCTCCAGCAGTGTGGATATTCATGCTCGAAATTTGGAGCATCAAATAACTGTCCTCTTGTTTCTAAGTTTACAAGAACTTCTTTATCTGCTTTCTTACAGAATAATCCAGCAAATGGAGTTTCTTCTGTTAATTCACCTTTTTCATTTACGAACTGTACAAATGGAAGATCATAGTTACGTCCTACGTTTGCATCATCTTCACCGAATGCAGGGGCAATATGAACGATACCAGTACCATCTGACATAGTAACGTATTCATCACATGTTACAAAGAAACCTTTTTTGTGCTGTTTGTCTGAAACAGTTTTTGCACATTCGAAAAGTGGTTCATATTCTTTGTATTCTAAATCTTTACCTTTGTAGGTTTCTAATACTTCGTATGCAGCTACGCCTTCTTCTTTATTTCCAAGTTTTCCAAGGACATTATCAAGAAGAGCTTCTGCCATGTAATAAGTATATCCATCAGCAGCTTTTACTTTGCAGTATGTGTCATTTGGATTCATACATAAAGCAACGTTTGATGGAAGTGTCCATGGAGTTGTTGTCCATGCTAAGAAATAAGCATCTTCACCTGTCACTTTAAAACGAACAATTGCAGAACGTTCTTTTACAGTTTTGTATCCCTGAGCAACTTCCTGAGAAGAAAGAGGTGTTCCACAACGAGGGCAATATGGAACGATTTTGAAACCTTTGTATAATAATCCTTTGTTCCAGATTTCGTTTAAAGCCCACCATTCAGATTCAATAAAATTGTTATCATAAGTAACATATGGATTTTCCATATCCACCCAGAAACCTACTGTTTCTGAGAAATCTTCCCACATTCCTTTATATTTCCAAACTGATTCTTTACACTTATCGATGAATGGTTCCATACCATAGGCTTCAATCTGATCTTTACCATTGATACCAATCATTTTTTCTACTTCTAATTCAACTGGAAGACCGTGTGTATCCCAACCAGCTTTACGAGGAACATATTTTCCTTTCATTGTCTGGTATCTAGGAATCATATCTTTGATTACACGTGTAAGAACATGACCAATATGTGGTTTTCCGTTTGCTGTAGGTGGTCCATCATAAAAAGTATATGTTTCACCCTGCTTTCTAGATTCACATGATTTCTTAAAAATATCATTGTCGCGCCAGAATTTTTCAACTTCTTTTTCGCGGTCCACAAAATTCATATTTGTGTCAACTTTGTTATACATGCTTCATTCTCCTTTTTCTCAATTTGAACTATTCAATAATTTAGATTACTGTGCTCCATAGAGCAATAGAAAACGCCCGAATCCTGTAATAGGACGCGGGCGTGCGTTTATACCACCTAATTACAATGTACTTTGAGCTAGTCGCCCAGCATACGTCGTCTCTTTAACGCAGAAAATACGTCAGCACCTACTTTCTATCGATTTCAGCCTGAAACTCAGAAGTGATATTCACAAGGCAATCTACTCGTATCGGCTCTCACCATCCGCCGACTCTCTGAAACTTTCTTTTACCTGCTACTGTCTTCGTCATAGTCTTTATCTATTAAACAAAACCATTATAAACCAAGGAATTAGAATGTCAAGTCCTATGCATTAAGAAAAACACCAATCCATAACACCGTTCCAAGAATCATAGAAAGAACGCTCGTAATAATCCCTGTAACCGCAAGTGCTTTTCTTTTGCATGTAGCCATTTGAATAATACCAAAAACGATTGCCAGAATTGCTGTCAAATAATTAATTACTGTCGCAAACAAAAAGAACGACACAATCCCAACAATAAAAGAAGTAACCCCAAACGCGATTCCATCCTTCTTTTCCTTTTTCATAGGCATATTCTGCTGGTTCATATACTGTTGATTCATATACATATTGTTATCCATAAGTATTCTCTCAATTCCCTTTTCTCTTTAACTAATTGCGCCAAATCCGACGTAGTAAACGTAGATGCTTGTAGAAAAAGCTCCTTGTACACAAGTTTTGCAAAAGTTGCAGGCAAAAACTCTTTCATCGTTGCTCGTTGCGAAATGTGCTATGCCAAATTGTAAATTAGAGTTTTTGACTGTTCATTCATTCCTAATCTACGTCGTGCATTTGATCAAGCAATTCATTTTTCATGTCATAAAGTTTCTGTGACAAATCCACATAAATTTCCTGTGGGTTTACAAAACGCTTGGTTTCATCCCAAAGTGTTTCCTTTTCTTTGATACAGTATTCACGAATATCCATAACCTTTGGTGTCTTATAAACAGATTTACCATTCTTAATAACTGGTACAAGCATTTCGCGCATTGTATATGTGCCACCTTTTAATTTTGTCTTTTTCCAAGGTGCATTTGGATCAAAAAGTTTTAAATCCTTTTTCTCATCAAATGTTTCCTCTGCTAAACAAATAAGGTCTGCACGGATTTTTCCTGTTTCATTATCGTAAATACGATAGAATGTCTTATTTCCAGGATTTGTAACCTTTTCTACATTTTCAGAAAGTTTAATCTTTGGAACAAAGTTTCCATCTTTATCCTGAATTGCAGCAAGTTTATAAACACCACCAAATGATGGGTTGTCTTTTGAAGTAATAAGGTTTGTTCCAACACCCCAAGAAGTAATGGTTGCCCCCTGAATCTTTAAGCTTTCAATTAGGTATTCATCCAAATCATTTGATGCTGAAATAACCGCATCTGGAAATCCTGCATCATCAAGCATTTTTCGAACCTTCTTTGAAAGATATGCCAAGTCTCCACTATCCATTCGGATTCCATAATTCTTCGAATAGATACCTTCCTCTCTCATCTCTTTAAATACACGAATTGCATTTGGCACACCCGATTTTAAAGTATCATAGGTATCCACTAAAAGCGTGCACGCATCTGGATATAGTCTTGCATATTCTTTAAAAGCTGTATATTCATCTGGAAAACTCATAATCCAACTATGCGCATGTGTTCCGAGTACAGGGACTTCAAACATTTGTCCTGCAAGAACATTTGATGTTCCTTTACATCCACCAATCATTGCCGCTCTTGCACCATAAGTTCCCGAATCAGGACCTTGTGCACGACGCAACCCAAATTCCATAACTCCGTCGCCTTTTGCTGCATAACAAACACGTGCTGCTTTGGTCGCAATCAAACTTTGATGATTGATAATATTTAGGACGGCAGTTTCTATAAGCTGTGCTTCCATGATAGGAGCTACTACTTTTAACATTGGTTCTCTTGGAAACATTACACTTCCCTCAGGAATTGCATAAATATCGCCCGAAAAATGAAAATTTGCCAGATAATCTAAAAAATCTTCATCAAAAATTTGAAGACCACGAAGATACGCAATATCATCCGCATCAAAATGCAGATTTTCAATATATTCAATCACCTGTTCTAATCCTGCACAAATAGCATATCCGCTATCACATGGATTTTTTCTGTAAAACGCATCAAATACTGCAAGATCTTTATTTCCTGTCTTATAGTATCCCTGCATCATGGTCAACTCATATAAATCCGTTAATAAAGTAAGGTTTAATGTACTCATATATTTTACCTTCTTAATCATAAAATAGACATTGAATGTTTTTCATTCAATGCCTACTTATTCTATCACTTCTATTTACTTTTGTAAATTTTTTCCACATTTATTCATACGTAGCGTCCTTCCAAAAATCCACCGGTTCATAATCCTGTAATTTTGCAAGGAATCCCTTTTCCGTTAGTTCCTCCTGGATTGCATCAAGAATTTCTGTAGATTCAGCTACAACGGTATGATAATGAAAGCCGGAAGTAATGTTCATAAGAAGTGTGGATTTACCACCTTCTAGCGTTTTCATATATTTTTTTACATCCATTCTTGAATGAAGATTCATATCCGCGTGAACCACGCCATATACCTTATGATATACGAACACATCCTTTACCCATGCACCAGCATCAACAAAAAGATTTAGTTCTTCTTCTACCTCTTCATTTGTATGCAAGACCTTAAAAACACGCTCTACCTTTGCCGTTTCCCCTTGCACAAAATAGCCCCGGTTGGTCGATACAATATCCAATCCATTGGCACGTAATAATGCAATATCCTGTACAATTACCTGACGACTCACGTTAAATTCTTTAGCCAAACTCACCCCTGGAATTGGTGTCGATGTCTCCGATAGCCTCTTTTTAATTTTCGCTCTTCGTTCTTCTCCTCGCATATCTGAACTCCTGCTTTTTTGCTTATTTTTCAACTGGATGAAGATTTTTAAGTGAAATATCTAAAATCGGTGCTGAATGTGTAAGTGCTCCACTTGAAATATAGTCTACCCCAAGATCTGTCAATTTTGCAATATTTTCTCTTGTAATATTTCCAGAAACTTCTACTTCTGCACGTCCATCAATATAGTTTATTGCTTCTTCAAGTTGCTTATGAGTCATGTTATCAAGCATAATAATATGTGCGCCAGCCTCAACAGCCTCTTTGACCATTTCAAAATTTTCTACTTCGACTTCGATTTTTCTAACAAATGGTGCATATTCCTTTGCCATCTGAATTGCCTGTTTTACGCCACCTGCTGCGCCGATATGATTGTCTTTCAAAAGTACCCCATCCGAAAGATTATATCTGTGATTATTTCCCCCACCAACGCGTACCGCATATTTCTCAAAAATACGATTATTTGGTGTCGTTTTTCTTGTATCTAAAAGTTTTGTTTTTGTTCCTTCCAAAAGACTTGATACCTGCTTTGTGTAGGTTGCGATTCCACTCATTCTTTGTAGATAATTAAGAGCAGTTCTTTCGCCACAAAGGAGTGTACGGATGTCCCCATAAACTTTCGCCATGAGCTGTCCATTCTTTACTTCCATTCCATCTTCTACAAAAAACTCTACTTTTGTATCAGGATCAATCAAAGTGAACACTCGTTCAAATACCTGAAGACCGCATATAATTCCATCTTCTTTACAAATCAAATCCACTTCCCCCGCTTGTGGATGTGGCATAACACTGTTTGTTGAAACATCCTCACTTGTAATATCTTCTTGTAATGCGCTTAAAATAAGTGGGTCTACATTTAATTTTAAAGTTACCTGATCGTACATAATTTTTCCTCTTTCTTCTCTATATTTCCTATGTATTTTGCCTGTTAACTAGGCACCTATTTCTCTCCATGCAAGTTTTCTATATTCGTCTTCTAAGTGTTTTTGATTCTCATATTTTTTGAGGGACACAGATGCGATAAACTCACTATCTTTTTTAGGATATTTCTCCTTTTCAATCTGTTTGGCAGCTCTTTTAGCAAAAACTAAGCTCTCTAACAATGAATTGCTGGCCAAACGATTTTTTCCATGTACCCCATTGCATGCTGTTTCCCCCACTGCATACAATTGTTCCATAGAAGTCTTGCTATGATAGTCCACTGCAATTCCACCCATATAATAATGCTGAGCTGGAACAACTGGAATACATTCTTCGAAAACATTATATCCCATTTCCCGACATTTTTTGACAATATTTGGAAAATGATTTTCCAATTCCTCTCTTGGAATTGTTCGTAAATCTTCCCAAACAAAATCTGTTTCATCTTTTTTCATTTGTTCATAAATTGCTTTTGTCACCACATCACGAGGAAGCAACTCATCCACAAAACGATTTCCATTTTTATCATATAACTTTGCTCCCTCACCTCTTACGGATTCAGAGATTAAAAAGCTTCGTTCTTTTTTTTCTTTTGAATACAATGTGGTTGGATGAATCTGGACATAAGATGCATCACGAAGTTTTACCCCATGCTTAACCGCTACTGCAATTCCATCTCCGGTCAAATGACAAAAATTCGTCGAATGCGGATACAAGCCTCCAATTCCTCCTGTAGCTAATATAGTCTGTTCGGCTTCTACTGTCTTTATTTTTCCATCTTTTGTTACAATTACAGCACCATAACATACATTGTCATCTACAATCAAATCTAACATAGTGGTTTCTTCTAGAATCCGAATGTTTTCTCTTTGTTTTACCTGTGCTAAAAGCTTTGACGTAATCTCTTTTCCCGTTACATCCGCATGGTATAAAATACGTGCTTTTGAATGTGCGCCTTCCTTGGTACAGGCTAAAGTTCCATCCTCATTTCTTTCAAATTCTACACCATAGGATAGTAAATCCTTCAACACATCTTCAGAAGAACGAATCATTATATCAACTGATTTTTTATCATTCTCATAATGCCCGGCTTTAAGCGTATCCATAAAGAATGCATCATAATCCGATTCTTCCATCAACATACAGATTCCGCCTTGGGCTAAAAAGGAATCACTATTTTCTGCCTTTGATTTGGTAATTACCGTTATTTCTTTCTCTTTTGGTAAGTTCAATGCGCAATAAAGCCCAGCGCATCCACTTCCAACAATTAATACATCTGTTTTCATGGGTGGCATTATAGCATGAATCATGTCATGTGACAAGACACTTGTAAACTTTTTGAGTTGACATTCTATTCTTTCTTTCATATAATCGGTATCATCATTAATCAATTTGATAAAGTATTATGAAATTACGGAGACTTAGGGAATGTTTACAACCAGACAACTTCAGGACGAAATTATAAGATTAAAGAAAGAAAAAGATATCTGTATTCTTGCTCACGCATATCAAAGCCACAATATTCTAGAGGTAGCCGACTATGTTGGTGATTCCTTCGGATTGAGCCAACAGGCTGCAAAAGCACCTCAAAAAAATGTACTCATGTGTGGCGTTCGTTTTATGGCCGAAACCGTAAAGATTCTTTCTCCCGAAAAGAAAGTCTTTCTTTCTCATGCCGAGGCTGGGTGCCCAATGGCTGAACAGATTTCAGTAGAAGAATTAAAAGAATTGAAAAAGAAATATCCAAACCATACTGTTGTTGCATATATTAATACAACCGCAGAATTAAAAACACTTTGTGATGTATGTGTTACTTCCGCATCTGCGGTAAATATTGTTAAAAATATCGAAAACAAAGACATTCTTTTTATACCTGACTGTAACCTCGGTCAATGGGTGGCTTCTAAGGTTCCTGAAAAGAATTTTACTTTTATCAAAGGTGGATGCCCATCGCATTTACGGATTACTGTTGATGACGTTAAATCTGCAAAAGCTGCTCATCCAAATGCAAAGATTCTAATTCATCCTGAATGTCTCCCTGAAGTCTCTGCATATGGGGATTTTCTTGGAAGTACAACAGCAATTATGGACTATGCAAAAAGCAGTACGGAGACTGAATTTATCATCGGAACAGAAAATAGCATCGTAGAACACCTTCAATTTACCTGTCCAGACAAACGTTTTTATCCGCTCTCTAAGAATTGTGTTTGTGAAAATATGAAACTTACAACGCTTGCAGACATATACCAATGTCTAATTGGAAACGGTGGAGAAGAAATCCTTCTTGACGAAACCACCATCCAAAAGGCACGTGTATGTATTGACCGCATGCTTGCGTAGGGACGGTTCTTTTGCCACGAGGAGCGCCCTTTTGTCATGAGGAGCGCCCTTTTGGCTCGATTATAAAAAAAGTCTATGCTATATTCGAAATTTTATCAAATATAGCATAGACTAATTTTTTACTTACACCAATATGTTAGGACTCTTTTATTTCGCCTCTATTCGAAGCATCCTCAACATACAAAATCTTTGTAGAGTTTTCTAGCAATTTACTTTTACATAATACAAAATCCATGTAAAAATTCTTTGACAAATACTTTCCTTATCGTTCTCGCAATCCATATACTTCATATCTAGAAATCACATTTTACAAATTAATTTTTCACCGTCATCTCCCTTTTTCCATATATATCTTACAAATGAATTTCCGTTCCATTCGTATCTTTTTTTATCTAAAAGCTCACAATTTATCAATAACTCAAAATCTTTGTCTTTCAAAAGATCTTCTTCCCTAACATTTGGATTATTGATAGGAATCTTTTCAAATCCATTTGCCCATAATATTCCACCTGCATTTAGATGCTGTATGAGATCAAAATACTTTTCAGGCGGAAATCGATAATGATTTATTATCACCACATCATACGTTTTCTCTAAACCACCAAGCCCATCTGTGGAAAAATCCACCACGGCAGTTGATACAGAAATATTCTCTTTCTCTGCAAAAAATTTCAGTCTTTGAATCGCCTCTTCACTAAAATCAATTGCTTCTACATCAAACCCTAATTTTGCGAGATAAATTGCATTTCTTCCATCTCCACAGGCAACATCTAATATTGTCGATTTGGATTTTATTATATCAATATCAGCCTCCAAACATTTTTCATGCTGCATAATCTTCCGTTCTCTGTGCGCAAATTTTGTGTTCCAAAATTCAACATCTCCCATATAGTTCATTCATTTTACTCCTCGGTTACCTATTATTTCATAAACAAGACAAAGGGGCGCTCCTCGTGACAAAAGAACCGTCCCTACTGTTTTAACTTTGTTGCAAGTAAAACTGCAGAAATCAATGACAACATTCCGCCAAATACAAATGGCGCAAATACACCGATTTTATCCCATAATAATCCGGCAAAAATACTTGCTGGTAAAAGTGCTATTCCTACAAGTGTAGAGTGCAAACCAAGCATTGTTCCTTTCAGATTCTTCGGTGCAATTTCTGCTATAAGCGCACGTTCCACACCAGCTGTCATCGCTGTATAAACACCATAGATTACAAAAATAATAATCATAAACGGTTTCGAGCTACAAAATGCAAAGCAAAAATATACCAGTGAGAACACGATATAGCCTCCCACAAGTAACTGCTTTCTACCGACTTTGTCCGAAAGTTTTCCACATGGAATTGCTAATAAAGAAGCTGTTAAATTGTAGATAAAATACAACAAAATGGTTGTACTACTCTCAAATCCAATATCTGTAGCCCGAAGAAGCAAGAAACTATTGGAAGAATTTCCTAAAGTAAACAAAAATGTAATCGTAAGGTACAGCTTTAATCTTCCATCCAATTTTGAAATATTCTTCCAAAAATATTCTCGCTGAACAACTTCACGTTTTTCCTTTTTCTCTTTAACAAATAGAAAGAGAAGAAGCGCTACTACAACTGGAACTATGGAAATAAGAAATATAAATTTGAAGCTATTTGTACTTGTTCCGATATATCTCATCAAAAGAAATGCTATCAAAATGCCAATTGCAGAACCTGCCATATCTAGCATTTTATGAATTCCAAAAGCTTTTCCCATATGGTCTTTATCTGCGCTTTCCGATACCATTACATCTCTTGGTGCTGTTCTAATTCCTTTTCCAAATCGATCAATCACTCGGGCTACTAGAATTCCACTCCACGAGCCTGCAAAAAGCAAAGCGATTTTATAAAATAATCCTGTCGCATATCCAGAAAATGCAATTATCTTTTTATGTTGAAATCGATCACTAATATATCCACTAAAAACCTTTAATAAGCTAGCAAGACTTTCGGCAATTCCTTCAATAATACCTACTAACACTGGTGTTGCACCAAATGCAGCTGTTAGATACAACGGAATGAGTGGATAAACCATTTCACTCGAAATATCAGCAAAACAACTGATAAATCCAAGAATAATAATATTTCTTGTTCCTTTCGAAATGACCTCATTTCGATTTTTTGTTTCCTTCATCTTATTCACACTCCTCATGACAAAGGGGCGCTCCTCGTGACAAAGGGCGCTCCTTATGACAAAAGGGCGCTCCTCGTGGCAAAAGAACCGTCCCTAAAATCAAAAATTTCTGCCGTTCCATCCCCAATCATTAACACCATGATAGGTTACATATACTTTATCTCCTGGAATAGAAAGTTCATCTTCCAAAATCTCACATATCTTTGCAGTCATCTTGTCATATGCATCAGATGAAGCATTTCCAAAAAGACTAACGGAAACGTATGCACCCTTTTCAAGTTTTTTGCCTGCCATGAATAAATCGTAATTGTCCTCGAAACCTACCATTAGGTATGTCTCAGACTTATTAAGAATGCTAATGGCCTGCCCAAGTCTTG
Source organism: Agathobacter sp. (assembly GCA_036309165.1). Taxonomy (GTDB): domain Bacteria; phylum Bacillota; class Clostridia; order Lachnospirales; family Lachnospiraceae; genus Roseburia. The sequence continues at coordinate 25,198 of JAXJUI010000040.1, read as the reverse complement.
TTTTAATAGACTCCTTCTTTTCATCTGATACTGTTCCTGTAATTTTTGAATCAATAAATGGCATAGTTAATTCCTCCTAAACTTAAATAAAATTTTCGTTGTATGTTTCATATTATTCCTCAAGATACAATTCTTGACCAATCATAATTCCTTTAGAATCTGTCCCATGTCCTATATTTCTTGTAACTGCTATCGGTAAATCTTTTCCTGCTACCCTTTTGATAAGTGTTTCTATAGTAGGTATGCATTTCTCATTTTCCATTTCTGTAAATGTTCCCAAAATAATCCCTGCGACTTTATCAAAAGCTCCCATTTGTTGCAATTGGCATAAGTATGTTTCCATCTTAGCAGTAGTTCCCCCGAAGCTTTCCAAAAGTAATATTTTATCAGTCAGTTCTGGCATATATTCTGTTCCTGCTAATTTCAGAAAACATCTGATATTTCCTCCCACTACAACCCCATGCATTTTTCTTTGCTGAATAAACTTACAGTCTATATTAAATAAATCATTTCCATTATTTATAACAGTATTTTTAAAATTTGCTATTTGTTGCTCTTTGTAATCATATATTAGATTCCTAATCTGGTACAAAACGGATGCCTTCCCCGTTTTCTTATAAATAGCATTGATAACCGTTGTCAAATCACTGTATCCCCAAAACATTTTTGCACTATCAGCTATTATTTCATAATCAAGATAGGATAATATTCCGTTGGCAACATCTCCTCCCGAAATATCAAATATTCCTTTTATCTCATCATCTTTATAAAATTTCATAAGTGCATTTGCACGTTCCTTTGCGGTACCACTGAAAATATCCTCTTTTTCATAGATACAGTCACTGAACACGGGGTTTAGTCCAATATCTACCAATGTATTTTCTAACCTTTTGATTTTTTCTGCATATGTTCGTTTTTGCCCATTTGAACAACATACAATTCCTATTTTATCTCCATATTTAAGCATTTCCATAATTCATACCGTCTCTCCTACAAATTTTATTCTATCGCAGATGCACAAATTGGAAGTTGTCTCTCTCATTACACTCCCCATGACAAAAGGGCGCTCCTTATGACAAAGGGGCGCTCCTCGTGGCAAAGGGGCGCTCCTCGTGGCAAAAGAACCGTCCCTAAATCAGACAATAAACATTCTCACAAGAGTATTCATAAAGTCATATAATCCGTGTCCAAAAGACACACCTACATATCCACAGTCTTTAATTTTGTATTTAGCAAATCCAAATACGAGACCAATTCCAAATGTGAATAATACCTGTACGACATTTCCGTTGATGATATGCCACAATCCGAACAGGAAAGAAGCAATTACCACCCCAAGCCACTTGTGCTTTTCAAAAAAGCTCACAAAGGCATCTTGTACATATACTCGAAACACAAATTCCTCTACTGGACCAATAATTAACAAATAAAACAGCACATCATAGATGAGGATGAACCACGAAAAATCTTCATGATTTCCTACCAATGAAAAACCGCACAGAGCAGGGATAATGGCAATCGTAACACTCAAGATAAGTGCAATCATAACACCAACCAAATATTGATGCTTATTTTTGAGGTCAATATCGACTTTCATCCCTGCCAATTTCATTGCAATCCATGCAATAAGTCCATTCAATAAATTAAGGACTACTTGCGCAACAATTTTAAATACAAGTATGTCTATGTATTTGATGAATCTTACACTGAATGTGACTGCACATATCATTGCAAGCGAACAACATAAAATAATAATATTTCTCTTTGTCAGCTTCATACTCTCTCCTACCTGTTCAAATTTATCAAACTATTCAATTCTAATTTAACTAACTGTTCTACATATTGGAATTGGCACGTGTGAAATTCAATTCTCGAGTTACCACTATTCCCAAACTATACCTTATAATAGTGTCGTGAAATAATCATTTTATCATTTGATGTAATAATACCTATAATGTTTTTTCCATATGAAACAACCGGTGGAACAAAAGTAACATTATCTATGGAAAATTCACCATACCTCGTCGGAATATCAATTGTCGTTAAATTCGAGATACTTAAATCTTTCGTTTTTTCTCCATATCCTAGAACGGTAGCAAGTTTCTTTGACACTGTACTTGTAAATGATTTTGAATACTCCAAGTTAACCGCATCTATAAGTGTGCCATCAAATGCAGCCATCAGATGTCGGATAAAATACTTGTATTGTACATTAGTTAGTTTCTTTTTGATTGCATGATCAATTTTTTTTGCATTACAGATTATATCTTTGTTTCTGCGGTATTTGTATTTGATTGAGATGCCTGTTGCTTGATTCCCCATACATCTATTTCCATCTAATCGTCCATCTACTGCCAATCCAATATTCTGCGCTCCTATTGTATTCTTAATGTGATCTGCAATCAAAAATGAGGTCAATCCAATATGATTATCATGACACATATTTTTCATTGAGAGCAATTCACTCTCGCCAATAATTCTAGTTTCAACTACAGTTTTATGCTTTTCCCAAAACTGCTTGAAAGAATTATCTATATCAGAAAAGTCAAATATTTTCTTTTCCTTTTTCCACTTATCATTATAATATTTCACGAATAATTTATATATAAATGGCATCTTACTTCTAGGCATAAGCTCTTCTACGATTATATGCTTCATTGGAATATATTTAAGTTCTTGATCCGCCAGTGACATCATAAAACTTTCCATAAAATAGCATAAAGACTTACCATCACCAGCTAAGTGATGCAACAAAAAGGTAATAGTAAAACCCTTTTGGTTTCTTCTTACAAAGGCTCTTAAGAATTCACCAGCTTCAATTCGAAAGCGAATTTTCTCTTGCTCATTAAGTATCTCACTCATACTCTGATCACAAAAGCGAAGCGTATTATTCTTCCTATTACAAGGTTCATAATATGCGTTCCCTTTTTCATCAATAACAACTTTCGTCCCAAATATTTCATGTGTATTCACAGCATTATGAAAAGCTTGCATGATTTGCGAATCTTCTACACATCCTATTACATCAATGGACATTAATATCATCATATTTACATCAAACAAATCCGCTCTTTCCGTAGAAATATATTCTCTATCCATTACAAAACCTCATCTATTCAATATACTTTTTAATGGACTTTACCCAGATTTTCATAATCATTTTGTGTGGATAGAATTTAGAAAAGAACTGCATTCTTCTCACATAACCACTATACACCGACATATCTTTTCCCTTCCTGGCATCCTTTAGCGTTTGCTTTACCACATCATCCGGTTCTGCCAAATGCGGAAACGAAACCCTCTTTCCATTCATTTCTGTTTGTAATAGCTCTGTTTTAATCCAACCAGGACATGCAACTGTTACAACAATCCCTTTATCCTTAAGTTCCATATTCAACGCTCGAGAATACGAATAGCAAAATGCCTTACAAGCTGCATATAGATTTATGTAGGCAACTGGTTGAAAAGCAGACTGCGAAGCAACATTTATTATATGACTTCCCTTTTCCATAAATGGTATACACATATTACATAGAACTGCAACTGACGTATTGTGCGTATTGATATGACTTTGAATTTCCTGATCCGTAAAATCAGTAGAAACAGCCATTCTTCCAGTTCCTGCATTGTTAACCAAATATTTTACTATATATTTACCATTGCTCAATTCTTCTCTTATACAATTCAAATTACTGATATCTGATAAATCAACTGAAAAAGATCTAATCCTTTCTCCAAGCTCTTTCTCAAGCTTATCTAATTTTTCTACGCTTCGGCCTATCGCCCAGACCTCATCAACCCTCTCTATTAATTGCTTAGTAAATGACTTTCCAAGACCACCTGTAGCACCTGTTATAATCGCTATATTCTTCATAATACTTATCCTCTTATATTAATACCGAACGACACAAATCTTCCTCTGTTATAAATTCAAACTCCGATGTAAATAGCCTCTTTAATGCATACACGTAAACGATGCTCCAGTAATAATCTGTCAGCTTCATTGATGAAGTGTCGACCACTGTCTTTTCCTTTTGTCCCTGCTTAATAATGTTCTCTGTTAGCTCATACAGTTTTGTCTGATAACTAGTATCTATCGATGATGCCTTTTCACTTTGTTCAAGCACTAATTGTGAATTCAGTACAATCTTTGCCGCAAACATCTCATCTTCTTTAATACGCTTCAATATCTTTTTTGATAATTGTTTGATTTTTTCTCTTGCAGGCAATGGGAGCTTTGTTAGCAGTTCCATTTCCTTTAATTCCTTCTCATACTTAGTAATCTCGAAGATTTCCTTATACAATTCTTCCTTTGAATCAAAATATACATATATAGTTCCCTGACCAATTCCAATACTTCGTGATAAATCACCTATCTTTGTTCCGGCAAAACCATTTCTAGCAAAATACAGAAGAGACTTCTGAAGTATTGTTGCTCTCATTTTTTCCCTAATTTCCCGGCATTGTTCTTTGGATTTTGGCACTATTAATACTCCCCTCTTTTTCAATGAAAATTTATTCAGTGAATAATTTTTCATTTATTATATCATATAAAATAGATAAATCAAAAAAAAATTTTTCTTCACTATTTTCTTCACTATTTTTTCAAATCGACGATGCCTTTTTATTCCAAGACACAGACAATAGAGCGAACACTAGTATATTTATTGCATAACATACTGTGGTAACCCAATAAAATATTGTATTTCCGTTGTGCCATTGTGCATCAAATCTATACATATTAAAAAACAGATTCCCAATAAAATGCCATATACTTGCAGGGACGATATTATTCTTTGCAACTTTCGTCAAAGCATAATAGCCATAACTTTCAAATACACATCCCAATAGAAATGCAAGAATTGGAACTTCCATCGAACCTGAAATAATAAAATGATAATGCCATAAACACCAAATAAGTCCTGTTAGAAGTGGAATAAAAAAGTCAGGAAGTAACCTTTCCAATTTGTCCTGCAAAAATCCTCTCCACCCAAGTTCTTCCGCAATAAGGGCCCATAGAATGATTACTATTTTTCGTATGTTTGGCACAACAGGGAATAAATAGCTGTCACCCACCCATATAGATATTATTTTTCCAAAGAAAGAATTGAAAAAGGAATAAAAATTCCTAATACACATTTTCGCAAACTAAGGTTCAATAAATACTTTTCATATAAAAATTTCCCAAGACTCTTTTTACTTATGAATTTCACTACAATGACAGCCGCCAAAGCCGGTGAAGCTCCCTCTATCCCATATATAACTAAATCTACTATTGAATTACTGCTATTCTCACGTCCCCATACACATAATGCAGGTATTAGAAATGATATCAACAGGAATACTATTATTTCCTTATATATGTTCTTTTCTTTATCATCTGGTAATTTACTCAAAATCTCTCCTTCCTATTTTATCTCCATATTTAAGCATTTCCATAATTCATACCGTCTCTCTCTCAAATATTTTACTTTGTTAATACTTTCTTACAATACTTATGAGCTCCACAATGTGGACATACTAATTTGCGCTTTGTAAATGTGTGTGGTCCCATAACATATGCCTTCATATCAGGAACAAACCTGTTATTGCAATCAGGACACTCAAATGCTCCAGCTTCTCTGTCAAGAATGCAAGCAATTGTAATACCACCAGCTATTACTACCAGTCCTATAACAATTAAAAGAATTCTCGTCCAAGTCTCCATCACAAGCAATCCTGACATCATAACTAATGGAAGTGCAGCAATAATTGTAAGTCCTGCAACCATTGCTGATAAAATGATTTTCTTTTTACTTTCCTGTGCTTCTTTAACTAAATTCACCATATTTTCCTCCGCTTTCTTACGATAATCTTCTTCTGAAACTCTTTCACCAGATAGAAGTTCATTAACTGTTATCTCCAATTCATTACACAAAGGTAACAATAATGATACTTCAGGGAATCCATTTCCTCGTTCCCATTTTGAAACTGTCTTATCACTGATTTCTAATATCTCCGAAAGTTGTTTTTGTGTATATCCTTTTCTCTTTCTTTGATCGGCGATAAATTTTCCAATTTTTATTTGGTCCATTCGTTTCCCTCCTTTCTGGCTTGATTATCATGCAGAATCTTTTCGTTTCACACCCACGCAACGTAGAATATGGTGAATTTATGCGGTTTATACGCTCCGTAGAGTTATTCTTTCTTTGTTGGATAGCTTATTTCATCTCCCCAATTAACTATTTCATCATAATAACCTTCTACAGCCATTAGTCCATATGACCATAAGAAAGCCCTGTCCTTTTCACTCAGCCCATCCAATTTCATCCAACAAACCTTTTTTATGGGCTGATTGTCTATAGGTTCCTCGGGATCATATCCCGTAATCGGCTCCTGAATATATGGAACATCAACTTCATAAACATGTTCCTCAGAACCATCTCCTCTACCATAAGACACTGCTACTTTTTTACTATTGTTCCATCAAGACCACATTCTTCTTTTAATTCTCTAATAGCAGCTTCTTCTGGAGTTTCATTTTCTTCAATTCCGCCTCCTGGAATAGTATAAAAATATCGATTATCATAGTATACTTTTTCCATAAGTATTTTATTATCTCTGACAACAAATGCCATGCTTCTATGCCTCATATATTTCTCCCATACAATTTAGTATATAATTGATTTCCATGATGTCTTATCATTCGAGTTGTGGTACTTCCGATAACTCTCCTAACAGATCTGGTTGATATTGCAACAATAAAGAAGTCCTCATTTGGCAATATTCTTCCTTCTGGATCTGTTTCTCACTCTTTGAATTCTCTGCTTCAATGTAATATTTGTACTATCTTTTCCTACAAACATTTTGTTTCCCCCAAATTATTAGCATCAATTATCTCTTTTGCACGATGTAATACTGGTAACTCTCTATTTGCAATAAGCTTTCCAAGTTTTGTATTCGCTCTGTTTTCATATTCTCGAACCGCTTTGGCATACGACAATCTTAATGTCGATAAATGAAAACAATCTTTTTCATCTTGTGTTAAATTTTTCTCACCAAAAGATTCAACCTTACAAAGAAAATAATTATTTATGTTATGCCTATGAATTAAATTGTAATAATCACTAACTATTCCAATCTTACAAAGAACTTCTACCTGCACCCCCAGTTCTTCCCCCAGTTCTCTCTTAATTGCTGTGATTAAATCTTCACCCGGCTCTACTCCGCCACCGGCTGTCTCAATTAAGGTTGCTTTACCAAAATCATCATCTCGCTCGGCCTTTACAAAATAGAATTGTCCCTTATCATCAAAAACAATTGCTCTTGCAATATTTCTATCATGATCAATATATTCATACGTCCATTCCGTATCCTGCAATTCTAATTTAAGTTCTATATTCATCACTTTTTCCCTCTATCCTTCGTTTACCCTGAAACTCCTCTTTATATTTCCAACACATCTAAAAAGCAATTTTTATTCTGACTTTTCTATATGAAGCCGTATTTCATCCTCATGCAATTTGCACCATTCATATCCATCCTTCATGAACGTTCGAATATCTTTTTCTCGATACATCTTATCTAGAATATCGATTGCGTTCCCCTCTGAAGTCTGCATAGTAAAAAAATACGGATATATGCATCCCCCTTCTTCACGTGGAAAATAAGGATTTATGCTACTAAGTCTTTCATCCCTCATAATACTTTCCACAACCATCTCACTAAATATCCATTTCAGAGAAGGTCTTTCATACTCTTCATAGCTATCTCCAAACACTTTATTCCAAACATAAAACCATACAAAGTGTATTACTTCATGAAGACTCGCTCCCAAAGCTCCTTTCTCACTATTCAGATAAAAAACCTCAAATCTATTCTCATCCAAAAAGCGTGGTGAAATAGGATTCAGACTAATATAGCAGATAAGATCATTAAATAAACTTGCGCAATCGATATCAAAAGCTTCTGACAATGCACATGTAATTTGGTCTTTATATTTATTCCAATGTTGTGAATACATTTGAATTTTTTCATCTAATGTACATTCCATTTCCGCATATACCTGTCTGATATTTTTTTCTATATATTCTTTCTTTTCTGTAAAAGAAAGCGTCTTCGCATAGTCCTTATCAATCTGTGGGAAAAAATAGTATAACGGACCAGACCAAAATTCATTTTCTTCTGTCTGAAAAGCCAATATGCTTTCTATCATATATTCTACACCTGGATTTTTAAACGTTATTTCCATGCAACCTCTCCTCCTGTTCCCGCATAATCCTTGAAATAAGCTTAGCATTAACGACCTTTCCATTCTCCATATCTTCAAGTCGAACTAAGTGTCGTGTCTCATTTTCATATTGATTACGTTTTTGTTCTGAAACAACCAAATCGTTTTGACGTATCGCAAGATTTGCACTGCCACCATTATTCCAATACACTTTATACATTCTGAGTCTATCGTCCTTTAATGCTGAAAGACTCATAAGCCAATTAAGGAGGACTTTCTTCATATATTCGGAATACCGAAATACAAATACTGGAATCCCAATAATAGGGAAAAATATCATTACTAAAACCATAATCACCACAAATGGTTCATATGCTTTATGTCTTCCTCTATAGATACACATTATAAAATCGTTTTCGTATTCATTCTTTTTAATCAGCTTTCCTTTTCCCTGGATTCTTTATTCTCACATACAATTTTTATCAATATATTCAAAATATGGTTTCTTATTTACTTCCGAACTATGTTCCAAGTACCAGTTCGCGGCGTCTTTTAATCCATCTTCTAGGAATATCGTTTCTGGATATATTTTACTTTGACGATTAACATCTAAATAATACTCATAATTGTAAAAAGGAAAGTAATTCCTCTGCTCTATATCTTCGCCAACATTAACAAAAATAGGTACTTTTCCTAAACTTCCATAACATTTTGTTATCCAATCTTTAATGGATACTGCTTCTGGATTTCCGACATTGAGTATGTGTTCTTCTGGCTTGTCATTAATAATAACTTCCATCATTTTGCATAAATCTTTAACATGCAAAAACTGCAATTTCATGCTTCCGTCTTTTGGCAAATAGAATTTTCTATCCGCTAAAGCACAGTCAAATACAAAGGCTTCTCTATAAACATTATTCATAGGCCCATATAAATATGGTGGTCTTAATATGTATGCATCACTCACCCTTTCAAGCAGACTATTTTCAGCTTCTATCTTGTCTGTTCCATATTTACCCCAAAATTTATTTTCAGCCTTTTCTGATTCCTCACGAAATGGTTGAATTCCATATTCTGGATAAACTGCACTTGAACTAATCATAATATATTGGTCAAAAGAACCAAGCGCGTTATATAAATCAATAATATCTGTAGAATTATATGCCGTTATATCAGCAACCACATCAAAGAAAATGTCTTTTAATTTACTTCCCAAATTATGCCTATCGGCCTCGATAAGTTTTACCCCTTGAACTTGTGGTTTAGTATTTCTATTAAGTACATATACTTCATAACCTGCGTTTACAAAATATTCCGCAACATTCTTACTTACAAATGTTGTCCCACCTGTTATTAATATCCTTTTCATTTTCATTATGCCCTCCTTAAATTCAGGGACGTTCCTTTTGTCATGAGGAGCGCCCTTTGGCTTGGATAAATTAAAAATATAACCCCTCCGCCTACTCAACATAGACAGAGGGTTTTATCCTATAGCTCTAGTAATGCAAAAATCCGCCTAATATCAAATTTATCTACAATATATTTCAATCGCTTTTGCGGCAAATACTGCAGTTCCACTTCCTGCCGCTTTATCAATATTTTCAGTAAATTCCCCTCCAGAAACATACATCTCGCCTAATCCTTTTAAAATCTGATTTGTACAGTTATAAAAGTTTTCCGAAATATAGTCTTGTAGTCTCTTCACCTGAAGTTGAACTTCTTCACTACTAGGGGATTTTTCTTTCATTTTTCCAAACTCTACAAAGATAAGCATAAGATTTTTCCATGCCACTTTCTGCGCATCTTCAGATTGGCTATTGGTTTTTTCTATATACTCTTTATATGCCTCTGTCTGTCCCCATTCTTCTTTTGCTTTTTTAGCATATTCATCCATTTTTGTTGTGTCAAATACTTCAAAATTCATTTTATTCACTCCTGACGTTTTTATTTTTCGAGCGAAATCTATAAGACCTTCTAGATGTTCCTTTTTCATTGTTAACAATTCAATTTGCTGTGTCAGCGCCTTATCGCGATCAAAATCCGGTGCATCTATAATTTCTTTTATTTCCTTTAATGAAAATTCCAACTCTTTAAACAGTAAAATCTGCTGCAGTCTTTCTAGCGTTGTATCGTCATACAACCTATATCCTGCCTTTGTATATTCAATAGGTTTTAATAATCCTATGGTATCGTAATATTGAAGGGTGCGTATACTCACCCCTGTCAACTTACATACCTCATTTACTGTCATCATTGTTTTTTCCTCCTCTCGATAAGTATACTCTAAACTATTACGCAACGTAGGAGTCAATAACTTTTTTAAAATTTTAAAACATAGAACAAGCCAAAAGGGCGCTCCTCGTGGCAAAAGGGCGCTCCTTGTGGCAAAAGGGCTATCCTCGTGGCAAAAGGAACGTCCCCAAAAGCATTTTGTATGGTTTTTGGAGGCGGGCCTGTTTTAAGGCTTCGTCCTGTGAAAATGCTTCATCTGGTGTGCCGTCTGCTAAAATTTTACCTTTTGCCATAATGACTACACGTTCAAAATACTCTGCTACAAAATCCATATCATGAAGGATTGCGATAACAAGTTTTCCTTCTTTACGAAGTTTACGAATGATTTCACCTATCATGCGACGTCCGTTTACGTCTTGCGCAATGGTTGGCTCATCTAAAATCATTACATCTGTATCCATTGCAAGAACGGATGCAATTGCAACGAGTTTTCGTTCATTTAGTTCTAAATCGTATGGATTTTCTTCTGCCTTGTCTAAAAGCCCTGTCATTTCTAAGGCCAGTTTTGCTTTTTCGCGGGCTCTCTTTTCATCCATCCCAATATTTAGTGGACCAAAAAGTACTTCATCAATAACCTTATATTTAAAAATCTGGTCATCTGGATTTTGGAAAACATATCCTACATTACCCGCAAGCATCGCAACCGTCTTTTTCGAAATATCTTCTCCATGGAACAATATCTCGCCTTTTACTGGTTTTAGTAAACCCTTTAAAATTTTTACAAGCGTTGTCTTTCCTGCACCATTTTGTCCAATAATCGCAGTCGTTCGAGCATCTAAAGTAAGATTTAAATCTTCAAAAATAGATACCTTTTCTGTATATGAAAAAGAAAGATGATTCACATCAAAATACTTTTCAAATGTTTCATCTGTATCTTTCTTTTCTTCTTTCTTAAGTAAATCACTGATGTTTGTGATATTTCTTAAAAGTTCTCCTGCAGATTCTACTGTTACCGGATATGTACCATCCGAAAGTTTCACGCCATTTGCTTTACAAATACGCGTAAATGCCGGTGCTTCAACTCCATAACTTTCCAAATCATCCCTTGAAAAAATTTTTCCTGGCGTATCGAAAGCCACCTGCTTTCCTTTATGCATAAGTAAAATTCTGTTGCAGTATGCCGCCATTTTTTCAATTTTTTGTTCTACCATAATAATGGTAATTCCAGTCTTTGAAAGTCTATCAACTACTCGGAATACTTCTTCGGTTCCTTCTGGATCTAACTGCGAAGTAGGCTCATCTAAAATCATTACTTGTGGTTTCATTACAAGTACACTAGCAATTGCAACCCTTTGCATCTGTCCTCCTGACAAATCAAAAGGATTGCGGTCACGGTACTCCCAAATGTCCAACAGTTTTAATGCCTCTTCCGTTCTTTCATGCATTTCCTTCGTTTCAATTCCAAGATTTTGCATTCCAAATGCAACTTCCTCATATACACTGTCTTTTGCTCCCGAAAGCTGATTAAATGGGTTCTGAAAAACGAGGCCTACATTTTTGCACATAGATGAAACCGGAACTTTCTCGGCCTTCCACATTTCACCCGTAGATGCATCTTGCACCAAAACTTCGCCACCATAAGCGCCCTTATAAAACTGTGGAACAAGTCCAATAATAGCTTGTGTAAGCGTGCTTTTTCCTGCACCATTTGCACCAACAATTCCGATAAACTCACCTTTTTCGATAGCCAGATTCATGCCATCTAACGCAAGTTCCTTAGCGTTTGGATAGCGATATTTCAAATTCTTTATTTCAACAACAGACATGATACCACCCTCCAAACAATCATTGCGAACAAGCAAAGCCCAAGACATACCGTGATGGCTGTATCCCCCTTATGCTTTGATCTTTCATAAAGCCATGTTTTCTTATTTTTTGAAGCAAAACCTCGTACTTCAAGCGCGATTGCTCGTTCTCTTGTATTAATCAAAGTACTCATTACAACAGGCGAAATGAGTGGCAAAAAAGCTTTTGCCCTTGTAAGAAGTTTTCCTTCTGTCTCAAGGCCTCTGCTTCTTTGCGCATCTGTAATTGTACTCATGGTTCCTGTCATAAGTGGAACGATTTGAAATACGGAAATAATGATATATCCAAATTTAGGAGAAAAACCACGTTTTTCCAATTCATCTACAAACTCAGATGGCTTGGTTGAGAGTACAAAAATTGCGAATGAAAAGAGCATATTAAAAATGTTTAGCCCCGTTCTAATTGCTCGCATGGACCCTTCTTTATAAAAGGTAATTTTCCCGATTGCAAACCATACTGTTTCATTTCTTTGATTGAACATTCCATGAATAATAAAAATCACCAACACAATCGTGAATGCAAATGCAATCAGCGGAAAGGCTCTTTTTAGAATCTTTCCGCTGGCTAAAATACATAAGCTCACTGCGATGGTGCATGGAAACATCCAAATTTCCCCACCAATTAACGGAATCAAAATCGCAACAATAACATACATAAGCTTTGTAAATGGATGTATCTTTGTCAAATAGGTTCCGTTATCTACAAATAAGCTAATACTCTTCATAATTAATCAAGTCTTTCTACTTCTTCGTTTACATCGTAAAGTGTTGTAAGTTTCTTTGGTAATCCCTTTAAGATTAAGAATACAATCACGATGGTAAGTAATTTATCCGGAACATCTACTACAAGTTCATCTAAAAATGAACCTAAAAATACTGGCATTCCTGCTGCCTGAGTCATTCCAAATAAAGCATCGCCCCAAAGGTTCCCTGTTGTTCCTTCCCAGAAAATTACATTTAATGGAGTAGACACAACAACGGCTGCTAATCCACCAGCAACTGCTGTAAGAAGAGCCTTTGGAAATGTTTCCATATATCCTTTACGAGCCATTACACCAACTGCAATACCAATAAAGAAACTTGTAAGAGCATATACAAGTGTAATGTTATCTCCTGCAGTAAATCCATAGATTAAGTTATTTGCTGCACCACAGATACCACCAACGATTGGACCTCCTAAACATGCGCCAATACAGGTTCCAATACAGTCAAGCCATAATGGAAGTTTTAAAAAAGCTGCAAACATCTTTCCTAAATAGTTAATTCCGATACAAGCTGGAATCAATACGATTGTAGCCGCATCTAATTTGGTTTTGAATAATTTGAACATTGTTCATTCCTCCCTCTTTTAAATATATATACGACAGATTGCCTCAAGTGCCACAAGAATTTCGTTCCTCTCGCCCGCCTGTGTTGCACTAGCACCATCTGCATATTTTCCAACTGACTCTAAAATATCCGCATTATGGTTCGCTACCACATTAAGAATCGATGCCGTTTTCATCCCACGCATCATTCCTACCACAAAAAGTGCAGATGTCTCTTGATCAGAAGATACCACTTTTCTTGGAGACCAAATCTCAGTTGCTCCTTGATTTTCTTCTCCATATAGACAGTCATGGCTTCTATTAATTCCAACCACATAATCTACATCTAGTTCTTTTGCAGATTCAATACAAGCCTGTAATAATTCAAAATCTGGAATTGCCGGATACTCTACAGGCGCATACCCTTTTGATGTTCCATCCTGTCGAACTGCCCCATTTACAAGAATCAAATCACCTAAATGAATCTCTGGTTGCATTGCTCCGCAACTTCCCACACGAATTGCAACCTTCACACCAATACGAGCTAACTCCTCTACTCCTATTGCTGTTGATGTGCCTCCCATTCCCGTAGACATTGCTAGAACCTTTACTCCTTTATAGGTTCCACAAACACTTTTGTACTCACGGTTAAACCCTAAGTCTTCGACATTATCCAAATAGCTTGCAATTTTATCAACTCTAGCCGGATCACCTGGTAAAATAGCATATTCAATCCCTAAATCAGATGGTAATCCAATATGTGGCATACGTTCCATATCTTGCCCTCGTTTTTCTCACTTTTAGTGCTTTACTATAATAAAAAAATATCATTCTTACGTAGAAAAGTCAACGAAATAACGGTCATGACAAAAGGGCGCTCCTCGTGGCAAAAGAACCGTCCCTAGTATCCAAGGTCTTCGTTGATAAGGAACACTTTGATTCTTCCTTCGTGTCCGCTTCTTCTTGTAATTACAATATTATTGCACATACATTCTGGAGATAAGCATTCATTACATTTTCCCATCACTCCACATGGAGTACTCTTATTAAGTCTTACCGCATTTGGTGGACATGCATAGGTACGAATACGTGCAATTGCAGACTCTACATCCTTTGTAAATTTGTTTCTTCCTACCAATACCATGACATGTGATGGACCATGGCAAAGACATGCAACGCGATTTGAATTTCCATCAATATTTACTAAAATACCATCTTCTGTAATTGCATTTGCACTCATAAAGAAATAATCAGAAAGAATCGTCTGTGCAAAAATTTCCCTTGATTCTTCTGGTGTCTTTGCTTTCATTCGGTCAATTAATTCATATTCGCCATTTGAAAGAGCTTCAAGCATCCCTGTTTCTTTAAATGTCTGCGTTCCTCCCCAGCCAATTTTACTTTGCTTTGGAATCATTTTTAGAATAGCTTCTACGCACGATTTAGAATCCTCGAAATAGTAACCTTCCATATTTCTCTTTTCTAAATCTTTGATTACACTTGTAGCCAAAATTTCAAATGCTTTCTTTTTATTTTCCATATCTAACATTACCTCATCTATTGCTTTCTATTGATTCATCTATTTCTATTCTACTCTTTTTTCTTCGTATATCAACAAAAAATGATTCCAACACATTCCTTTTAAAATTGTTTGCTTATCCGACTTTTCTAACATATACTATATTCATAAAAATCTTTGGTTTTATTTTGCCAGTATAGGAAAGGACTTCTGAAATGAATAACGATTTACTACTTGTTATCGATATGCAAAATGTATATTTAGAAGGGGAAGAATGGGCTTGTCTCGATACACTTGGTACAGCCAATCGTATCAATCAAATCATTGCTTCAAAAAAATGTAAGAATGTCATTTTTACCAAATATATTGCTTCAAAAAATCCGGTTGGAGTTTGGAAACAATACAATACAGAAAATGCCACAATTAATAACACCCCATGGCTAAACGAAATGGTCGAGCCACTAAAAAAATGGGAAGGAACCTATCCTTTTTATGAAAAGAGTACCTACTCTTCTCTTACAGTTCCAGAGGTTTTAGAAGCAGCCAAAAACGCAGACCGCGTTATCGTCACTGGAGTTGTAGCAGAGTGTTGTGTCTTATCAACCGTAATGGCACTTATTGACGCAGGCATCTATACTGTATATCTAACAGATGGTGTTTCCGGACTTGATACTCCAAAAGAAGATGCAACCAAACTTATTTTATCAGGATTGTCTCCACTTCATGTTGACCTTATGACTGTCGAAGAGTATCTTCACGAAGAAGATAAATAAACACCTGAAATAAATTATTTATACAAAAAAACCTACATCATATAGGAATAGCATAGGTTTCCTCATGATGTAGGTTTTCTTATTTCATTCTTGATTTTCAAAAATTATTTCTTTGGTTCTAATTTTGTTTTTCCACCCATATATGGTTGTAATGCTACAGGAATATTTACGCTTCCATCTGCATTTAAGTTATTTTCTAAGAATGCGATTAACATTCTAGGTGGAGCAACAACTGTATTATTTAAGGTATGTGCAAAGTATTTGTTGTTATCTTTATCTTTTACACGAATCTTAAGTCTACGAGCCTGTGCATCTCCTAAGTTTGAACAGCTTCCTACTTCAAAGTATTTCTGCTGACGAGGTGACCAAGCTTCTACGTCACAAGATTTTACTTTTAAGTCTGCAAGATCTCCAGAGCAACACTCAAGTGTACGAACTGGGATATCTAAGCTGCGGAATAAATCTACGGTATTCTGCCACAATACATCATAGTATTTCATAGAATCTTCTGGCTTACATACAACAATCATTTCCTGCTTTTCAAACTGGTGAATACGGTATACACCACGTTCTTCGATACCATGTGCACCTTTTTCTTTACGGAAACATGGTGAATAAGATGTAAGTGTATATGGAAGTTTTTCTTCTTCGTTTAATGTATCGATGAATTTACCAATCATTGAATGTTCTGATGTTCCGATAAGATATAAATCTTCTCCTTCAATTTTGTACATCATTGCATCCATTTCATCAAAGCTCATAACACCTGTTACAACGTTTGAACGAATCATAAATGGTGGAATACAATAAGTAAATCCACGGTCAATCATGAAATCTCTTGCATAAGAAATTACTGCTGAATGAAGTCTTGCAATATCTCCCATTAAGTAATAGAAACCGTTTCCTGCTACTTTTCCAGCCGCCTCCAAATCGATTCCATCAAAACGTTCCATAATGTCTGTATGATATGGAACTTCGAAATCAGGTGTTACAGGTTCTCCATATTTCTGGATTTCAACATTGCAGCTGTCATCTTTTCCAATTGGAACAGATGGGTCAATGATGTTTGGAATTACCATCATAATCTGGTTTACTTTTTCATTTAATTCTTTTTCCTGAACTTCTAATTCAGTAAGACGAGCAGCGTTTGCAGCAACCTGTGCTTTTACTGCTTCCGCTTCTTCTTTTTTACCCTGAGACATTAATGCCCCAATTTCTTTTGAAAGTTTATTTCTACTAGCGCGAAGTTCATCTGCTTCCTGTTTCGCTTTTCTAGCTTGTTCATCTAATGTAATTACTTCATCAACCATAGGAAGTTTATGGTCCTGAAATTTCTTTTTAATATTCTCTTTTACAACATCTGGATTTTCTCTTAAGAATTTTAAATCTATCATACTGCCTCCTAGTTTTCCTATCGACGTTTTCGTCACACATCTATGTGCCATTTTACTATCAAACCTTGGAAAATGCAAGTTTTCATTCCTGTTTACTCACGAAAAAAACTGCTACAATTCTAAAATAGAATCATAGCAGCTTTTATTATTGTTATTAAACTTATTCAATACTACATAAGTCCAGCTGAGCCAATTAAGGCAGCTCCTGTAATAATAAGAATAATAGCTGGAATTAAAGCAATAATTCCGCATACAAGACCTGCGATAGCCATTCCTTTTCCACCCATTTTCTTTGCAAGTGAAACACCACCAAAGATTACTGCAAGTAAACCTAAAAGAATAGGTAAATATGGTATGCAACAAGAAAGTACTAATGCGAGAATACCAAGTACCATTGACGCAATTGCAAGCCCCGATGATTTTTGTTCTGGCTGAACAGGGCTAAAGTTGTTCATGTTATCCATTATAATTCCTCCTTAAAACACTACTCACTAGCACATTATACCAAACTCTACTCATAAGCACAAGAAAATTTAGTACAAATCCACCAATTAGAATTTGAGTGGATATTTATCTGTAAGTTTCTTTACAATTGCCTGCGCATCCGAAATTGCTGATTCTCCGTTCTTAATAAGAAGCGCGATTGCTTCTGCAACCTGGTCAAAGTCTCCTTCTACTAAACCTCTTGATGTTGCAGCTGGTGTTCCAAGACGTACACCACTTGTTACGAATGGTGATTTTGGATCGTTTGGAATTGTGTTTTTGTTTGCTGTAATATGAGCAGCATCTAATAATTTTTCTACTTCTTTACCTGTTAAATCGAAGTTTGTAAGATCTACAAGCATTAAGTGATTGTCTGTACCGCCTGAAACGATTTTAATTCCTCTATCCTGTAAGCCTTTGCAAAGTGCCTGAGCATTCTTTACAACCTGTTGCTGATAAGTTTTAAATTCTGGTTTTAATGCCTCTTCAAAACATACTGCTTTTGCAGCAATTACATGCATTAATGGGCCACCCTGTGTTCCTGGGAAGATTGCTTTATTGAAATTGTATTTATCTGCAACTTCCTGACTGCAAAGAATCATACCACCACGTGGTCCACGAAGTGTTTTATGTGTTGTTGTTGTAACAACATCTGCATATGGAAGTGGGCTTGGATGACATCCTGCAGCTACAAGACCTGCAATATGAGCCATATCTACCATAAGAACAGCACCAACTTCATCTGCTATTTCACGGAATTTCTTGAAATCGATTGTTCTTGCATAAGCAGATGCTCCTGCAATAATCATTTTTGGTTTGCATTCTTTTGCAATTGCCATTACATTGTCATAATCAATTACACCATCATCGTTTACACCATAAGGAACGATATTAAAATATGTTCCTGAAAAGTTTACTGGAGAACCATGTGTTAAGTGTCCGCCATGATCAAGGTTCATACCCATTACCGTATCCCCTGGTTTTAATACAGCAAACTGAACTGCCATATTTGCCTGTGCACCTGAATGTGGCTGTACGTTTACGTATTCACATCCGAATAATTTTTTTGCACGTTCACGCGCTAATTCTTCTACAACGTCTACACATTCACATCCGCCATAATATCTCTTTCCTGGATATCCTTCTGCGTATTTGTTTGTAAGCACGCTACCCATTGTAGACATAACTGCTGGGCTTACCCAGTTTTCAGATGCGATTAATTCAATATGACTATTCTGTCTGTTAAACTCATCTGTAATTGCTGCTGCGATTTCTGGATCTACAGCTTTGATATCATCTAGTGTGTACATATCATAATTCTCCTTTTACCCGCTAACGTGTTAGCATAATAATATTGTTCTCATTATATACGAAGTGATTAGGAAAAGCAAACAAAAAGAAGAATACTTCCTACCACTTGCAAAATAAATATAGTCGGAATTCCAATTACAAAATACCAATGTCTTGTTTTATGTCGAAACACTCTCATACCAAGAAAACTTCCTAGACTACCGCCTAGAAAGCTTACAAGGAAGAAAGTCTTTTCAGGAATTCTCCATGCTTTTCTTTTTGCCTTTTCTTTGTCAATTCCCATAATCGCAAATCCCAAAAGATTTATGATAATCAAATAGGCAATGACAAATAGTATTATCTTATCTCTCATTACTGTAATTTTTCTTTCGAAAAACGAAGTTTAAAAATATACCAAAGTTCCGTTGCAATAAAGATTGATGAGTAAGAACCACAAATCATACCAACCATAAGTGGTAATGCAAATTCACGAATTGAAGGCACACCAAAGATGAATAACAATACTACCATGATAATTGTTGTAATTGATGTATTGATTGTTCTTGATAATGTCTGTGATAATGATTTGTTTGCAACTTCTGTAAGCTCTGCTTTTGTCTGAAACTCAATACCATGCATATTTTCACGGATTCGGTCAAATACAACGATGGTATCATTGATTGAGTAACCAACGATTGTAAGCATACATGCAATAAATGTATTTCCTACAGAAACACGAAGTAATGCATATGCAGCAAGAACTACTAATACGTCGTGTACTAATGCAATAATTGCACTTGCACCGAAACGTAAATCTTTGAATCTAAACCAAATGTAAATAAGCATGAATGCGCAAGAGAATGCAACTGCGATAAGCGCTTTACTTCTCATTTCACCAGAAATTGTTGAGCTAATTGTCTGGTTATCAATTGTTGATTCATCTACACCAAAGTTTTCTGCAAGAGCCTGTCCTAATTCTTCACGTTCTGCAAGTGATAAGGATCTTGTTTTTAATACGATTTGTGTAGTTCCATCTACTGTTGTAGCCTGAATATTTGAGTCACCTGTAACTTCTGATACTACAGGAACGATTTCTTTTTCAATATCTGCGATTGAGTATTCTTTTCCAAAATCTGCAGTTGTTGATGTTCCACCTGCAAATTCAATACCATAATTTAATGCTTTTCCTGTTGATGAACCGTATACACCCATTCCAACAAATCCAGCAATAATTACAACAGCAGAAATGATAAAGTATACGAAACGATGTTTCATGAAATCAATTACTTTTACCGTTTTTGCTTTACCATAGAATTTTTCTGACTTAAATCCTAATGCATAAAGTGCTTTCATAATCCATTTTGCAATAAAAATTGCTGTTACCATTGATAATCCAATGGAAATCATAAGTGTATAAGCAAAACCTCTTACAGTTCCTGTACCAAGGGCCATAAGAATAATACCTGCGATAAATGTTGTAATGTTACCATCTAAGATAGCAGATAATGCTTTTTTGTAGCCTTCATTGATAGCAGCCCAAACAGTACGCCCTGCTGCAATTTCTTCACGAATACGCGCAAATGTAATAACATTTGCATCTACTGCCATACCGATACCAAGGATAATACCTGCGATACCTGGAAGTGTAAGCGTTACTTCAAATAAGTTAATAAATGCAACTACTGCAAATGTGTAAATTGCAAGTGCGATGGAAGCCGCAAGACCTGATACACGATACATTACGATCATAAAGAGCATAACGAGTACAAGTCCGATAAGTGCTGCTTTCACACTTGTTGTAAGGGCTTCTCCACCAAACTGAGCCCCAACAACGTTTGATTCTAATTCTGTTAATTCAAGTTCAATAGCACCACTTCTGATTTTTCCAGCAAGTTCCTGTGCTTCTTCAAATGAAGACATACCTTCTACAACACATTTACCACCAGAGATTCCTTTGCTTACAGAAGGAACACTTCTGAAATGTCCATCATAATAAATAGCAAGTCTGCAATTCTTCTCTGCTGCTAATGATGTCGCATCATAGAAAACATCTGCTGCATCATCATTGAATACTAATTCTACAACTGGTGAATTTCCTTCTACAGTGTTTGTCTGCTGGTATGCAGCTTTTGCAGATTGTACATCTTCACCTGTAAGTACAATAGAACCGTTTGCAATTAATTCATCAATTGTATAGTTTAATTTGTATGGAACATCTTCTGTATCTGCTAAAGAACTATCATATTCAAAGTTCTTATTCCCTGCGTCATCATATTCCATAATAAAGTATAGAGCACCTGGAGTTCCGAGTTCTTCTAATACTTTGTTTGCATCAAATACGCCAGGAATTTCAACCGTAATACGGTCATCTCCTACCTGATATACTGCATATTCGGTTGTCATTGCAACCTCTTCAATACGTTCTTCTAATGTAGCGATTGTATCATCTACATCTGTCTGGGAAAATTTTTCATCCGCAATTTCGTAAGTAATAGAAACACCACCCGATAAATCCAAACCAAGGGTAATTCCATCCTCTTTTGTGTTTGTTGCTTTGGCAACATCTGCTGCATAGTATCCAAGCCCACATAAAATAGCTAAGATGAGAAGCAGAATAATTATGCCTTTACTCTTTTTCATTTTGTTTCTTACCTTTCCTTTGAATTTGTGAATCCTTTTCTTTCACATCTCCTTTTTAGCAAATATCTTTGCTCGCATGCCCTATATTATAGCATAGTAAATACACTTCTGAAAAGACTATTTTAGGGTTAATCGTCCCAAAATAAACCCTGTCAGAAGGTAAATTAGTACCAGTCCCATTCGAATATGTTTGACATTCAAGGGAAGATAGTAAGCAATCGCTGTCAGTGCCAGCAGCATGCCAAGGGCGAGAAAGATTACCAGAATCATTTTTAGAATTCCCACCACAATTTTTCCTAATAATTTCAAGATATTCTCCATAAAAAAATCCCTCCACATAACTAACGTATGCAGAGGGTTATTTTTCTAATACAAAATCTTATAATTCACAGTTATTTACTGTTCTTGGGAATGGAATTACGTCACGGATATTTGACATACCTGTTAAGTACATTACGCAACGTTCAAAACCAAGTCCAAATCCTGCATGTCTTGCAGAACCATATTTACGAAGATCAAGATAGAATTTGTAATCTTCTTCGTTTAATCCCATTTCTTCGATACGTGCAAGAAGTTTATCGTAATCATCTTCACGCTGGCTACCACCAATGATTTCACCAATTCCCGGAACAAGACAGTCAACAGCTGCAACTGTTTTTCCATCTTCGTTAAGTTTCATATAGAATGCTTTGATATCCTTTGGATAATCTGTAACAAAAACCGGACGTTTGAACACTTCTTCTGTTAAGTATCTTTCGTGTTCTGTCTGAAGATCACATCCCCATGATACTTTGTAATCAAATTTATCATTGTTCTTTGAGAGAATATCAATTGCTTCTGTGTATGTTACACGTGCAAAATCATTAGATACTACGTTTTCGAGTCTGTCTAACAATCCTTTATCAACAAAGTTGTTAAAGAATGCCATTTCTTCTGGTGCATTTTCGATTACGTAATTGATTACGTATTTTAACATGCTTTCTGCAAGCATCATATCGTCTTCCAAATCCGCAAATGCGATTTCTGGCTCAATCATCCAGAATTCGGCTGCATGACGTGTTGTGTTCGAATTTTCTGCACGGAAGGTTGGCCCAAATGTGTAGATATTCTTGAATGCCATAGCATATGTTTCTCCGTTTAACTGACCAGAAACAGTAAGGTTTGTTGGTTTGTTAAAGAAGTCTTGTGAGAAATCTACAGAACCATCTTCGTTTTTTGGAATATTGTTTAAATCCATTGTTGTTACCTGGAACATTTCTCCAGCACCTTCACAGTCAGAACCTGTAATAAGTGGTGTGTGTACATATACGAAATCTCTTTCCTGGAAGAATTTATGAATTGCATATGCACATAAAGAACGTACTCTAAATACCGCTTCAAATGTATTTGTACGTGCTCTAAGATGTGAAATTGTTCTTAAGTATTCAAATGTATGACGTTTTTTCTGTAATGGATAATCCGGTGTAGATGCACCTTCAATTACGATTTCCGCTGCCTGAATTTCAAATGGCTGCTTTGCTTCTGGTGTTGGAACCAACTGTCCTTTTACAATAATAGCAGCACCAACGTTGATTTTGCTGATTTCATCATAATTTGCAAGTCCATCACTATATACAACCTGAATTGGCTCGAAGAATGTTCCGTCGTTTACTACGATAAAACCGAAATTCTTTGAATTACGATTACTTCTAACCCAACCTCCAATTGTAATTTCTGTGTTTTCGTAAGTTTCACGATTGCGGAATATGTCTCTGACATTTACTAATTCCATGATTGTATCCTCCTTCTAATGTTATCCCTTTTATTCTTCTACTGGTTCATTCGTAACATTTGCATGCTCAAATACCCAGGTAATTGCTCTATTTACACGACACTGTTCGCGAAGATATGCTTCTCCTTCTTCTGCATTACCAGCTCCATAATACTCGTATAATGCTTCTGCTGTTGGGAATAATTCTGTATCCTGATTCATGATTTCCTGAATGTATTCATCAAAATCTTCATCCTCGATATCAATTTCTTCCTTCTGCGCAACAAGTCCAAAAATAAATTCTACCTTAATCTGTTCAATTAAGCTTTCTTTCCATTCAGCTCTAATATCTTCTACTGTTTTACCATCAAAATTTGCTGGAATATAGTCTTCTAGTTTTTCTGTTCCACAGTAATCTGAAATGAACGCAGCTTCATATTCATTTAAACGAGCTGTTAAATAATCTTCTGGAATTTCAACTTCACAGTTTTCTAACATGTATTCCTTTGTGAGTTCAATACCCTCTTCATATCTGTAATATTCCATATTATTCATAAGATATGAATCAATATATTCTTCAAACTCCTCTACCGTTGACACCTGATAATACTGATATAAATTATCTGCAATGAAATCATCTGTTACAGTATCTTTTGTGTATTCAACTTTTGTAAAAATACCTACTACTTCAAAATCAAAACGTGTAAGTTGTCCATTTAATGTTTCATTTCCATAATCTTCTGGGAATGTAACATCTCCTGAAACAGTAGTTCCTACTTCTGCTCCAATTAAACAATCTGTAAATCCCGGAATATATGTTGTACCATATTCTGCATCCATATTATTTGTAACATCAAGCATAACATATGTTACGGTTCCATCTTCTGCAATAGTAGATCCACCTTCAAATTTTTCATCATTTAAATATCCAGTGTAAGTGCATTTTACAATGTCGCCATCTTCAACAATTGTACGATCTGTTACTTCTTCAAATGAAGCAAAGCTTGCTAAAACATTATTGTAAATATAATCGATATCTTCCTGTGTATATTCGTAATTTCCTGTACTTGTAAGTTCAATTCCTTCGTAATCGCAAAAAGTAGTTACTTGCTTTTCTTTGTCAATTTCAAACTGTCCGCTACGCTTTGTTTTTCCACAGGCAGTAAGAGAACACATCATAGTAACTACAAGTAATCCTGCCACAATTCTCTTTTTCATTTTTATTTCCTTCCTTTGATACGCCCAAGAGCGATTTAACTTTTATAACATATCACAAATATTCGAAAAACACAAACCATTATCGTCAAAATCCATTGATTTTTCATACATTCTTTGTTAGAATGAACAACAGTAAAAAAAGATGAGGAGGGTTTCGAGATGCCTACTGGTACTATTGTATTAATCGTTATCGCTGTCGTTCTCGTTGTAGCCATGATTGCACTTTATTTCCTTGGCAAGAGAGCTCAGAAGAAAAAAGAAGCGCAAGACGAACAAATCGCTGCTGCAGCACAGCAGGTGACAATGCTCGTTATCGATAAGAAACGAATGAAACTAAAAGATGCTGGTCTTCCACAACAGGTTCTTGCATCAACACCTAAGCTTATGAGAGCTTCCAAGCTCCCAATCGTAAAAGCAAAAGTTGGTCCAAGAGTAATGAGCTTAATCGCTGACGAACAGATTTTTGAAGACATCCCTGTAAAGAAAGAAGTAAAAGCAACCGTAAGTGGTCTTTACATCAC
>JAXJUI010000039.1:0-4291 GCA_036309165.1 Agathobacter sp. | reverse complement strand
TCTATAATTACTTCCTTATAAATATATCACATTAAATCACACAAAACAACGAAATGTAAAATAAATTGAAATAAATATAAATTTTTATTCATTTTACTATTGTGTTTAAAAATAAGATGTGATAATTGAGTATTCCGGCTCCCGTTGAGCCACCTGTCCGGAGTTTGAGAGCCACCATTCCGGCAACACAGAGCCACTATTCCGGTGGCGGAAACCATCATTCCGGTAATTAGGAAACCACTATTCCGGCACAAGGAAATCATGATTCCGGACTTGTGGAAACCATTACATAGATTCCTTATACTGTAGGCATGCACCACTTGGTGTAAATACATTATAAGGAGGGTCAAAACCATGACCAAATATCGCGAAATTATCAGACTTCGCAGTCTGGAATTCAGCGAACGGAACATTGCATTAAGTTGCAGTGTGTCCCGAAACACCGTGTCAAAGGTTCTCAAAAAAGCTGATGAGTTAAATATCTCTTGGCCGCTTGATGAAACCATGACCGATGATGCCCTGGAAATCATTCTTTTCCCCAGGGAAAAGTCAGCTACCAATAAGCGTATGCCTGACTATGCTTACATTCGCAAAGAATTATTGCGAAACGGAGTAAGCAAAAAGCTCCTGTGGAGCGAATACTGTGAGGATTGCCGTATGGCAGGCGAAGAGCCTCTCATGTATTCACAGTTTTGCTATTACATCCAACAGGATGAGCAAAAACGGCGGGCAACCATGCACATACCACGCAAACCCGGCGAACAGGTTGAAGTAGACTGGGCCGGAGATCCGGCTCATATCATTGATCCTGATACCGGCGAGATTACAGAAGCATGGCTCTTTGTCGGCGTTATGAGTTATAGCATGTACACCTACGTGGAAGCATTCATCAACGAAAAACAGAAGGCATGGATTACTGCCCATGTCCACATGTATGAATACTTCGGTGGAGTTGCCAAAATACTCGTTCCTGATAACTGCCTTACGGCTGTTTATCACACAGGAGACTGGTACACTCCATCATTAAACACCACATACCATGAATTGGCTGAACATTACGGAACAGCAATTATTCCGGCACGGGTACGCAAACCCAAGGACAAGCCTGGCGCTGAAGGAACAGTAAGAAATGTATCTACATGGATTACTGCAGCCCTTCGGAATGAACAGTTCTTTTCTCTGGCTGAATTAAATTCCGCCATTAGGGAAAAACTTGAACAGTTCAATGCTAACACCTTCCAGAAAAAAGAAGGTAGCAGGCGTAGTCTGTTTCTTGGGGAAGAAATGCCACTACTGGCAACGCTGCCTGCTACCCGCTTTGAACTCAGCGACTGGAAAGTCGCTACCGTTCAGTTTAATTATCACATCGCAGTAGACAAGATGTACTACTCCGTGCCTTATCAGTATATCAAAAATAAGGTCGATGTGCGAATAACAGAAACAACGATTGAAATATTTATCAATCACAATCGAATCGCCTCCCATAAACGGCTTTATGGACGTCCTGGGCAATACTCCACGCAGTCGGGGCATATGCCGGAAGACCATCAGAAATATCTGGAGTGGAATGGGGACCGCTTTCGTAAATGGGCGAATCAGATTGGACCAAACACATATGAAGTTGTAAATGCACTACTTACCTCCGGCAGGGTGGAACAACAATCCTATCGAAGTTGTATGGGACTGTTAAAACTTGCGGAAAAACATGCTCCGCAGAAACTGGAAATGGCATGCCAGAAAGCATTAAGCTATTCCGGTTCACCCAGCTACAAAAGTATCAAAAATCTTCTAGTCACTTTAAAGGATAATGATATACCCGAGACTCATGAAGAGAATAAAACTAATTCATACGGCATCACAAGAGGTGCCAGATACTATGCCCATAAATCAGGAGGTAAGCACAATGATTAATCAAAGTACAACAGACAAACTTATTGAAATGCGTCTCACAGCTATGGCAGATGCATTCCGTATACAAATGGATGACTACTCTATGAAGGATATTTCTTTCGAAGATCGTTTTGGTATGCTGGTTGACGTCGAATACACCAGCCGCAAAAACAATCGTTTAAAACGTATTATACGCAACGCCGAACTGGAACAACCCGATGCCTGTATTGCCGGCATTGACTACCGTTCAGGGCGAAAGCTCAATAAAGCACTTATTAACCGCCTTGCCACCTGCGAATACATTGCAGAGTATCGGAACATCTTTATTACCGGTGCAACCGGAAGTGGCAAGACATACATGGCCTGTGCTTTTGGCATGGAAGCCTGCAAGCAGTATTACACAGTAAAATATGTTCGCCTTCCTGACCTACTTCTTGACTTGGAAACTGCCAGAAATAACGGCACATTTGCAAAGGTTCTTTCAAAGTATACCAAACCATTACTGCTTGTTATTGATGAATGGTTATTGCTAAAACTTAACGAATCAGAATCCAAAAATCTTTTTGAACTGATTCACAAGCGTAGGAAAAAGTCATCTACCATCTTTTGTTCCCAGTTCAGAGAAGAAGGATGGTATGACCGCCTGGGTGGTGATGATAACCCGTTGGCAGATGCTATCATGGACCGAATCGTCTATGATGCATACAAAATCAATATCGAAAGTATTGATCCGTCTAAGGACATCTCCATGAGAGAGGTCTATGGCATAGATCAAAACATGGTACAGTAGTTAGTAACAAGGTGGCTCTGTTTGTCCGGAATGGTGGCTCTCGCCACACCGGACAGGCGGCTCCGCCGCAACGTAATATTCATTTTCTTGGCAGATCGATATTCCTAACATCAAAGAGGCATGCATCGATGTAGTTATAGATGGTTTTCTCACTACACATTAGTTCATTTTCATGTTCAACATAGATTTGATGAACTGACTGACCATTGTTAACCAGAGGAGTAATGATTGCATTTAGCCTTGCAATCTCTTCCTCCGATACACAAAGTCCACTGCGGGATTCAGATATTACATTGTGAGCTTTGATATGAGCATGCTCTGCGTCATAGATGCTTTTCAACAGGCTGCATTTACCAATCTTTTCGCACCCATTACAGACATAAGGCGGTCTAAAACGTGCTGTACAGACCTCGCGAACAAAGTCCTTACAGTGTTCATTGCAGTATGGACATGACTTACAGTACTGGGTTGCTTTGCGAGAACAATCCTTGCCACATATATTTTTATTACGGCAGTTAAATCTGTTCTACATTCATTGAATGGATAGCCAGGATAACCTGTGGCAATTTCAGAAGAGTACTTCTTGATTTCTCTTGAAATCGTTGTTGGATTCTTACCCAGGTCAGTGGCAATAGCTTTTATGGACATACTTTCCTTCAACTTCTTTTGAAGGTTAAGACGATCCTCATAAGTAAAGAACTTAGACATAGTGTCCTCCTTATCCGCCGCCAACAATCAGAGGATAATAGCTACGTCATGATTTATCAATAGGGTATTTGTAAGCCATGATGCAGAACATGTGCTTATTACAAATATAGTTTTTTTAATAAAGGATAGATGAATGAAATAACTGCGTTTCATTTAACAATTAAGGTTCTCAATACAAACAAGCACATAAATAAAGATAGTAAGCTAAGACAAAAAACAACCGCATTATTGAACGATACACCATTTTGGGCAGATCATTCAACAAAAATGGGTATAAAAATACCACTCAATCATTTTGACTGGGTGGTATTATTCTTTAATTATAATATATTCGACTTCTTCAAAATCCGGCGTCTCAAGTTCACCCTTTAATAGTTCTTCCAAGAGAATATCTTCTGCGATACATTTTTGAAGAATAACTATCCAATCTTGCGTAGTATATGGAGCAGGCTCGGTTGTTACTTCTTTTCCAAAATGTTCTTCATACTCTTGTATTAACCGAAGCATTGTATCTGCCTCTGGATTTGGTTTCACATTCTCTGGTCTTAAAAAATCAGGTATCATTCTAACATCCCCTCCAACATTTCAAAAAACACTTTTTTAGCAGTAGGCAACATTTGTGACATATAATGTTGAACGATGCACCATTTTTGGCGGGTCATTCAAGGAAATCTATTTCTTTTCGAACACTTCCATGCTTTCAATGTCACTCTCAGCAATCATTGTAATACCGCCTGCATAATTTATTCCAATCTCAAGCTCTCCGCTTTCCGTTTCTTCCGGCCCTTCTATTTCCACCGCTTTTCCGGTGTATTCCAGACCATCTGCTGTGGTGATCTTCACCTTTTTGCCAATATATTCACTTTTTATCATGGTCTGTTCCCTCCTTGCCGGTATTATATG
>JAXJUI010000038.1:0-2751 GCA_036309165.1 Agathobacter sp. | reverse complement strand
GCCTCAAGCTGAACAAGATTTGCATTCGGACCTTACGAATTCCTTGTACAAAATCCCTTACGAATTAGTTTCAATAATGATTGGAATAAATTATGTTATTTACAAACTAAAAAGAATATCTTAAATTTTGGATAGAAGGAAATCGCGCCTTTAATCGCGAGTGTTATACGGAGGGGCTGTCCCAAAAGTAATTTATCTATGTCATTTTACTATAAAATAACATATAAAAAAGAAAAGCAGAATGCCCAGCGAGGTATGTATAGATTAAAAGATTCATTGAGAAAAAAGGAAAATGCAAGTATCCATTACTGGTATTTTTCTTGGGCAGGATTTACAGAGCAGGCAAAGATACTTTTTCAGGAGAACCATAAAAAGACTTTTTGTTTTTTCCATTATCGTTATAAGAAACTTTATAGTCTGTCCCTGACCAATCACTTGGTAATTTTCCTGCTGATTTTAATACTGCTTCACAATAATCATCACAATGATGTTCTTAAATGAATCGTTCCAAAGGTTCATTTTATGTATCATTTTGTTATCTCCTTCCGCTATATAAATTCAAATCTTCTGTTGCTTTCAATCTCTTGCAAGACTGGAATTTCATACTATAACTTATAATGCATAAAGTTGCCATTATGCTTAAATCCAAAATCAGTATATAACTTAACACCCATATCTGATGCTGTAATCTGAACAGTACCACAGCCATATTCCTTAGCTTCACTTACTACTCTTGAAAGTAACTCCTTCGCTATACCTTTTCTCCTGTAATTTGGATTAGTGAACATACTGGAAAGCAATCCTATTCTTCCAGAAGGGCATCCAAAATATGGTGGTTTCTCAACAAACGACATTCCACTTGTTCCTATAATCTTATCCCCGTCCATTGCGATCCATGAGACAAATGTTCCATCTGCCATATGCCTTTTATAGTAATCTTCCAAATTAGGAACCAAGTCAATTTCTTCTGTAGCACCTTCTTCACGAAGCTGTTTCATTCTCATTTGGATAAATGCATCTAATTCATTTTCTGTAAGCCGCTTATATATAATATCCACTCTTTCAAAACCTCCTTAGCTCTAAAATAGGAATTTAGCAATCCGACAACTTCAAATTCAAATCTTCTGTTGCTTTCAGTCTCTTCGCAAGACGGAAAATTCGGGTACATCTACAAATTATAACTCTTTGATTTCTCCATTTTCAAAATAGTAAATATTCTCTCTTTTATATCCATATTTTGAACCTTGAACACTTATATGTGGCTCAAAAGTAAAATAATGAACCTCGCCAAGGCAAATTTGATTGCCCTTTTCTATATAGATTCTATCATTTTTCTGTCGAACAATTGAATGCCCCAAGTTTCCCATGAAATCAAGATTTATATACCCTTTTTCTTCTATAATACTATTTATATGATAATATAGCTCCTCGAAGGTAGTTTCCGGTGCAACAAATTTGCACATCTCCTCATGCAAATATTCTTCCATCAACAATCCTTTTTTCCATTCATCATTAGTCACATTATCAGTTTCGACAACCTTTCCTTTTTCAATAATAATGGTTCTTGCATAATCGCCCCATGTATCCTCATTTTGTGGACTCAAGTCGATTGTAATAATGTCATTTTCTGCAATAACTCTTTCACTTGTAGTATATTCTTTCCCTGAAACGGATAATGTGGTTTCATCCCCAGCAAAAACAAAAGCCCCCACATCCCAATACCAAAAAGAATCAGCTCCCAATTCCATCATTTTTGTTTCACACAAATGTCTTACCTCAAGCAATGTCATGCCGGGCTGTATATTATCTTTAATGAACTCGATTGTCTTTTTCGCTATATTCTGTACCTCGGTATATTGCATAACACCCTCCACAAAATTCAAAGTGAACAAAATCGCTGCGCGATGGCCTGCCAAGGCTGTGGCGCAGTTTTCTAAAAAAGGCAGTGACAGGATTGTCCCAAGATAGTATTGTTAAAGCACGACCAATAACAAACTTCAAACACGGGCTTAGTCCCGACAACTGCCTATGAAAATGATACCACCTTCAGGCTGCTTTCACAAGCAGTTTTATTTTGCAAATGCTCCTCCATGATGGGTAGTTACTGTTGTTATTACTACTTTTATTTCATGGAGGTTATTTTATGTACGAAGATATTTTTGAATTAATAACTATTGCTGCACAGAAAAAGAATCTTAAGGAATCCACTACAAAGGCGTATTGTCACGCCCTTAGTCCTTTCCTGAATGCTACAGGTAAACCCTGGCAGGAACTTACTGTAGCTGATGCGGATGATTACCTGACCACCAAAAGACTGATGGGCATTTTACCTGAAACCTACAACCACTACTATGGTGCTTTACGCTTCATGTACAAGCGGGTACTCAAGCTCAACTGGGACGAAGATGAAATTCCCAGAATGAAACGTGACCGCTCCCTGCCTACGGTTCTTGCTAAAGAAGAAATCGAAGCCATACTTGATACTACTAAAAACCTGAAATACAAGGCTATCTTTGCTGTTATGTATTCGGGCGGTCTTCGTGTATCTGAAGCAACCCATTTACATTACGAAGATATTTCCCGCAAAAATCATTCCATCCATATCCGCAACACCAAAAACAGAATAGACCGTTATACCATTCTTGCTGACCGTACACTTGACATTCTGACAGAGTACTGGTTTCAGTGTGGAAAACCCAAAAATATTTTGTTCCCAAGCCAGGCAACCGGAGAATATCTGGATATCTCTGC
>JAXJUI010000037.1:0-18088 GCA_036309165.1 Agathobacter sp. | reverse complement strand
TTACCGTACACCCGAGCGAAAGTAATTCGGCAACAAATAAGAAAAAGAGAAATGTTACCGCTGAGAAAACGAAAGTAGCTACGGTAACAAGATGGAAAATAGAGAATGTTACCGAAAAAGTGGAGGAAAACATGCCGGTAACAAGATGGGAAACAAAGAATGTTACCGCCCACAGAGAGAAAAGATGACTGGTAACAAAGATAAGTAACAAAGATAAATGAAAAAGAAAAAAGAGATAAATAAAAAACTAAATTGAACAGAAAATTTTTTAAAAGCAGAATAGTCAGTCAAAACTGAAAACGATTTCATAAAACGAAAATTGCAAAATGGTATAAAAACTCGTGATATATGTACAATATGCACAAAGTAGAACTATGGTACTAGGTGTATAAACGCAAAAAAAGTACATCATGGTCTGATTTATCCACAAAATGAAGGGCAGAAAATCCTTAAAATTGAGTTATGCACAGAGTTATACACGTTATCCACAATTTTGTGGGAAAAAATGTCGAACAAGCGTTTTAGGAAAATATTATAAAATTTAACTAAAAAGGAGAAAATTGGAAAAAACATTTGACTTTTTAAATGTGAAACAAAGAAAAAAAAGGGGCTAAATTGTCGCACAAATTAAAAATTTTACAGTAAAAAGGTGGCTTGTCAAAACAGAATTAGATTGTTATAATGCATAAATAGTTAAAGAAATGGAAAAACTAGGTAACAAGCGTATGATTAAGAAAATTAACATAGCTGGAATAGAACTAGATAATTACACGGTACGGGAATCTATTATGCAGGTAGAAAATATGCTTTGTAATAATAGTTTCAATACCGTAGTAGAATTAACCATGCCAACAATTTTTGACGCGACAGCGGACGAAGTGCTTCGCGAAACAATCGAAAGTGTTGATCACACAATTATTGCGGATACGGGAATTCTTGCGGCAGCAAATAAACTTACAATGCAAAGAAAATACGAAATTGAAGGGGAGGACTTCTTTTTCGAA
This sequence comes from Agathobacter sp., assembly GCA_036309165.1. Classification (GTDB taxonomy): domain Bacteria; phylum Bacillota; class Clostridia; order Lachnospirales; family Lachnospiraceae; genus Roseburia. Next base: position 17,084 of record JAXJUI010000037.1, on the reverse strand, counting down.
TTGTTAAAGCGTATTGAAAGAGGACATAAGACGGTCTTCTTTATCGGGGAGAATGAAGAAGAAATAAGTGCTGCTAGAGAATTCATAGAAGATGAGTATCCAAAATGTGAAATTGTGGGCGCAGAAGTGTTAAGTGACATGGGTAGCGTATGTGACGCGGTTATCAATGAAGTGAATGCACTCACTCCGGATGTGATTATTAGTCTATTACCAGAACCACAACAAGCATATTTTTTACACGACCATAAAGACAAACTTTCGGCAAATCTATGGTATGGAATTGGAAGTGGAAAATTCCAGAAACGTAAACATCGTTTAATTGGGATGATTCAAAGACAACTTCGTATTTGGAAATTGTCTAAACAAATTCATTTGTTTAACATGGACCACTAATTTGTAAAAGGAAATTTGTCAAGGAACCAACAGTGGGGAAAAATGAATACTCAAAAAAAGTAAAGTAAGAGTAAAAATAAGAGATAGGAAAAAGTATGACGGCAATTTTAAAGAAACATCATAAAATAGTGCCTTATTTGCTAATTGTTCTAGGAACTTTTCTTTTGGCACTTGCCATCCAGTGGATTTTTGATCCGATTGGACTTGTAACAGGAGGATTTTCCGGTCTGGCAATTATCATAAAAAATATTTCTAGTAATTATATTGAAGGTGGAATTCCGCTTTGGCTTACCAATATTGCGCTCAACATTCCGGTATTCATTATAGCTTATTGGAAAATGGGACGACATTTTGTTGGACGGACATTGTTTGGAACGATTATGCTATCAGTTTGGTTGTATTGGATACCACTTATGGATTTCGTGCAAGGAGATTTCCTGCTTGCAGCAATCTTTGGTGGTTTTTTCTCAGGAGCAGGAATTGGACTTGTACTTCGAGCAAATGCAACAACAGGTGGAACCGATATGGTAGCTGCTCTTTTGCACCGCAAATTGAGACATCATTCTGTTGCAAAAATTTTATTTGTATTAGACGGACTCGTTATCATTATTGGTGGATATATCTTTGGAATTCACGCAACGATGTATGCCGTTATTGCAATTTTCGTAGGAACGAAAGTATCGGATGCAATTGTAGAAGGTTTCAAATATTCGAAAGCCGCATTTATCATTACAGACAAATATCAGGAAGTATCCAAAAAGATTATGGTTGACTTAGATCGTGGTCTTACAGGCTTTCGAGCAAAGGGAATGTATACAGGAGATGACAAATTTGTGCTCTACTGTGTTGTATCAAAAAAAGAAATTGTATCGCTAAAAGAGCTTGTAGTAGAAATTGATCCAAATGCATTTGTTATTGTGTCAGACGTACATGAAGTACTTGGAGAAGGATTTTTAGAATATAACGACTATATATAGTAAAATTTACTAACAAAACATCTAAAAGGAAGAGAAAATGTATAAAAAAATATGCATTAGCTCTTCCTTTTTTTGTGTTTTTGCACTATAATAATAAAAGATATTTATGCAAAACGTTAAATTGAGGGGAAAAGGAGAACATAGCATGATTTCCAATCAGATACTTCAGAATACCATTGATGGTTTGAAAGGTATAACTAGAACCGATCTTTGTGTCATTGACGCAGAAGGAAAGGTCATGGCTTCCACATTTCCAGAAGCAGAAAAGTATACAGCGCCAGCGCAGGCATTTGCAACATCGCAGGCGGATAGTCAGGTGATTAATGGTTGCCAGTTTTTTAAAGTGTTCGACGATCATCAGCTCGAATACATTCTTCTTGCGCGCGGAGATTCAGAAGATGCATACATGATCGGAAAAATTGCAAACTTCCAGATTCAGAACCTTTTGGTAGCGTATAAAGAAAGATTTGATAAGGATAACTTTATTAAAAATCTTTTATTGGACAACCTGTTATTAGTAGACATTTATAACAGAGCGAAAAAACTTCACATAGATATCGAAGTGCGTCGTGTTGTATTCATCGTAGAAACAAACCGAGAAAAAGACGGAAATGAATTAGAAAAAATCAGAAGTCTTTTCGGCACAAAATCAAAGGACTTTGTAACAGCAGTAGACGAGAAAAATATTATCGTAGTAAAAGAACTTGCACAGACAGAAACTTATGCAGATTTAAATAAAACTGCAGAAGTTATCATAAATTTGTTCCGAAGTGACACTAATAATAATGTACATGTATCTTACGGTACAATTGTAAATGAGTTAAAAGAAGTATCACGTTCTTTCAAAGAAGCACGCATGGCTTTAGATGTAGGAAAGATTTTCTTTGAAAATCAGGATGTGATTGCATACTCACAGCTTGGAATCGGACGACTTATTTATCAGCTTCCAATTCCATTATGTAAAATGTTCATCAAAGAAATTTTTGATGGAAAAACACCAGACGAATTCGACGAAGAAATCCTTACAACTATTAATAAATTCTTCGAAAACAGCTTGAATGTATCCGAAACATCAAGACAGTTGTATATTCATAGAAATACACTGGTATATCGTTTGGACAAGCTTCAGAAGAGTACAGGATTAGACCTTCGCGTGTTCGAAGATGCCATTACTTTCAAAATTGCCCTTATGGTAGTAAAATACATGAAGTATATGGAATCAATTGATTACTAGAAATAACCATAGCACCTAGAAACAGGAGAACACATGATTAAGTTAGAACATGTCAGTAAGTCATATTCCGCAGGAATTCCTGCACTTAATGACGTCAACTTAGAAATCGGAGATGGCGAATTTGTATTTATCGTCGGCGATAGTGGATCAGGAAAATCAACACTTATCCGCTTGTTATTAAAAGAATTAGAACCAACAGAAGGTGAAATTTCCGTAAACGGAAAGACACTTGGAAAAATCAAAAGAAAATTTATTCCAAAATATCGTAGAAATATTGGATGTGTATTCCAGGATTTCCGTCTTTTAAAAGACAGAAACGTATATGACAATGTTGCATTTGCTCAAAAAGTAATTGGGGAATCAAATGCACATATCAAAAAAAGAGTACCACAGATGCTCTCAACGGTTGGACTTGCAGCAAAATATCGTTCTTTCCCAAAACAGTTATCAGGGGGAGAGCAGCAAAGAGTTGCAATTGCAAGAGCGCTTGTAAACGAACCAAGCATTCTTTTGGCAGACGAACCAACAGGAAACTTAGATAATAATAACGCATGGGAAATCATGAAACTTCTTGAAGAAATTAACGAAAAAGGAACCACTGTTATTGTAGTTACGCACAATATGGAAATCGTTAAAGTTATGAAGAAGCGAGTTATCACAATTAAGAAAGGTGTTGTCGTAGAAGACAGCAAACAGGGTGATGACGATGATATTTAATACTTTTTTTTATTCCCTTAAACAGGGCGTTAAAAACATTTGGCGTAACAAAACTTTTTCACTTGCATCCATTGCAACGATGGGCGCATGTATCTTTATGTTTGGACTATTCTTCATTTTAATTGAAAACTTCGGAACTATGGTAAAAGCAGCGGAAGAAGGCGTAGCAATTACAGTGTTCTTTGACGAAGGAATGGAAGAATCAGCAATCGAAACAATTGGAGAAGAACAGATTCTTACAATTAAAGGAATTAATAAAGAAAAATCTAGATTTGTAACAGCAGATGAAGCTTGGGAAACATTCAAAGAATCTTACTTTGAAGGAAAAGAACATTTAGCAGAAGGATTTACAGAAAATCCACTTGCGAATTCTGCGAATTATGAGATTTATCTTGATGACATTTCAAATCAGAGTAGAGTCGTAACCGCAATCGAAAAGATTGACGGCGTACGAGAAGTAAAAAAATCAGAAGAAGTAGCAAATACACTTACCGATTTTAATAAATTGATTAGTTATATCTCAGTAGGCATCATTTTGATTCTTCTTTGTGTAGCGGTATTTTTGATTAGTAACACAGTAACCGTGGGTATCACAGTACGAAAAGAAGAAATTGCGATTATGAAATTAATTGGTGCAACTGACTATTTGGTAAGAGCACCATTCGTATTTGAAGGTATCATTATCGGTTTGATTGGAGCAAGTATTCCGCTTGTACTTTTGTACTTCTTATATGAAAAAATCGTTGTTTATATCGGAGAAAAATTTAACTTCATTGGATCAATGCTTAATTTCATTCCGGCAAATAAACTTTTCAACCAGTTAATTCCAATTGCACTTATTTTGGGTGTGGGAATTGGTTTCCTTGGAAGTAAACTTACGATTCGTAAACATTTGAAAGTATAATGTAAGAGATGAACAAAGTAAGAAAATATTAAGATAGTGAACACATATTGTTCATAAAAGAATAATAAAATTAGTTAGAGTCATGCTTCAAATGAAGTATGACTCTTATAATATTGCTATGCATCCGAAGGAAGCATCAAGTATAGATAAAACGAATACATAAAAGGGTTTAGAAATTGGAGGCAGTAGGAAATGGAAGATTTTAACCAATTTGGCACACCGGGACAAAATGGAAATCCGGGACAAAATATGAATCAGTCACAAAATGTATATATGGGACAAAATATGAATCAGACACAAAATGGAAATTACATGCAAGGTATGAATCCGGGACAGTATGGAAACTATGCGCAGGGAATGTATCAAGCGAATGGCACAGGAAACAATCAATTTTCGCAGAAGAAAAAGAAAAACGCAGGATTTGGAAAAGGACTTGGACTTGGTGTTCTTTTAGGTGGAACAGTTGCAATTCTTGGCGGATTTTTGATGATAAAAGGATATGCAGGACTTACAGGTCAGTATGTAGTAATTGGAAATTCAGGAAGTGTATCGGCAGTAAGCGACAGTGCTATTTTAGATGCTGAAACGGTAGAAAAAATCAACGAACTAACACAGTACATGGACGTTTACTATTATGATGACTATGACAAAGATGAAGTTAGAGATAGTATTTACGAAGGACTTGTAGCAGGACTTGGAGACAAATACTCGGTTTATTATGATGAAGAAGCATTTAACGAATTTCAGGTAAGTACAACCGGTGATTATTACGGAATCGGAGCTGGACTTTCGCAAAATGCGGACACAATGGTGGTTACCATCAGTAAAGTATATGAAGGAACACCATCCGAAGAAGCAGGACTAAAAAAAGATGATATCATCCTTACGGTAGATGGCGTGGAAGCAACAAGTATGGAAGTTTCTGAACTTGTTAAACTAATTCGAGGAGAAGAAGGAACCTTTGTAACACTTGAGATTTATCGTGAATCAACAGGTGAAACATTGACTTTTGAAGTTGAAAGAAGAAATATTCAGCTTCCAAGTGTAACCGCTGAAATGCTAGAAGGCGATATCGGATATATCCAGATTTCCGAATTCCAAACCAATACAGCATCACAGTTTGAAGCTTATCGTACAGAATTAGAAAGTCAGGGCATGAAAGGATTAATCGTAGATCTTCGAGCAAACCCAGGAGGACTTTTAACTTCAGTAACCGATATTTTAGACCAGTTGTTACCAGAAGGCACAGTGGTATATACAGAAGATAAATACGGAAATCGCCAGACCTATACATCCGAAGCGGGATGTGTCGATTATCCAATTGTACTTTTGCAGGATGAAAATTCAGCAAGTGCATCAGAAATTTTTGCAGGCGCAATTAAGGATTACAACTACGGTACTATCGTAGGAACAAATTCATTCGGAAAAGGAATTGTACAGACCTATTTTGAATTATCCGATCATGATGCAATCAAAATTACAACAGCAAAATATTTTACACCAAACGGAAACTATATTCATGAAGTAGGAATCGCGCCAGATGTAGAAGTAGAATACGAATACAGCGGACCAACGGACGGGGAGTATGACAAACAGTATGATAGCCAATTCCAAAAAGCATACGAAATCATGCAAGGAAAGCTTGCCGAAGATGGCGAAGAATAGTAAAACAAATCAGGAAGAAACAAAGAATAGTAAAACGAAGAGACGAAGTATTGTATTTATGATATTAGCATTGGTGTGGATGGGAGTAATTTTCTACTTTTCCCATCAGCCAGGCGAGGTATCCTCAAACACAAGCGGAGGAATCAGTACCAAAATTGCAGACAGTATAATCGAGGTGTTCCATATGGACTCCACAAAAGAGGCAGTGCAAAAAGTACATGATATCGTCGAAGTGCTAGTTCGAAAAAGTGCACACATGACAGAGTTTGCAATTTTGGCTGTGCTCTTGCTAGGAGTAGTATATGGACGAGAGAAAGTGAAACATCCATATATATTGTCAATGCTGTTGGCAGTATGTTATGCAGCATCGGACGAAGTACATCAGTTGTTCGTTCCCGGTAGAGCTGGAATGCTTCGGGATGTTGGAATTGATGCAATCGGAGCAGGACTGGGACTTTTGTTGATTTGTGTTATTGTTAATCTGATTGACAGAACTAAATGATGCTGATATTATGATGATAAGAAAGGCGTTACCGATAGACGGTTAGCCTGATATAATTTTAAGTCAAAGTGACCGCCAACGTATGTCAGACGTGAATGGGCGGTCCTTTGTGTTTATTTCTTGCTCTTAGAACCAATCGTATAACCAAGAGCAAAGCAAGTAAGACATAAGCTGATGATGGCTATAAATAGCTCTGTTGTAAGCATAAGCACAGACCTCCTTTACAGATTTCCCTAGGCGGAGTGTATGTAAACGTAAGCTAAAACTCTTACGAAGGAGGCTTACCGCCTACCGAATAGGGTAGCGCCATACATATATTATAACAAACACATGTTCGAGATAAAATAAAGAAAAGTTAGAAAAAATACACAAATTTTAATACGCCAATTTAGCAGAATTAGAGCACGTTAAGGGATGAAAATCCTATTGTAAGGACGTGCTCTTTTGTTGTATAGTAGAACTGTACAAAAATCGAAAACGAAAAAGAAAGAGGTGAAACTGTGGTAGAACTTGATAACTTTAAGAGCCAGCTCCAAAGCTACAAAGCGCCACTACAGGAAGTGAGGGATTCACTTTGACCTGGCAAATAAAGAGCAAAAAATCCAGGAATTAGAAAAAGAAATGGAAGCACCGGATTTTTGGAATGATCCAGTAGTTTCCCAAAATAAAATGAAAGAATTAAAGAGTCTAAAAGATGACGTAGCGACATATGCACAGCTTGCAGAACAGTATGACGACATCGAGACTTTAATAGAAATGGGCTATGAAGAAAATGACGCAAGCCTATTACCAGAAATACAAGAAACAATGGATGATTTTGTAACGACTTACGAAAACATTCGTATGAAAACTCTCCTTTCGGGAGAATACGATAAAGACAATGCCATTGTATCGCTTCACGCAGGCGCAGGTGGAACAGAATCTTGTGACTGGGCACAGATGCTATTTCGTATGTATAGCCGCTGGGCTGATAAAAAAGGATTTACACTGACAGTTTTGGATTCGCTTGACGGTGACGAAGCAGGAATAAAATCTATCACATTCGAAGTAAGTGGGGAAAATGCCTACGGATATCTCAAATCCGAAAAAGGAGTACATCGTTTGGTACGAATTTCGCCATTCAACGCAGCTGGAAAAAGACAGACATCGTTTGTATCCTGTGATGTAATGCCAGATATGGAAGAAGATGTTGATATCGAAGTAAAAGATGATGATATTCGAATCGATACCTATCGTTCGAGTGGTGCTGGTGGACAGCATATCAACAAAACATCATCGGCAATTCGAATCACACACTTCCCAACAGGAATTGTGGTACAGTGCCAGAATGAACGTTCACAGCACATGAACAAAGATAAAGCGATGCAAATGTTAAAAGCAAAACTATACTTATTAAAACAAGAAGAACAAGCACAAAAAGCAGCTGGTATCCGTGGAGAAGTAACGGAAATCGGATGGGGAAACCAAATTCGTTCTTATGTAATGCAGCCATATACGATGGTAAAAGACCATAGAACTTCCGTAGAAAGTGGAAATGTGGATGCAGTTATGGATGGAAGCATAGATATATTTATCAATGGATACCTTAAGTGGTTATCACTTGGATGTCCAAAAAATATGGCAGACAGCGACGATGTGTAATGCTGCATGAAATGGATAATACAAAATAATGTATGTAAGACGAACAAAGAGATAGAAAAATATATATGCAAAATATGCTGGAAAAATTATATAGAAGTCATACATGCATAAATACACAAAAACATATGAAAAAGTATGAAGATGGGGAAAAGTAGGAACGATGGAATTTTTTTTGCCAATATTTTTAGGAGTTTGTCTTGTTGGTGGTGTTGCCGGAGTCGTAATAACTTATAAAGTCAGACAATTTTCCAGAACTTTTTTTGGAACGAATACCATAACAGAAGGAATCAATCGTCAGCTCGATGACGCAGCGACAACACGTAAATCTGTAAACAGTATGACGAAATTAATGGAACCTCAAATTGTAAGAGATTTTCCTGATTTTGTCTGGGAAGAGTTTAAACATAAAGCAGAAAATATGTTAATATCCGCATTCAATTCAATTACAAAGAAGGATGTTAATGTATTAGTAAATGCATCGCCGGATATTCAGAATCAGATTCGAAACATCATCGAAATGAATGAAGCGGCGAATTACAATGAAGTATACAAAGACATTCGCATTCATCAGACGGAGATATCAAACTACCGAAAAGAGAATGGAAAGTGTATCATAACCATCCAAAGTGCCCTAGAATACATGCACTACAAACTGGATGGAGAAAGGGTCATTGAAGGTGACCGCGAAAGAAAAAAACAAACCAAATACAACATGGAGCTTATGTATATTCAGAATGCAGACCTTGTTAAGTTTGACAATGCAGTATCGACGAAATGTCCAAACTGCGGTGCTCCAGTTAAGAATTTGGGACAAAAATTCTGTGAATATTGTGGTTCCGGAATTGTAGAAATTAACGTGAAGGTTTGGTCGCTTCATAAGTATTACGAAGTTGACTATAATCATATATAAGGAGGAAAAATTAAATGGGAATTATTAAAGCAGCTGCACAGGCAGTCGGAGGAGCATTTGCTGATCAGTGGCTCGAGGTATTTGAAGCAGATAACATGGGAGATCAAACAGTATTCTCTCGTGGTGTTGCAATCAAAAAAGGACAGAACACAAAAGGAGATTCAAGCGTAATCTCAAACGGATCTATCATCCACGTTGGTGAAAACCAGTTCATGTTATTAGTAGACGGTGGTAAAGTAGTAGACTACACAGCAGAAGCTGGATACTACAGAGTAGATAACTCATCAATGCCATCTCTTTTCAATGGTCAGTTTGGTGAATCATTATCAAATGCATTTGACCGTATCAAATTTGGTGGACAGACACCTCAGAAACAGCAGGTATTCTTCATCAACTTACAGGAAATCAAAGGAATTAAATTTGGAACAAGAAATCCAATTAACTACTTTGATATGTTCTATAACGCAGAATTATTTATTCGTGCACATGGTACATATTCTTTAAAAATTGTAAACCCATTACAGTTTTATGCAGAAGCAGTTCCAAAGAATCAGGATCATGTAGAAATTACAGACATTAATGAACAGTATATGTCTGAATTTTTGCAGGCGCTACAGGCATCTATCAACCAGATGTCAGCAGATGGAACACGCATTTCATTTGTAACAAGTAAAGCAGTTGAACTTGGAAAATACATGGCAAACGTACTTGATGCAGATTGGAATCAGATGCGTGGTATGGAAATCCAGTCTGTAGGTGTTGCAAGTATCTCTTATGACGAAGAGTCACAGAAACTTATCAATATGCGTAACCAAGGTGCTATGCTTTCAGACCCTACAGTACGTGAAGGTTATGTACAGGGTGCAGTTGCAAGAGGTATGGAAGCAGCTGGATCAAATGCTAACGGTGCCATGGCAGGATTCATGGGCATGGGAATGGGCATGAATGCAGCAGGAAATATGATGGGAGCAGCATCACAGACAAACCTTGCACAGATGCAGATGCAACAGCAACAGCAAGCGCAGCAGCAGGCTATGGCACAGCAGCAAGCAATGGCAGCAGCTCAGCCAACACCAGCACCACAGGCAGCAGCAGGCTGGACATGTGAATGTGGTGCAACAAATACAGGAAAATTCTGCGGACAGTGTGGAAAACCACAACCAGCACCACAGCCAGCAGCAGGTTGGACATGTGAATGCGGAAACGTAAACACAGGAAAATTCTGTAGCGAATGCGGAAAACCACAGCCAGTATCAAATCAGTGGACATGTGAATGTGGTACAGTAAACGAAGGAAAATTCTGTGGACAGTGCGGAAAACCACGTGCATAATGATAATCATGTGTAATATGCATAAGAACAATTATATTTGATTTGCAATAAGGATAATTATGTGTAATTTGTATAATTACAATTATATGTGATTTGCAATAAGGATAATTATGTGTAATTTGTATAATTACAATTATATGTGATTTGCAATAAGAAAAATTATTGTATCAGGAAATTAGATGGGAAGAGGCCGATAGGCCTCTTCTTTTTGATTTCAGTGTGTCCAATGAAGCTGGAACACATTTCTCGGTTGCCAGACATCCGTAGGAAGCTACCGTGACAGGTTCTGGAAGTGGTTGAAATCGGTATTATATATTTCAATAGTTGTCGGGCTTTTTCTTTGATTTTAAAAGATTAATTTAAGGTTGCGGCTATGAAACTCGGTAACAAATGGAAAGATGGAGAGTGTTACCGTCAGGAAAAGGGACAAAAAGTCGGCAACAAATAGAAAAATAGAGGATGTTACCGTCAGGAAGAGGAGCCTAAAGTCGGTAACAAATAAGAAAAAGTACAAGTTTACCGTATTCCCGAGCGAAAGCCATCCGGCAACAAATGTAAAAATAGAGGATGTTGCCGTCAGGAAGAAGAACCTAAAGTCGGTAACAAATAAGAAAAAGTACAAGTTTACCGTATTCCGGTTCCAAAACATGACGGCAACATAAAGAAAAGAGTACAAGTTTACCGTATTCCCGAACGAAAACAATCCGGTAACAAACAGAGAATAGTAGCCATAAATTTTAAGCATAAGAATACCGAAATTATGCAAGAAATTCCCTTGCACTCCCAAAATAGTTGTGGTAAAATCTTCGTCATAAAGACAAATGTCGGCGGGAGAAAAACACATTCGACCAACGGAGGTAGAACATGGCAGAAAAAACGGCCTACTTCGTATTGCGAGAAAAAGCAGTACCAGAAGTGTTATTAAAGGTGGTAGAAGCCAAACGTCTTATTGATTCCGGAAAAGTAGAATCGGTACAGGATGCTACAGAGGCAGTAGGAATCAGTCGTAGTTCTTTCTATAAATATAAGGATGATATTTTTCCTTATTATGAAAACGAAAAAGGAAGTACGACATTAACTATGGTTATTCAGCTAGAAGACCAACCAGGCATTTTATCCACTGTATTAAAATGCATAGCAGAGTTTAAAGGAAATGTACTGTCCATTCATCAAAGTATTCCAGTTAATGGAATTGCGGTCCTCACCTTAAGCATTGATTTATATCAGGAGAGCGGAAGTGTAGAGGAAATCCGTGCAAATTTAGAAAAAATTGATGGAATACATTATTCAAAGATATTAGCGAAGGAGTAAGAAAAAATGAAAATCGCAGTAATGGGATATGGAACAATCGGATCAGGTGTTGTAGACATATTAACAATCAACAAGGAAAAAATCACACAACGTGCAGGAGAAGAGGTAGAAGTAAAATACATTTTAGACCTTAGAGATTTCCCGGGAGATCCAAACGCAGACAAAGTTGTAAAAGATTACAAAACAATCGTAGAAGATAAAGAAGTAGGACTTGTTGTAGAAACAATGGGTGGTGTAGAACCAGCATTTACATTCGTAAAAGAAATGCTTGAAGCTGGAAAACATGTAACAACTTCAAACAAAAACTTAGTTGCTGCAAAAGGTGCAGAACTTATCCAGATTGCAAAAGATAACAACGTAAACTTCCAGTTTGAAGCAAGTGTAGGGGGCGGAATTCCAATTATTCGTCCATTACATGAATGTTTAACAGGTGATGTAATCGAAGAAATCACAGGTATCCTTAACGGAACAACAAACTACATGCTAACAAAAATGGCAAATGAAGGAGCTGATTTTGATGTTGTATTAAAAGACGCTCAGGATAAAGGATATGCAGAAAAAGATCCAACAGCAGATATCGAAGGGCATGATCCATGCCGTAAAATTGCAATCCTTACATCATTAGTATGTGGACAGCAGGTGGACTTCGAAGATATTCACTGCGAAGGAATCACAAAAATTACAGCAACAGACTTCCAGTATGCAAAAGCAATGGGACGTTCTATCAAATTACTTGCTTCAAGTAAACAGGTAGGAAACACATACTCATGTATGGTAGCACCATTCATGCTTAGTGCAGAGCACCCACTTTGTGGAGTAAATGACGTATTTAACGCAGTATTTGTACACGGAAATATGTTAGGAGACGGAATGTTCTACGGAAGCGGAGCAGGAAAACTTCCAACAGCAAGTGCTGTAGTAGCTGACGTAGTAGACATGGTACGTTACCCAGAAAAAGATAAATTCTTAACATGGAATCCAGAAAAAATCACATTAGTAGACTACAAAGATAGCGTAAATACATTCTTTGTAAGAACAACTTCTGATAAAGCAGCCGTAGAAAAAGCATTCGGTGAAGTTGAATTTGTAGAAAATGTAGTAAATGGTGAACTTGGCTTTGTAACAAAAGCAATGACAGAAGCAGAATTCGAAGCAAAAGCAAATGAAATCGCTTTAGTAAATCGTATTCGCCTTGGATAAATTGTAAAATGTGAAATACGAGACTTCTATAATATTTATGGAAGTCTCGAAATTTATGTGCAAAATCTTTTATGGATAATCCAAAAGATTGTATCTTTATTAAGCAGGACAAAATATGTTTCTCAGCGTTTCTCTATACAGAAAAATAATTAAGCAGGACAAAATATGTTTCGTAGCGTTTCTCTATACAGAAAAATAATTAAGCAAGACAAAATATGTTTCGCAGCGTTTCTCTACACAGAAAAATAATTAAGCAGGACAAAATATGTTTCGTAGCGTTTCTCTACACAGAAAAATAATTAAGCAAGACAAAATATGTTTCGCAGCGTTTCTCTACACAAGAAAAACATATTCATGGAGAGAAAAATAATAGAAAAGGACGTAGAAAACGTACGAGCGAAGGCTTCTCTTTCTCTATACAAGAAAAATGATATCCAAGGTACAAAAAATTAGAGATTTTTGTACCTTGGAACGTCAAATTTATGTATGGAGAAAAAACGAATAAGAAAGCAAGGTAAACAGGCTAAAATCTGGACAAAAATGGAAAAAGATTTATCTTGCAGAATAGATTTTTTGTATAGAGAAAACCCGCAGAAAGAAATTTCTCCAGAAAAAGAAAAAATCTGTATAGAGAAAAAATCTGTATAGAGAAACAATCCACAATATTATCTTAGTCATTATGATTTATCAAGAAAAATAACAGAAATTCAGTATAAGAATTAGCCTAAAGTTAGCATGGAAAATATCATAGGATTTAGCCTAAAGCTAGCATGGAAAATATCATAGGATTTAGTCTAAAAACAAATACATAAATGTAAATTAGGAAGGAAAAAGACATGAAATACTTAGTAATCTTGGGTGATGGAATGGCAGATTACCCAATCGAAGAACTTGGAAACAAAACACCACTAGCTTATGCAAAAACACCAAAAATGGATGAACTTGCAGCAAAAGGAGAAGTGGGACTCGTACATACAATTCCAGACGGAATGAAGCCAGGAAGTGATACTGCAAACCTTTCCGTACTTGGATATGATCCAAAGAAGTATTATTCAGGACGTTCACCACTTGAAGCGCTTAGCATCGGTGTACCAATGAAAGACACAGATATCGCATTAAGATGTAATATCGTAACACTTTCAGACGAAGAAGATGTATACGAAGAAAAAACAATCATTGATCACAGTGCATCAGAAATCAGCACAGAAGATTGTGCGGTATTACTTGAAGCAGTAAGAAAAGAATTAGAAACAGATATTTACAAATTTTATCTTGGAACAAGCTATCGTCATTGTTTAATCTGGGATAAAGGTGAAGTGGTAGATCTTGTACAGCCACATGACGTATTAGGACAGGTAATCGGAGACAAATTACCAGAAAACGAAGATTTACGTTATATGATGAAAAAGAGTTATGAAATCTTAAAAGATCACCCAATTAACGTAGAACGTAAAAAACAGGGACTTAATCCAGCGAACAGCTGTTGGTTCTGGGGAGCAGGAACAAAACCAGCATTATTCCCATTTGAAGAAAAAACAAACAAAACAGGTGCAATGATTTCAGCGGTAGACTTATTAAAAGGAATCGCCGTTGGAACAGATATGAAAGTAATCGAAGTTGAAGGCGCAAATGGTGGACTTCATACAAACTATGAAGGAAAAGCAAATGCAGCACTTGATGTACTTACAAAAGATAATTATGACTTTGTTTACGTTCATCTTGAAGGACCAGACGAAATGGGACATCAGGGAAGCGTAGAAAGAAAAGTAAAAGCAATCGAAAACCTTGATGAACTTATCATTAAGCCAATTGTAGAAGGACTTGAAGCGGCAGGAGAAGACTTTAGAGTAGTCATCCTTCCAGACCACCCAACACCAATTAGCTTGCGTACACATACAGCTGACAATGTACCATATTTGTTATATGATTCAACAGATGTAAAAAATAATGATAAGTATATGTACACAGAAGCTGATGCGAAAAAAGCAGCAGATGAATGTGGAAACTTCGTAGCAGAAGGACATAAATTAATCGATAAATTATTTCAAAATGCATAATAAAGCACATAAACTGTACAATACATAAAATGCAATGTATATAAATGTAATGTACATAAATGCAATGTACACAAATGTAATGTATATAAATGCAATGTAAACAAAAATCCCCCACATGAATTGAGCAATGTGCCAAAAATGATGGAAAACCCAAAATGAGGTAGGCATCAAAGGAACAAAATGCTATAGTATTCATGTGGGGGATATTTTTATATATAATTTTTGTAAATAGATGGATTTGCAAATATTTGATGTATGAGACTGGAGATGATGGAGATTGAGGCTAGAGGCTTCTTTGTTCGTTGTGTCCTTTTTTATTTCTGATAGAATCAGGGTATCAAAAGGTATATAAGGATAACTGTACTATCATAATGAATAAATATTTCATCTAATATTTGCGACTTATGAAGGATATTAGATACAGGAGGAAAATTATGGGGAAATATATCATGGCACTTGATGCCGGTACAACAAGTAATCGTTGCATCCTTTTTGATGAGACAGGAAAAATTTGTTCCATGGCGCAAAAAGAATTTAGACAGATGTTTCCAAACCCAGGCTGGGTAGAACATAATGCAAACGAGATTTGGTCAACACAACTTGGAGTTGCCGTAGAAGCAATGAATACGATTAATGCAAAAGCAGAAGATATTGCTGCAATTGGAATTACGAATCAGCGGGAAACGGTTATTGTATGGAATAAAGAAACAGGAGAACCGGTTTATAACGCAATTGTTTGGCAATGTAGAAGAACATCGGATATTGCAGACGCATTAAAGAAAAAAGGATTGCAGGACAGCTTTCGGGCAAAAACAGGACTTATCATCGATGCGTACTTTTCAGCAACAAAAGTAAAATGGATTTTAGATAATGTCGAAGGTGCAAGAGAGCTTGCCGATGAAGGTAAATTATTATTTGGAACTGTTGAGACGTGGCTTATTTGGAAGCTTACAAATGGGAGCGTGCACGTGACAGATTATTCCAATGCAAGCCGAACTATGTTATTTAACATTAACACCTTAGAATGGGATAAAGAAATTTTAGAAGAACTTGATATTCCGGAGAGTATGCTTCCAGAAGTAAAACCATCAAGTTATATTTATGGATATACAGATCCAAGTTTCTTTGGAGCAAAGATCCCAATCGCGGGAGCTGCAGGAGATCAACAGGCAGCCTTATTTGGACAGACTTGTTTTACTGAAGGCGAAGCAAAGAATACATATGGAACAGGATGTTTCTTACTCATGAATACGGGAGAAAAACCTGTATTCTCAAAAAATGGTCTTGTGACGACGATAGCATGGGGAATTGATGGAAAAGTAAATTATGCCTTAGAAGGTTCGATTTTCGTTGCAGGAGCGGCTATTCAGTGGCTTAGAGACGGTATGAGACTCATTGATTCTGCCGCGGATTCTGAATATATGGCAACAAAAGTAAAAGGAACACATGGATGTTACGTAGTGCCTGCGTTTACAGGTCTTGGGGCACCACACTGGGATCAGTATGCAAGAGGAACCATTGTGGGTATTACAAGAGGAACAAATAAGAATCATATCATTCGCGCAACGCTTGAATCGATTGCACTTCAGGTATGTGATGTAATTGATGCAATGAAAGCGGATGCAGGAATTGAAATTCGCTCTCTTCGAGTGGATGGAGGAGCATCAGCAAATAACTTCTTAATGCAGTTTCAATCAGATATGATTAATGCACCAGTAAATAGACCAGCATGCGTAGAAACTACTGCAATGGGCGCTGCCTATTTAGCAGGACTTGCCGTAGGATACTGGGCAAATAAAGAAGATGTCATTAAGAATCAACAGCCAGGAAAAGTCTTTAATCCAGCGCTCTCAGAAGAAGAACGTGAAGCAAAACGTAAAGGCTGGAATAAAGCCGTAAAATATGCATACGGTTGGGCAAAAGAAAACCCTGACGATGAGGAAACTTAGGATTTGCATTTGGGATGTGTAATACGAAACATTCCAAGAATATTCTATGTATGAAAAATGGAGATAGAGAGATTGATATCGAAATAGAGATAGAGAAATAGATATCAGAATGAGATAGAGAAAGGGAGTAAAGAAACAAGAAAGAAATAAGAGAGAAAAAAATAAGAAATCCCAGGAAATTCAATTTCGAATTTCCTGGGAGATTTGTAAGAACTTTTTAAAAAATTTTCCTAAATGATTCCTTTTCCAATGAAATACATTTTCAATAAAATACATCTTCAAATGAAATATAT
>JAXJUI010000036.1:0-2430 GCA_036309165.1 Agathobacter sp. | reverse complement strand
GCCTTCGTTCTGGCGACTATCCGATAATATGTGATGAAGTTGAAAAAACATATACACATAATGTATTCAAAAATGTAAACCTAATCATCAAACGCGGCGAGAAAGTTGCTTTTGTCGGGAAAAACGGAGAGGGCAAGTCTACTCTTATAAAGTGTATCATGAATGAAATTCCATTTGGCGGTACATTAAAGATAGGACATAATGTTAAAATCGGATATTTTGCGCAGAACCAGGCGCAAATGCTTGATGACACCCTTACTGTTTACGAAACCATCGACCATGTTGCCAAGGGAGAAATCCGATTGCGTATAAACGACATACTTGGTGCCTTTATGTTCGGAGGAGAAGCCTCAGAAAAGAAAGTAAAGTTCTTGTCAGGTGGTGAACGTTCACGTCTTGCAATGATTCGCCTGCTTCTTGAGCCGGTCAACCTGCTTATCCTTGACGAACCAACTAACCACCTGGACATGAAGTCGAAGGACGTTCTCAAAGATGCTATTAGAGCATTTGACGGAACAGCCATAATCGTATCTCACGACCGTGAATTCCTCGATGGACTGATTGAAAAAGTATATGAATTCAAGGGGGGTGCGGTAAAGGAATATATTGGAGGACTATACGACTGGATTAAAGAACATGAAGAGTCTGAGTCAAAATTAAGCGTACAGAGTTCTGTGGAAAAAGAACTGGCTAAAGAACAGAAGACAGGTTATCCGCAGAAACTGCCAGTCTTTTCCGACAGCGACATCATGAGCTATGCGGAAAGAAAAGAACGCATGAAACAAATATCGCGCATCCAGAAACAGATCGCAGAAACAGAAAAGAAAATTGCAGAAGAAGAAGAAAAACTTTCGGAATTAGATTCACTCCTATGCAATCCAGATAATGCGTCAGACATGGAACTCGTTAGCAAATACACACAAGTGCAAAGCATACTGGAAGAAGAAATGAAGAAATGGGAAGAACTGTCAACAAGACTTGAAGAAATTAAAATATAAAAAGCATTATCACCGCATACATACACCTATTTATACAATAAGAAACATGGATATAAAATCATCAGAATATGTTATTAGTTCTCCCACCGTCGGTACATGCCCTAACGACACGAAGAACGAATACGCATTCATCGGACGAAGCAATGTGGGCAAGTCATCACTGATAAATATGCTGTGTCGACATAAGAATCTAGCAAAGACATCATCTATGCCAGGAAAAACCCTGCTTATAAACCATTTCATAATAAATAAGAACTGGTATCTGGTAGACTTGCCTGGGTATGGCTTTGCAAAGAGATCTAAGGTAGTACAGAAAAAATTAGAGCAAATGATTGCTGGATATATTCTGCAAAGACACCAGCTCGTATGCACCTTTGTACTCATTGATGTGAGGCATGACCCTCAGAAAATCGATCGTGAATTTATCGATTGGTTAGGAGAGTCAGGAATACCGTTCGCCATTGTCTTCACCAAGGCTGACAAGCTCGGAGAACTGAAAGCAAAGAAGGCTGCAAGGGAATGGATGGAGAAAATGCGTGATACATGGGAAGAACTGCCACCATATTTCGTTACATCTTCAGAAAAAGCTATCGGACGTGACGAGCTTCTAAATTATATAGAAACGCTAAATACAGAAATCACTGTCTAAAAATATTACCACAGCAAAAATATTCCTATACTAAAATGGCAAATCCTATTCTTGACGTACAGAATCTAACAAAATCCTTCGGAGAAAGGGTACTGTTTGCCAATATAAATTTTTCCATAGCGGACGGACAGCATGTCGGTTTAATAGCAAAAAACGGTAAAGGCAAATCTACACTACTCTCTATCCTTGTCGGGGAAGAAAGCGCAGATTCTGGAAATATAATATACCGCAACGATGTAACAATAGGAATGCTGTCTCAAACCCCGCAGTTTCCGCCAGAACAGACCGTCATGGAGTATTGCAGCAAAGGATGCCGCTCACAAGAGCAACATCAGAATGCGAAACAAATACTTACCCAACTAAAAATAAACAACCTCAGCCAGCCAATGGGTCAACTATCTGGTGGTCAGCAGAAAAGAGTAGCATTAGCAAAGGTTTTGATGAATGACCCCGACTTCCTCATTTTAGATGAGCCGACTAATCATCTCGACCTTGAAATGATAGAATGGCTGGAGAAATTTCTCGGTCGTAGCAACAAGACTATTCTTATGGTGACACATGACAGATTCTTCCTTGACAGGATTTGTTCTGTCATACTCGAACTCGATAGCCAGAGAATATACACATACAAGGGCAGCTATAGCTACTATCTTGAGAAAAGACAGGAGCGAATTGAAAACGAACGCTCTGTCATACAGACAGCAAACAACCTGTACAGGAAGGAGCTCGACTGGATGCGCCGCCAGCCTCAGGCACGAGGACACAAGGCAAAATATCGTGAGG
>JAXJUI010000035.1:0-10947 GCA_036309165.1 Agathobacter sp. | reverse complement strand
AGAAATCTTAAAATATTGCAGGAAATGAAAGAAGAGGAGCCTCTTAATCTGAAGTGGCCAATGTATCTGATTCAGGAGCATTGTGTTGTTTTAAATGGAGAAATGGTTTTAAAAGAAGCAGAGGAAGCCTTGACAAAAATGGAAGAATCCGCCGAGCTATTTCAGCAATACTTAAGAGGAATTTTTCTTGCGTCAGAACTTGTTGGATTATATCTTCAAAAACAATATGAAGAGGTGATTCATGAAGCACAAATGATGGGTGAAAATCATCCAGAAATTGTTCGACTTACCCGTGATATATATGTGGCATTATCAGCAAAGGAAATAGGAGACTATGAGACGCTGTTTTCCTATGTTTCGTCCTATTTCCAAGTATATGAGGAATGGAAAAATAAAGAGTATAATGAGCAAACCGCTGTTTTAGAACAAGGATTATTTCTTATCTCGGAGTCAGTAGACAAAGAAAAACTGTTCCTTATGAGTCAATTGAGTTTGATTTCTGCGATACATACAGGCAAGGAACACGAGAAGGTAGAGATACATAAGCAAATAGTAAAAACACAATACATGAATTTGATAGAAAAGAATGCTGATTTTTTATATCTGGATAAAGACATGAATGAAATCATAAAGCATCGTATGATAGATGTGGAAGATGAATTGCTTCAACTTGATATAGCACAGTGGATGGCGCAGGTGAAGGTTCTTATTCATTCCTTAGATGCTTTTGAAAAAAGAAGAGCGCTTTTAGATGCGATAAAGACGAAAAATGATATTCGTTATGCCTATTTTGAAAAAGAGTACCAGAATTGCTATTTGGAACAAAAGGAAGTTCCAAAGAATGTGGAACAAGTAGGGAATACGTTATTTTTGTTTGCTCTTTCACAAATTGAATATGCGGAATATGTATTTAAGGAAAATGTATTGCAAGAAATAGATGAGACTTTGCCGCAAGAGGTAAAAGGGGCACTGTATTTATCACGTGCACTGTTAAATGAAGATGGAGAACAAATTAGCAAAATACGTAATTTGCGAAAGGCGGTAGCAGAATATTCGATACTAGCGCCATGGATAAAGGTTTATATTGATAATATTATGCATTAAAATCTAGTAGTGAAAGTTGTAATAATGGCTTTCGCTACTAAATTTTTATGGGGAAATGTCGATAAATATACTGAAGTATATTTTAGTATTTGAGAAAAATTTTGAATAGAGAATAATAGATGATTGGAGAAGTATAATGGAAAAACAGAGCTTGAGTGGAAGAGACGTGGATTTACAAGAGAGGGTAAGATTAAAAACGGCAGACAGAACAGAATTATATAGTTTAAAACCTCCTTTTCCTAAAACAAATTTCTTGATGGAAGTTTCAAATGCGTGTAATCATGAATGCATTTTCTGTGCACATCAGAAAATGCAAAGAGATGTCAAAAAAATTGATAAGGATTTGGCATTTGATATATTGCAGCAAGCATATGATTTAGGAACGCGTGAGGTTGGATTTTATGCAACAGGTGAACCATTCCTTGTAGTGGATTTGGCAGACTACATTAGAAAAGCAAAGGAGATTGGATATACTTATGTATATTTAACCTCGAATGGATCGCTAGCCACGCCAGAAAGAATCAGAGAAGTGATTGATGCGGGACTTGATAGTATTAAATTTTCTATAAATGCGCCAGAAAGAAAGTTGTATGAATTCATTCATGGACATGACGACTTTGATAAAGTTGTCGAACACTTGAAATACCTACATCAGTACAGAGAAGAGACCAAGAAAGACTTCAAGATATATGTAACAGGTATTTTGACGAAATATACAGAAAATCTTAAAGAAGAATATTATAGATTATTCAATCATTTATGTGATCAGGTAGTCTTTAAATATGTATATAACCAAGGTGGTTATATGCCTGAAATTGAAACATATTTACGTTGTAATTGTGATGAGGCAGAGAGAAGAAAATGTAATCTTCCGTTTGATGCAATTTCGGTTACATGTGAAGGATATTTATCAATAGAAAATGCAGATTATGAGAACATGTTAATCGTTGCTGATCTTAATACAACATCGTTAAAAGATG
Organism: Agathobacter sp.; assembly: GCA_036309165.1. Lineage (GTDB taxonomy): Bacteria > Bacillota > Clostridia > Lachnospirales > Lachnospiraceae > Roseburia. The sequence continues at coordinate 8,863 of JAXJUI010000035.1, read as the reverse complement.
GATGGTATGGAGAAAAGATGACGGAAATGAGACGTCGTTTTATGGAAGATGATTTAGAGGGGACATTGTGCGACGGATGTGTTCACAGATGTTTAAAACCAGCAGAACCTACCATGCCAGAAAAGTCAAATATGAGAAAATATGATTTTGACGATTCGTTAGTGAAAAATAGAGTTGAAAAATTCGAAAAAGAAAATCCATTAGTATATGTTCCGATGGCGGTAGATATTGTTCACCCTGGACATATTAATATTATAAATATGGCACAGAGATATGGAAGGGTTATGGTTGGATTATTCACGGACGAAGCAATTGCATCATATAAAAGAGTTCCATACATGAAATATGAGGAACGTAAAGCTGTAATCCAAAGTGTAAAAGGGGTAAATGAAGTTGTTCCTCAGTATGTACGAGATTACGAGGAAAACTTGAGAAAATATAAACCTAAATATATGGTTCATGGAACGGATTGGAGAGAGGGACCACTTGCTGATGTTCGTGAAAAGGCGATTAAAATCTTAGCAGAATGGGGTGGAGAAATTATTGAGCCAGAATATACACAAGGAGTTTCTTCTAGTCTTATTCAGAAGAAGATAAAAGAGAGGGATTGTTAATGGAAAAAATCGTATATGTCTGTTTTTGTACAGATGTTATACATGAGGGGCATCTCAATATTTTGGAACAAGCAAAGAAAATGGGGAAAACGTATGTTGGAGTATTAAGCGATGAAGCAGTAATACGTTATAACCGTTTCTTTACAAAACCGTTAGATGAGAGAGTTTCTTTATTTAAAACGGTTGAAGGAATAGAAGATGTTATAGTTCAAAAGGATATTCATTATACGGATGTAATTGAACAGATGCGTCCAGATGTGATTGTACATGGAGATAACTGGCTGGAATATCCGTTGAAAAGTATTCGCGACAGGGTAGAGAAACAACTAGAGACATATGGTGGAAAAATTGTTGACGTTCCATATTCGTATAGTGAAAGTATTCGTCGGATAGATATGAAAATGAAAGAAAAACTCTCAATGCCAGAATTTCGACGAAAACGTTTACGACAATTAATTTCACTTTGTCCAGTTGTGAAGGCTATTGAAGTTCATAATGGCTTAACTGGATTGATAGCAGAGAAAACCGTTGTTGCAAATGATGATTCACTAGACCAGTTTGATGCAATGTGGATTTCTTCATTATGTGATTCGACTGCAAAGGGAAAACCCGATATAGAGTTGGTCGATATGACATCAAGATTTCGTACAATTGATGACGTAATGGAAGTTACAACAAAACCAATTATTTTTGATGGGGATACAGGTGGACAGGTAGAACACTTTGTATATACACTGCGTTCTCTTGAGAGAATGGGGGTTTCGGCTATTATCATTGAAGATAAAGTTGGGTTGAAAAAGAATTCATTATTTGGAACAGAAGTCCCTCAAACTCAGGACACAATCGAACATTTCTGTGAAAAGATAAGAGCTGGAAAAAGAGTGCAATTAACAGACGATTTCATGATTATTGCGAGAATTGAGAGCCTAATTTTGGAACAAGGAATGGACGATGCATTGTGTCGGGCAAAGGCATATGTTGAAGCGGGAGCAGATGGAATTATGATTCATAGTAGAAAGAAATCACCAGACGAAATTATTGAGTTTTGTGATAGATTTCGGGAATTTAATCAAGAGACTCCAATCGTAGTTGTTCCGACTTCATTTAATTCTATTACAGAAAGTGAGCTCGCGAATCATGGAGTAAATATTGTTATCTATGCTAATCAGCTTACTAGAAGTGCATTTCCAGCGATGGAACAGACTGCAAGGGATATTTTGAAATATCATCGAGCTCTTGAAGTAGATGAAAGGTTAATGCCTATTAAGGAGATTATTTCATTAATCGATGAATTATAGGATACAAGATTGGAAATGAATGTAGAAAAGTTTGTTGAAATAATAAAATCGGATTTTTATGTGGGAGTACCGGATTCTCAACTGAAAAAGTTATGTGAGTTTTTGTTGGAGAAATATGGGATGGAAAGTAAACACCATATTATTGCTGCGAATGAAGGTAATTGTGTGGCAATTGCAGCTGGATATCATTTGGCTACAGGAAAAGTCCCAGTTGTGTATATGCAGAATTCAGGCGAAGGAAATATTGTTAATCCAGTTGTTTCGCTATTGAATGAAAAAGTTTATGGAATTCCAATGGTTTTTGTTGTAGGTTGGCGAGGAGAACCTGGTGTGTCTGATGAACCGCAACATGCATTCCAAGGAGAAATTACGCTCAAGTTACTTGAGGATATGGGGATTTCTACATTTGTTCTAGAAAAAGAAACAACCGAAGAGAATTTAGAAGAAGTTGTACATCAATTTCAGGAGAAATTATCAAAGGGGTTGCAGGTTGCTTTTGTAGTAAAGAAAAATGCTTTAGAAGGAAACTGCTCGGTTGAATATGAAAATAAAGGTGTGTTGAAAAGAGAAGAGGTTATTTCGCATATTGTCAAAGTGACAGGTGAAGATCCGATTATTTCAACAACGGGAAAAGTTAGTAGAGAACTTTTTGAAGTAAGAACTGCAAATGGCCAAGAACATAGTTGTGATTTTCTTACAGTAGGATCAATGGGACATAGTTCTTCTATTGCCCTTGGTGTAGCATTGGCTTCTGAAGATAAAAGAATTTGGTGTATTGATGGAGATGGCGCTGCGTTAATGCATATGGGTGCTATGGGGGTTATTGGGGCACAGAAACCGAAAAATTTAGTGCATATTTTGATTAATAATGGCGCGCATGAATCAGTAGGAGGAATGCCTACAGTTGTTTCTGAAATGGATATGGTTTCAATTGCGAAAGCATGTGGATATCCTTATGCGAAAAGTGTGGAAAACATGGCTGATTTAGAGGAAGAATTGAAACAAGTGAAAGAACGAGATGAACTCTCCTTTTTGGAAATAAAGTGTGCAATTGGTTCGCGTTCTGATTTGGGAAGACCAACTTTGACACCTATAAGGAATAAAGAACTATTCATGGAACATATTAGGGACTTGAATGGGTAAAAGATGAAAGGTCAAATAAAATGGAGAATGAGAAAAATATATTTGTGACGAGGTCATCAATGCCTCCATATGAAGAATACATTGAGGCAATTAAACCTTTATGGGATAGCAGATGGCTTACAAATATGGGGAAATATCATAAACAATTGGAGAAAGAGTTGTGTCAGTATTTGGAGGTGCCAGAATTGTCATTAATGGTAAATGGACATATGGCATTAGAAATGGTAATTCAATCCTTTGGTTTTCCAGTGGGAGGAGAAGTGATTACAACGCCATTTACATTTATTTCCACTACTCATGCAATTGTAAGGAATAATTTGAGTCCAGTTTTTTGCGATGTTAAAGAATCAGATGGAACCATAGATGAAAGCAAAATCGAAGATTTGATTACAGATAGAACGGTTGCAATTTTGCCGGTTCATGTTTACGGAAACATATGCAATATAGAAGAAATTGATAGAATTGCAAAGAAGCATAATTTGAAGGTTATTTATGATGCTGCTCATGCTTTTGGCGTGAAGTATAAAAACAAAGGCATTGGTAGCTATGGGGATGCTTCAATTTTTAGTTTTCATGCTACAAAGCTTTTTAATACAATAGAAGGTGGTGCAGTTGCATTTTCCAACCATGAGGTATATGAAAAGCTATATGACTTAAAAAACTTTGGTATCCATGGTGAAGAATTGGTTAGTTCGATAGGTGCAAATGCAAAAATGAACGAATTTTGTGCTGTAATGGGATTATGTAATTTACGTCATGTTGAAGAGTATATTCAATCTCGAAAGGAGAGATTTAAATACTATTCTGATATGTTAAAGGATGTTGAAGGAATAGAATTTTTTTGTAGAAATGCAGAAGCAACAAATAATTTCTCATATTTTCCTATTCGAATTATGGAAAAATATGGACGATCAAGAGATGAAGTATATGAAGATTTGAAAAAGAACAAAATTCATGCAAGGAAATATTTTTATCCGCTTACATCAGATCAAAATTGTTTTGAGGGTAAGTATGATGAGGTTAAATTGGATATTGCACGAAAAATTTCATCACAAATATTGGTCTTACCTTTTTATGAAGGTATGCTAGAAGATGATATGAAAAAAATTATTTCAATTGTAAAAGGGGAGTAGGACATGTCATTTGTCGAGGATGTTTATAATGCTGAATTGGGAAAGATACATATATTTTGTGTAGGTCAAGCTGGATTTGTTATTAAGAATTCAGAAGGAAAGTTATTAGGAATAGATTTATATTTATCTGACTATGTTGAAAAAGTTGAAGGGAATATAGGATTTAAACGATTACTACCTAAAATTGCTGCTCCTGAAGAATTAAAACTTGATGTGGTTATTGCAACACATTTTCATGGGGATCATTATGATTATGATGCGATGCCGGGGTTGATGATTAATGAGATGACCAGGTTGTATGTGGCAAAAGATTGTAAAGAAATGGTGCTACAGCAAAAGATTTCACTAGATAGAACGAGTTTCGTTTCTCCAGGAGATTTCTACAGGCAAGCAGGATTTTCAATTAGATTTATAAAGTGCGATCATGGAGATGGAGCGCCATTAGCTGTTGGCGTAATTCTTGAAACAGATGGAAAGAGATTTTTGTTTGTTGGGGACAGCTGTTTGCGAATGGATTGGAAAATGGAGTATTTGCAAGATGGCGAAATAGATGTGATGATTGCACCAATTAATGGTCAATATGGAAATCTAAATGAAGCGGAATGTGCTAAATTAGGATATATACTTAATGCAAAGATGATTATTCCTTGTCATTATGGTATGTTTGCATTGCATATGGGGCTACCGGGAATTTTTTATAATGAAATGTGTAGTAAATATCCAAAAAATAGATTTCGATTAATGTGTCAGGGAGAATGTTATACCTTGGAATAGTCAAGAAAGGAACAAAAGATGGAAAAGGAATTATATGGAAAAAAATTGTTAATTATGGGTGGAAATGCTGAAACAATTCCTCTCGTAGAAGTAGCAAGAGATATGGGGGTTTATACCATTGTAACAAGCTCAATTCCAAATGATGCTGCAAAAAGAGTTGCTGATGAAGCGGCGGATGTGGATGGAATAGATGTTCCGGGATTAATTGCACTGGCAAGAGAAAAGAATGTAGATGGTGTTTTGGTAGGCGTTGCAGACGTGCTTGTTGAACCATATTATAAGGTGTGTAATGCGTTAGATTTTCCTTGTTATGCTACGGATGAGATAGTTCAGGTGTTGACACAAAAGGATGTGTTTAAAGCGACTTGTGAGAAATATGGAATTCATGGTATTCCAGAGTTCTATTTAGATGAAAACATGTCTAAAGAGGATGTGGAAAAAATTCAGTATCCTGTTATGGTAAAACCTGTAGATGGGCGAAGCGGTATAGGTATGACCGTGTGTTATAAAGAGGATGAATTAGAAGATGCTGTTAGAATAGCATTAGATAATTCTAGATGTAAGAGATTTATTGTAGAAAAATATATGCAGTGTGATGATATGGGAATGTATTATACTTTCAAAGATGGACAGTGTAGTGCATCTTGTATTTATGATAGATATACATCGGATGAGCAGCCTGGACTTAGTAGAGTTTGCTTGGGTGGAACATATCCGTCAAAATACGTGGATAAGTATTTTGAAAGAATGCATCAAAATGCGTGTAGAATGTTTCGGGATATTGGAATTGAAAATGGTGTCCTGATGTTGTCAGGATTCTACGAAGATGGAGAATTTTATGTTTATGATACAGGTTTTCGATTACAAGGAGAAGCACCCCATATTTTGATGAAAGCGATACATGGATTTGACCAAAGAGAAATGCTTATACGATTCGCATTAACAGGGAATGAAGGAAGCGTTGATTTAGAAAAAGAGGATGATATTTTACTAAGAGGAAAATCAGCTGCAACACTTTGGTTCTTATTAAAGAGTGGAACTATCCATCAAATTATTGGTTTGAAAGAAGCAGACCAAGATAAATGCGTTGTTGCAAATATACAACGAATGCAGGAAGGGGAAACAGTTTCTGAAGGATGGATTGGAACAGAAAAACAAGTTTTATCTAGAATGTATTTAGTATGTGATTCGAAAGAGGAACTTGCAGAAAGACTCAAGTATTATATGAAGATAGTTTCAGTTAAAGATATTGATGGAAACGAGATGCTTTTAAAAGGATTTGATGTTGAAAATGCTTTGGGGATAAAATGATATGATGAAAAAAAGACTTGAAGGAAAAGTGATTGTTGTTTCTGGTGGAACGAAAGGAGTTGGCCGTGCAGCGGCTGAAGCATTTGCAAAAGAAGGGGCAATAGTTGCAATTGCGGGAAGAGATAAAACGGCGGCGCAACATATACTTCGTCTATTGGAGATATATGGTCAAAAAGGAATGTTTGTATATACAGATTTGAAGAAGGTTTCTGATTGCAAAAATCTATTTGATACCGTTTATGATAAATATGGAAAAATTGATGGATTTTTCAATTATGCTGGAATAACACCAGTATCTCCATTAGACACCTGTGACGAAGAAACATTTGACAGTGTTATGGATGTCAATTTTAAGGCGGCATTCTTTTGTTGTCAAAGTGCTGTGCAGTATATGAGACAGAATGGAGGAGGATCCATTGTTCTTACGGGTTCTGCGCATGCATGGAGTGGGCAAAAAGATAGGGCAGCATATGCTTGTTCGAAGGGTGTGTTATTAACCTTGTCAGAACATATTGCACACAATTATGCGTCAGAACACATTCGTTGTAATTACCTGACTCTGGGCTGGACGCCTACAGAAGGGGAGGTAGAATTGAGACGCTCACAAGGAGAAAGTGAGGCAGAACTTAGAAGAAGAGCTGCGGATATTTTGCCGATGGGAAGAATGTGTGAACGAGCTGATTATGTGGAAGCTTTAATATATTTGATGTCAGATGAATCAAGAATGATGACTGGAAGCACATTCCGAATTACAGCGGGAGAGTATATTTAGAAATGAAAGAGTGTGATGTGAATTATGACTTCCCTTTGGATGAAGGGTGTACAAGAGAAGACTTGATAAATGTTCATAAAAGAGTTTTGCAAATTGCAGTAGCTGTCAGAGATGTTTTAGAGAGAAATGATATTCCATATTTTATTTCATTTGGAACACTGATAGGGGCTGTTCGACATAAAGGATTCGTACCATGGGATCGCGATTTTGATATTATGATAGAGGAAGATGATTACGAGGGCGCGATAGAATGCTTAAGAAGAGAACTTCCAAAATGGTTAATCTTACAAGACCAAAATAATGATGAACGGTATTGTGCTTTTTGGACAAAGGTTCGGGATAAATATTCTGAGATTGAGACATATGTTTATGAGGATGATAATGAATTTAGATATAAAGGGCTTCATATTGATTTATATAAACTTAGAAAATCGAATAATGTTGTAAGAGATAGGCTTATTGAAGAACAGGCTTTTTTTACAAGAAAGAAAAAGAAAGGCCTAATTTCTGAAAGTGAATATGAAAAGAAGTGTCAAGATATTCAAAGAAAAATGTCACAGATTAGCGATGTGCCAGATGGTGAAGAGCGATATTATTTTCTTACGCTTCTTGACACAACTAAAAATACATTTGAAGAGAAAATCAAATTGGAATTTGAGGGAGAATTGTTTTCTGCTCCAAAAGAATATGATGCATATCTAAAGAATTGCTATTACAAAGGAGATTATATGGTTCCCCCACCATATGACAAAAGACGTTGTGATATTAAAAAAATACTTATAAGAGATGTTGAGGAAAAAGAATGATAAAGTTTGATGAGAGAACTGTCTTTTTGTATGTTCAGACATACGACATTGCAGAACCATATATTAGACGTATGTTAGAAAGTATAAAGACGCAGACATATCAAAATTTTATATGTTTTATATATGATAATTGTTCAAAAAAAGTATCGGTACACGAAATAATCGAAGAGTATGCAAAGTATGACGAAAGATTTGTTCTTCGAAAAGTTTTTTCGAACGAAGGAAAAGTTGTGGGGTGGGATTATGGAATTCCAGAGATTGTCAGTATTGCAAATGGAAAAGGATATTTCACCTTGGTAGATGCAGATGATGAGTTAGAATCAGATGCATTAGAAACTTTAGTTACAGCAATAGAAGGTTTGGATGTAGATTTAGTTTGTGGTGGAGCTAGATTTTATGATGGTGAAAGTGGAGAGCCGTTAGGAATAAGGGCGTGTGAAGAAGAGTTTGTTGTTGAAGGAGATGGTTTCGGAGAAAGATTTCCTGTGTATCATCAGTTAATGAGAACCCACTGGCCTAAACTTCTTAAGATGTCATTGTTAGAAAAAATGAAAATTCGGAATTTGCCAAGAGTTCCATATGGAAAAGATACCCTATTAATGCGCGAGGCTATGTTAAGAAGTAGGAGAGTTGCATTTATTCCGACAGTTGTTTATCGGTATTATATGTTTAATACGACAAAAACATATGATGTAGAAAAGGGGAGACTAGAATCACCCAGAAGATTGTATCAGAACGATTTGCATTTTCTTATATATAAAGTTGGACACATTTCGCAGGAAAATGAGGCATTCTTGTTGAAGGTATATATGTATGAAACGCAGGATATATTGAAGCAAATAATAAAAGAAGACAAGAAAATTGAGGATAAAATTGACGAAATTCATTCCCTCCTTATGGATGATACTAATAGAATGATTGCTGAAATGACAAATGGAAAATCATATATAGAATTTTGTGTTTGGTTAACAAATCAAATGTTTATGGTAAACGATGATGCCTTGATAAAAGT